>NZ_DASRGV010000240.1:0-13464 GCF_035650855.1 Actinocrinis sp. | reverse complement strand
CTGGAAGCGCATCCAGGAGAGCGGCCGGTTCCCGGGTGGCTGCCGACCGCGGTCGTCGCGGACATCCTGGCGCAGGCGACGGACGCGCTGAACAAGGACTCGGCGGCAGGGCTCAACCCGCCTCAAGCACAAGCCTCGGCGCCGCAACCTTCGTCGTCGTTCGCGCCGTTGGTCCCGCCACCGCCGAGCGGACCGTCGTACTCCAGCGCCCCGCCGCGGCCCAGCGCACCGTCGTACTCCAGCGCCCCGCCGCATCCCGGCACGCGGCCGCCGCACCCGAACGGGCCTCCGCGTATTCCTCAGCCGCAGCAGCCGCAACCGCCGCAGCGTCAACCACTGCCACAGCAGCAGCCCCAGCCGCCGCGTCCGAACAGCCCCTACCAGAGCCCGCATTCGGGCCAGAACGGGAACGGCTCCTACTCCGGCGCGCCCTTCAGCGGCGCTCCCCCACAGTCCGCGCCGGGATCGGTACCGCATCACCCGTCGTCCTCGCAGCTGCCGTCGTACCCACCGCAGCAATACGGTTCTCGATCCGGCCCTGGGCAGCCCTATCAGCCGCCACCGGTGCACTACGGCTACGCGCCGTATCAGACGCCACCGCCGAGCAACGGCATCGCTACCGCCGCGCTCGTGCTCTCGCTGGTGGGATTCGCCGCGCCGTGCCTACTCGCCGTCGCACTGCCCTTAGGCGGGGTCGGCCTGTCTAAGGCGCGCAAGACCGGTGTAGGGCACGGTCAGGCTCTCGCGGCGACGATCGTGGCGAGCGTGCTGCTGCTCGGCTGGATCCTCTTCATCACCTTGTACGTGGCGAGCAAGCCATAGTCGGCACGCTCGTGAGCTGACACTGCGTCAGCGATGCGGCTCGGGCTGCTTCAGACATTGAAGCGGAACTCGACCACGTCGCCGTCCGCCATCACATAGTCCTTGCCCTCGATGCGTGCCTTGCCGCGAGCGCGGGCCTCGGCCACCGAGCCCGCGTCCACCAGGTCCTGGAACGAGATGACCTCGGCCTTGATGAAGCCGCGCTGGAAGTCGGTGTGGATGACGCCGGCCGCCTCGGGCGCGGTGGCGCCTTTGCGGATCGTCCAGGCGCGCGCCTCCTTCGGACCCGCCGTCAGATACGTCTGGAGGCCGAGGGTGTCGAAGCCGACCCGGGCCAGCTGGGTGATCCCGGACTCCTCCTGCCCCATGCTCTGCAGCAGTTCGAGCGCCTCCTCGTCGGACAGCTCGATCAGCTCGGACTCGATCTTCGCGTCGAGGAACACCGCCTCGGCCGGGGCGACCAGAGCTCGCATCTCCGCCTTGAGCTGATCGTTGGTCAGCTCCTCCTCGTCCACGTTGAACACGTAGATGAACGGCTTCGCGGTGAGCAGGTGCAGCTCGCGCAGCGGCTCGGGGTCGAGTCCGGCGGCGTAGACCGTGGTGCCCTCGTCGAGCACCTTCTTGGCCTGCTCGATGGCGGCGACCACGGCCTGCTTCTCCTTGGCCATCCGCGCCTCCTTCTGCAGGCGCGGCAGGACCTTCTCGATGGTCTGCAGGTCGGCCAGGATCAGCTCGGTGTTGATGGTCTCCAGGTCGCCGCGGGGGTCGACCTTGCCGTCCACGTGGTGCACGTCCGCGTCGCTGAACACCCGGATGACCTGGCAGATCGCGTCGGCCTCGCGGATGTGGGCGAGGAACTTGTTGCCCAGGCCCTCGCCCTCGGAGGCGCCGCGCACGATTCCGGCGATGTCCACGAAGGAGACGGTGGCCGGGACGATCCGCTCGGACTTGAACAGCGCGCCCAGCACGGCGAGCCGCGGATCGGGCACGCCCACCACCCCGACGTTCGGCTCGATCGTGGCGAACGGATAGTTCGCGGCGAGCACGTCGTTCTTGGTCAGCGCGTTGAAGAGGGTCGACTTGCCTACGTTCGGCAGGCCGACGATTCCGATCTGCAGGGCCATGGACGGCAAGTCTAGTTGTCCCTGTCGGTGCTAACTCCCACGATGTTGTTCGTGAACGCTGGAGAGCTGGTACTGCTGTTGATCGGGATCGCCCTCGGCCTCGTGCTGGGCGTGCTCTGGGAGCGCGGGCGCGGGCGCGGCCCCTCCGCCGAGGCGCTCGACCGGTCCACCGACCGGCTGCTCGGGCTGGCCGATCAGCAGTTCGCGCAGGTCGGACGGCCGATTCAGGAGTCGCTGCGGCACCTGGACGACCGGCTGCGCGAGATCGAGCGGGAGCGCAGCTCGGCGCAGGCCGCGCTGGCCCGGCAGATCGAGGACGTGCGCACCACCGGCGAGGAGCTGCGCGGGCAGACCGCTGCGCTGGTCACCGCGCTGCGCGCGCCGCAGGTGCGGGGCCGCTGGGGCGAGCTGCACCTGCGCCGCGCCGTGGAACTCGCCGGGCTGGTGGACCGGTGCGACTTCACCGAGCAGCTGGTGGTCGGGGCGACGCTCGACGGCGACGAGGGCGCGGCCCGGCCGGACCTGGTCGTGCACCTGGCCGGCGGCAAGAACGTGGTCGTGGACGCCAAGGTGCCGCTCGGGGCGTTCCTGGAGGCCGCGGAGGCGCGGGACGAGGAGATGCGCGCGGATCGGCTAAGGGCACACGCGCGGCAGCTAAGGGCCCACGTGGAGCAGCTGGGGTCGAGGGGGTACTGGAAGCGGCTTAACGCGGCCGGTGCCTCCACGCCGGAGTTCGTGGTGCTGTTCGTGCCCGGTGAGGCGTTCCTGTCCTACGCACTCGAAGCCGATTCGAACCTGCTGGAGTACGCGGCGGAGCGGCGCGTAATGCTCGCTTCGCCGACCACACTCATCACGTTGCTGCGTACCGTCGCGTACGCGTGGTCGCAGGACACGCTCGCCGCGGAGGCTCGTACGATCATCGACCTCGGCCGGGACTTGTACGACCGGATCGGCGTCCTGGCCGGGCATATCGACCGGCTCGGCGGGTCGCTGGGCAGCGCGGTCGCGGCATACAACCGGGCGGTCGGGTCGCTTGACTCGCGGGTGCTGGTGGCCGCGCGGCGGCTGCACGACCTCGGCGTCGGGGAGGCCGCACCCGAGACGCCGCGGCACCTGGACACCGCTCCCCGCTCTCCCAGCTCGCTGGACTCGCTGCTGCCGCTGCCGAGCGCGCCCGGCGGCCTGACGCCGCGTACTTCGTCTGATCGCATGACGCCGTGACGACGCAACGCCGCAACCCCGTAACGCCGCAACGCCGCAACGCCGTAACGCCGTAACGCGCCCAGGAGTGCATGAGAGGTCTCATTCACGCAGGTAGACGGGCTCTGATGCGTTCGGGGTGACGCATCATCCAGATGAGTGATCAGCGGGCGTGGCAGCGGCAGGCGGCCCGCGCGGGTTCCTACCGTGGCAGGTATGAGCCAGCACCCGGCGGCCGAACATGGATCCTCCGAGGGAAGCCTGTGGCACCCCCAACCGACTGCCCGGCACGCCGCTGATACGCGCGCCGAGCGGCCGGGAGACGGCTCGCGGAGCCTGGTGCGGCGGCCACCGAGTTCGATGCCCTCCTGGCCGAGCGGAGTCGGCCAACGCACCGGCTCGAGTTCGGGCGCGGGCTCGCGATCACAGCCCGGTCGCGGCGCGGGCTCTCGCCAGCAGCCGCTTCCCACACTCGCGCGACCGCTGGCCGGCAGTGCGCCGCTCACCGCGTTCGGCGTGTCGATGGTCCTGGTCGGCGCGTGCGCTATCGGCGCGACGCTGGATCTGCTTCTCGTCGGTACGGCCGCCTGGTGCCTTATCGGACTGTTCCTGGTCGGCAGCGCCTATGCGGCCGTGAAGGTACGACGATCCGACTGGTACTCGGCCGTGGTCGGCCCGCCGCTCGCCTTCGCAGTCGGATTGCTGCTCGTCGCCGCCTTCTCACCGCACGACATGGGCTCCGGGTTGATGGGAACCGTCGCGACGATGCTGGAGCTGCTGGCGTTCAAGGCGCGCGCGGTGTTCTTCGGTACCGCAGTGGCGCTGTGCGTCATCCTCGCCCGCAGGCTGCCCTTCCGGCGCTGAGCTGCTGGCGGCGCGTCAGCTGCTCGGCAGGTTGCGCCGCAATTCATGCGGAAGCGCGAACAGCAGCTTCTCCTGGGCCGAGCGGACCTCTTCGACGTCGCTGTACCCGCGCTCGGCGAGCAGCGCGAGGACGCCCTGAACCAGCTCCTCAGGCACCGAGGCGCCCGAGGTAAGGCCGACGGTCGTGACGCCCTCGAACCAGGCCGGGTCGATCTCCTCGGCGCGGTCCACCAGGTACGCGGAGTCGGCTCCGGCCTCGAGGGCCACCTCGACCAGCCGCACCGAGTTGGAGGAGTTGGCCGAGCCGACCACGATCAGCAGGTCGGACTGCGGGGCGATGCGCTTGACCGCGACCTGCCGGTTCTGCGTCGCGTAGCAGATGTCGTCGGACGGCGGGTCGATCAGCAGCGGGAAGCGCTCGCGCAGCTTGGCGACGGTCTGCTCGGTCTCGTCCACGGACAGCGTGGTCTGCGAGAGCCAGGCCACCCGGGAGGGGTCGCGCACCTCGACGTCGGCGACGCCCTCGGGGCCGTCCACCAGCTTGATGTGCTCGGGGGCCTCGCCGGTGGTGCCGATGACCTCCTCGTGGCCTTCGTGGCCGATGAGCAGGATGTCGTAGCCCTCGTCGGCGAAGCGCACCGCCTCCTTGTGCACCTTGGTCACCAGCGGGCAGGTCGCGTCGATGGTCCGCAGGCTGCGCCGCGACGCCTGGTCGTGCACCTCGGGGGCGACGCCGTGCGCCGAGAAGATCACGATCGCGCCCTCGGGCACCTCCTCGTTCTCCTCGACGAAGACGGCCCCGCGCTCCTCGAGCGTCTGCACGACGTGCTTGTTGTGCACGATCTGCTTGCGCACGTAGACCGGCGCGCCGTACTGCTCAAGCGCGCGTTCGACGGTCTGGACCGCGCGGTCCACGCCCGCGCAGTAGCCGCGCGGCGCGGCGAGCAGGACCCGCTTGCGCTGCGGGGCGTCGGCGGAGGCTGCGCTCGAGGCTGCGTCGGGCGCTGCGGAAACGGACCCTGAGGTGGCCGGG
This sequence comes from Actinocrinis sp., assembly GCF_035650855.1. GTDB lineage: Bacteria > Actinomycetota > Actinomycetes > Streptomycetales > Catenulisporaceae > Actinocrinis. Next base: position 8,421 of record NZ_DASRGV010000240.1, on the reverse strand, counting down.
GCGGAACCGGAGGCGGTGACCATGTCTCCATGGTATTCGCGGACGCGGTGGGCGCCCCAGAGCAGGAGAGCCGATCTTTACATCTCCCGCACACTTTTTCCCTCGCCTGCGGGTCTGATCGGCGCGAGCACCCGATGTGAGCTTCGGCGTCGGCGCCGGCCGATACGGTTGTGACATGGCCCTGCAGACCTCTTTCGAGAACCCGGTGCCGGTCTCGACCCTCGCCACGATGGTCGGCGACTGGATCGACCGGCTGGGCGCGATTTGGGTCGAAGGTCAGATCACGCAGATCAGCAGGCGGCCGGGTGCCGGGATGGTGTTTCTCACATTGCGCGATCCGTCGCACGACGTGTCGGTGAGCGTGACGTGTTACCGCAGCGTGTTCGAGAAGGTGGTGCCGGCGCCGTCCGAGGGCGCGCGGGTCGTGGTGTGGGCGAAGCCGAACTTCTACCGGCAGCGCGGCCAGTTCTCGCTGCTCGCGCAGGAGTTGCGGCCGGTCGGCATCGGCGAGTTGCTGGCCCGGCTGGAGGAGCTCAAGCGCAGGCTGGCAGCGGAGGGGCTGTTCGACGCGGCGCTGAAGCAGCCGCTGCCGTTCCTGCCGCACTTGATCGGGCTCATCTGCGGTCGGGCCTCCGCGGCCGAGAAGGACGTGCTGGAGAACGCCCAGCGGCGCTGGCCGGGAGTCCGGTTCGAGGTGCGTGAGACGGCGGTGCAGGGCGCGGGCGCGGTGGCCGGGGTGACCGCGGCGCTGGCTGAGCTGGACGCTCATCCCGAGGTGGACGTGATCGTGATCGCGCGGGGCGGCGGTTCGGTGGAGGATCTGCTGCCGTTTTCTGATGAACAGCTCATCCGGGCGGTGGCCGCCTGCCGGACCCCGGTGGTCTCCGCGATCGGGCACGAGCCGGACTCGCCGCTGCTGGACCTGGTCGCCGACCTGCGCGCCTCGACTCCGACGGACGCGGCGAAGCGGATCGTGCCGGACGTGCACGAGGAGATGGAGCGGGTCGCGCAGGCGCGGCGCAGGCTGTGGGGCACGGTCAATCAGCTGTTGGACCGCGAGCGCCGGGCGTTGGAGGGCTTCCGGTCCCGGCCGGTGCTGGCGGCGCCGTACGGCATGATCGACCAGCGCGCGCAGGAGGTCGCGGCGCTGCGGGACCGGGCGTACCGGTGCGCGCGCCACAAGGTCACCCAGGACGATGAGGTGCTGACGCAGACCCTGGCGAGGGTGCGTGCGCTCTCTCCGCTCGCGACGTTGGAGCGCGGCTACGCGGTGGTGCAGCGCGCGGGTGGGGCGGTGGTACGCAAGCCGGAGGAGGTGGAGCCGGGCGACGCGCTCACGCTGCGGCTGGCCGGCGGCTCGCTGAACGCGACGGTGGCTGATCAGGCCGAGGCTGACTCGGCAGTCGGCGCCGGTGCCTGACTAGGCCGAGGCCGGTTCGGCGGTCGGCGCCGGGTGGCTGATTAGGGTCAGCGCTGAGACAGGTCAACGGTGATTCGGGGCGACGCTGATTCGAGTCAGCGCTGATTCGGGAGCCAGGCCGTGAGCGCGATGCCGCGCGGTTCGTGGAAGCCGAGGTCGCGGTAGAGCGATTCGCCCTGGTCCGAGGCGTGCAGGTCCACGCGCGGAACGCCGCGGGCACGCAGCCAGTCGAGAGTCGCCACGACGACGGCGCGGGCGTGGCCTTGACGGCGGAATCGCGGATCGGTCGCGACGCTGAGGATGTAGCCGGTCTGGCCGGTCCAGTTCGCCGGGCCGGGCAGCCGCTGCTGGATCACGCCGACCGAGCAGGCGGCCAGCATGCCGGGCTGATCCGGCGCGTCGGTGACGAAGGCCTGCAGCGGGCCGGCCGGGTCGGCCAGTGCGGTACGGAAGGCCGCCACGCAGGGCTCGCGCCAGGAGTGGTCCGGGATCGGGCCGAAGGTGGAGATCATCACCTCGCGCAGCCGGGTCAGCTCCTCGGCATCGGAGACCACCGCTTGGCGCGCCGCGATTCCCACAGTTCGACTCCTTGCGTGTAGCTGTCGCCACGGCAACCTATCGTGGTCGCCATGGCTGAAGAAGCGAATTCCGCGGCGCGCGACGACCTGAGCGGGCTCGGCTACGAGCAGGCGCGCGAGGAACTGGTCGCAACGGTGCAGCGGCTCGAGGCCGGCGGGCTTTCGCTGGAGGATTCGCTGGCGCTGTGGGAGCGCGGCGAGGCGTTGGCCGCGCACTGCCAGGCGAAGCTCGACGGCGCGCGGGCGCGTCTTGATGCGGCCGTCGCCGCCCGCGAGGAAAGCTGAAGAGAGCTGACGTACGGATGAGTACGGGCTGGGAGCACAGGGCGGGCCGACCAAAGCGACATGCGTCCGGTTCTTCTAGGCCGATCCCGCTCAGCGCGGGCTGACCGAGCCGCGCTCCGGCCGGGCGGTCAGTGCAGCGCGGCGGCCAGCTTTTCCAGGTCCGCGAGCGGGGCGCTGCCGGCCACGATGACGGTCGACTTCGCGTTCTGCGCGTAGAGCAGCGTCTTGAGCCCTCCCGGGGCGGTGCCGGTGTAGCGCTGCCACTCGGTCGGGGTGGCGTCGGCGATCTGGACCGCGGTGTCCTGGCTCGCGTTCGAGTGCTGGTCGTTCAGGTAGCTGGCGAAGGATTCGCTGGTCTGCTCCAGCGAGGCGTAGCCGCCGCTCGGGGTGAGGTAGCCCAGGTGCCATTCGGCCGGTCCGGAGCCCCCCGCCGGGTTGTAGTAAGCCGAGGTGAGCTTCCAGTCCGCGGGCAGCCCGGTCGGCGCGAGCACCGGGAACGGCTCGGCCGCGCGGGCGGCGCCGAGCGTGGTCTGATACGCGGCGGCGTCCACCGGATGCACCGGGTTGCCCGCCTTCGAGGGCTTGACCGCGAGCACCACGGCGATCGGCACCGCGATGACCGCCAGGGAGAGCACCATGTCCCGGACGGTGGTTCTGAGCCGCGACTTAGCCGAGTTCGCCATGCCTCCATCGTCTCCGATCCGCCGCGGCGGCCGACGACCGGGGGCGGGTTGTCCGGATCGCTACGATCAATAGACCGGCGAATCAGCGGATTCTTCGGCCGCCCCCTCAGCGGCCCGCCGCCTCTTCATGATGTCCCGTGCGGAAGGACACCACCATGAGTAGCACGTCCGAGACCGAAAACCCTCAGCTTCCCGACCGGAACCTGGCCCTTGAGCTGGTGCGCGTCACCGAGGCCGCCGCGATGGCGGCCGGCCGCTGGGTAGGCCGGGGCGACAAGATCGGCGCGGACGGCGCGGCGGTCGGCGCCATGCGGCACCTGATCAACACCGTCTCGATGGACGGGGTCGTGGTGATCGGCGAGGGCGAGAAGGACAACGCCCCGATGCTGTACAACGGCGAGCACGTCGGCAACGGCGACGGACCCGAATGCGACGTGGCAGTCGACCCGATCGACGGCACCACGCTGAACGCCAAGGGCATGCCGAACGCGATCGCGGTCATCGCGCTGGCCGAGCGCGGCGCGATGTACGACCCGTCCGCGGTCTTCTACATGGAGAAGCTGGTCACGGGCGCGGAGGCGGCGGACGCCGTGGACATCACCGCCTCGGTCGAGCACAACATCCGCGCGGTCGCGCGGGCGAAGGGCTGCCGGCCGACCGAGGTGACCGTGGTCATCCTGGACCGGCCGCGGCACGAGAACCTGGTGCGCGAGGTGCGCGAGACCGGCGCGCGCATCAAGTTCATCTCGGACGGCGACGTGGCCGGAGCGATCATGGCGGTGCGCCCGGACACCGGAATCGACCTGCTGCTCGGCGTCGGCGGCACGCCGGAGGGCATCATCGCCGCCTGCGCGATGAAGTGCCTCGGCGGCGTGATCCAGGGCCGGCTCTGGCCGCGCGACGACGCGGAGCGGCGCAAGGCGCTGGACGCGGGCCACGATCTGGACCGGGTGCTGACCACGGACGACCTGGTCACCGGCGAGAACGCGTTCGTCGCCATCACCGGGATCACCGACGGCGAGTTGGTGCGCGGAGTGCGGTACCGCGCCGGCGGGGCGATAACGTCCTCGCTCGTGATGCGGTCGAAGAGCGGCACGGTCCGCCGGATCGACTCAGAGCACCGGCTCGACAAGCTGCGTAAGTTCAGCGCCATCGACTTCGGCTGAGTCTCAGACCGCGGCGCGCTGGCCGGTCACTGACCGGCCAGCGCGGCGTTGACGCGTTTCAACTCATCCTTTTAGCGTTTCCGACGGGCATCGGGCGGATCCGGGTGTTACCTCTGTTTGAGGGAACAACCATCTTCAGGGTCGCGATCGCCTCGGAGGCGCTGATGTCGGGTCAGATCGAGGACACCGCCGCGAACGTCGTACCCGTCGAGGAGGACGCCCGACGGGTACGGCTGGTGTTCGCCGGGGTGATGCTCGGGATGTTCCTGGCCGCGCTCGACCAGACCATCGTGTCCACGGCGCTGCCGACCATCGTCAGCGACCTGGGCGGGGCGAACCACTTGTCCTGGGTGGTCACCGCGTACATGCTCGCTTCGACCGCGACCACCCCGCTGTGGGGCAAACTCGGCGACCTGTTCGGCCGCAAGACCGTCTTCCAGGTCTGCATCGTCATCTTCCTGGCCGGCTCGGTACTGTGCGGAGTCGCGCACAACATGCCCCAGCTGATCGCCTTCCGCGCTTTCCAGGGCATCGGCGGCGGCGGGCTGATGGTGCTCGCCATGGCGGTCATCGCGGATGTCGTGCCGCCGCGGGACCGCGGCCGGTACCAGGGCGTCATCGGGGCCGTGTTCGGCGTCTCCTCGGTGCTCGGCCCGCTGCTCGGCGGCTTCCTGGTCGACAACCTGTCCTGGCGCTGGGTTTTCTACGTCAACCTGCCGGTCGGCGTGGTCGCGCTGGGCGTCATCGCGACCGCGCTGCGCACCAAGAGCCCGGAGCAGCGGCCCCGCATCGACTACGCCGGCACCACGCTGCTCGCCGCCGCTTCGACCTGCCTGGTACTGATCACCAGCCTCGGCGGCAGCACCTGGGCCTGGAACTCCGTCGAGGTGTGGGGCTGCGGGATCGGCGCGGTGGTGCTGCTGTTCGGGTTCGTACTCGTGGAGCAGCGGGTCGCCGAGCCGGTGCTGCCGCTGCACCTGTTCCGCAACCCGGTGTTCTCCATGTGCTCGGCGATCGGGTTCGTGGTCGGCCTGTGCATGTTCGGCGCGCTCTCGTTCATCCCGCTGTTCATGCAGGTGGTCAACGGCAACTCCCCGACCGTCTCCGGGCTGCGGCTGCTGCCGCTGATGGGCGGTCTGCTCATCGCCTCCATCGGCAGCGGGCAGCTGATCAGTAAGACCGGCAGATACAAGATCTATCCGATCATCGGCACGGCCCTGATGGCGGTCGGGCTCTATCTGCTCTCCCGCATCGACGACCATTCCAGCGCGACGGTCATGGGCGTGGACATGGCGGTGTTCGGCTTCGGTCTCGGCATGACCATGCAGGTGCTGATCATCGCCGTGCAGAACGCCGTGGAGTACGCGAATCTCGGGACCGCGACCTCCGGCGCGACGTACTTCCGCTCCATCGGCGGCTCGTTCGGCGCCTCGATCTTCGGCACGATCCTGAACAACCAGCTCAGCTCGAAGGTCACCGGCGCGCTGAAGGACGGCACGCTGCCGACCACGTTCCCGGTGCAACGCGTGCTCGAATCGCCGACCTCGGTGCACCAGTTGCCGCACACGCAGGCCGCGCCGTTCCTGCACATCTTCGCGTTGTCGATGCAGACGGTGTTCCTTATCGCGGTGCCGATCACGCTCGTCGCGTTCCTGCTCACGCTGTTCCTGCGCGAGGTGCCGCTGCGCGGCGCGACCAGGGCGTCGGAGCTCGGCGAGGCGACCGGCCTGCCGACCTTCCGCAGCTCGCTGGACGAGATCGAGCGCGCGCTGACCAGGCTGACCAGCCGGCAGAACCTGTGGGACCGGTACCAGACCGTGATCGAGCGCGCCGGGGTGGACATCACGGTTCCGCAGGCGTACGGCGTGTTCCGGCTCTACCACGTCGGCCCGATCACCGACCAGGCGGCGGCCCGGCGGCTCGGCGTGCCGGTCGAACAGGTCCGCGCGAAGATCGACGGGATCATCGCGGGCGGTTTCGCGCAGCGCGACGCGGACGGGCTGGTAACGCTGACGCCGGCCGGAGTGCAGATCATCGACCAGCTCTCCAGCGCGCGCTCGGAGATCCTGCAGGAGCAGCTGGCCGGCTGGTCGCCTGAGCAGCACGCGGACTTGTTGGCGATGCTGCGTCAGCTCGCCGACAACTCGCTGGACGCGCCGAACCGGGACCTGATGTCGCGTCAGGGGTGACTGCGTTAGCCGGTTACCGCGGTCCGCAGTCCGTCTGACCACGGCGCGGGACGCAGGTCGCCGCGTGTTACCTTCACGATGGTGCGGGTACCGCGCGCGTGCTCGATCTCCGCGCCGTCGTCTCCCTCAGACAGACAACGGAACGTGTACACGGCGCTGGTCCGGCCGAGCCGCCCGAGTCCGATCTCGACGACGAGTTCGCCGCGCTCGCGGGTGAACGGCCGCAGGAACTCGATCTCGTAGTGCTTGACCACGACATAGCTGTCCGATGGGTCCAGCCCGGTCAGCGAGTGGTACAGCGCGGTCATGGCGCGCTCGACGTGGATCGCGTAACGCGCGTTGTGCAGGACGCCCACCATGTCCAGTTCGTCGAACCAGACGGTCGCGCGGTGGAGGTAGAGCGGCTTGCCGGATGCTTCAGCGTTCATCGGCCCTTGAGCCATTTCTTCCTCGGGCCCTTGCTCTCGACGCTGCCGAACACCGCGACGCCCTGCACGTGCACGACCGGCGTCTCCGGTCCGAACAGGGTGCCGGGTCTGGCCGCGAGCTTGCGCGAGCCGAAGATCGCGCTGCCTTCGTCGTGCAGGATGACGCCCTCCGGGACGCGGATGATCACCTCGCCGAACACGGCGTTCGCGACGATGGTGATCTCGCGCTGTTCGAGCATCGCCTCGGTCAGGTCGAGCTCGATCGAGCCGAAGATCGCGCGGGCGTTGAGGCCGGAGCGCACGAGCCAGCGGCCAGTCCGCTTCGTCTCGCTGAACAGTGCGACGACCGGTTCTCCGCCGCTGTACCGCGTGGCGGCGTCCGCGGCGGCCAGGTCGGTGAGCCCCGCACCGGTCGCGGTGGCGGCTGCCGTGGGCGGCGCGAAGACCACCGGCAGGTCCGACACCAGAGGCCGCAGCTCGCCCATCGTCTTCGCGGCATAGACGGCCTCGAGCCGCTCGCTGTGCTCCTCGGAACTCAGCCGCCCTTCCGCGAAGGCCCGCCCCAGCAGTTCGGCGACGTGCTCACGGTCGGCATCGGAGGCGCGCAGGCCGGGATTGCGGTCTTCCGGACCACGCATCGCAGGAGAAGTCACCCCGCTACGCTACCCGGCGCGAGGCGCTTATCGCGCGGGCATAGGCTTCGTACATAGTCCGTGACGCCGCGAGGCCGCGGGCTGATGAAAAGTACGGTCACAGGAGGCTTGTGCATGCCCGAGTTCGCTTATTCAGACCTGCTGCCGCTCGGGCCGGACGAGACCGAGTACCGGCTGCTGACTACCGAGGGCGTGTCGACGGTGTCCGCCGCGGGCCGCACCTTCCTTCAGGTCGAGCCCTCCGCGCTGCGGCTGCTGACCGACACGGCGATGCACGACATCGCGCACTACCTGCGGCCGGCGCACCTGACCCAGCTCGCCTCGATCATGAACGACGCCGAGGCCTCGCCGAACGACCGGTTCGTCGCGCTCGACCTGTTGAAGAACGCGAACATCGCGGCCGGCGGAGTGCTGCCGATGTGCCAGGACACCGGGACCGCGATCGTGATGGGCAAGCGCGGGCAGAACGTGCTGACCGACGGCGGCGACGAGTCGCACATCGCGCAGGGCGTATACGACGCCTACACACGACTGAACCTGCGGTACTCGCAGATGGCGCCGCTGACCATGTGGGAGGAGAAGAACACCGGCTCCAACCTCCCGGCGCAGATCGAGCTGTACGCCACCTCCGGGTCCGCGTACAAGTTCCTGTTCATGGCGAAGGGCGGCGGCTCGGCGAACAAGTCGTTCCTGTATCAGGAGACGAAGGCGGTCCTCAATCCGAAGGCGATGCTGCGGTTCCTCGAGGAGAAGATCCGCTCGCTGGGGACCTCGGCCTGCCCGCCGTACCACCTGGCGATCGTGGTCGGCGGCACCTCCGCGGAGTACGCGCTCAAGACCGCCAAGTACGCCTCGGCGAAGTACCTCGACACCCTGCCGACCTCGGGTTCGATGCTGGCGCACGGCTTCCGGGACCTGGAGCTCGAGGCCGAGGTGCTGGAGCTGACCCGGCACATCGGGATCGGCGCGCAGTTCGGCGGCAAGTACTTCTGCCACGACGTGCGGGTGATCCGGCTGCC
>NZ_DASRGV010000239.1:0-12051 GCF_035650855.1 Actinocrinis sp. | reverse complement strand
CGAGCCGTTCTCGTTCTGCCCGTTGAGCACGGATATCTGCGCTGCGGACGGCCGGCTTTGATCACCGGGCCGGGAGACGAAGACGTCGTAGCCTTTGGTGGCGGTGACGGCCGGGTCGAAGAAGCCGAACAGTTCGTTGCGCGCCTTGTTCTGCAGCGCCAGGTTCTCAAAGTCGGTGGTGGTCGCCGCGACGGGCGGAAGGCCGTAGCCCTTCATGCACTGGGCAGTCACCAGTTGCGCCGCCTCGGTCAACTCCCGCGCTTGAGCGGCCGTAGGGAGGTACCGATCGATCGGACGGGCGATCTGCTCCGGGCCGGTCACGGCGGTGATCGGACCCAGCGCAGGCGGCGGCGCGGGCTGTTGGCTCGAACATCCGGAAAGCACGATCGCGGCGGCGGCCGTGGCTGCGGATGCGATCGTGAGCGGAACTGTGGAACGCCAGGTCGGCTTGTACATCCTCGTCTCCTGCGTCTCGACAGGTATCTGTCTGCCCCGGTGGGCCGGGCGCCGCGGAGCGCGGCGCCCGGCAGCGCGGGAGAATCAGCCGTCGATCTCGACTGCGTCTACCGTGACCTCGTAGCCGAGCCGCTGGACGTAGTTGAAGCTCGTGCCGGCGGGAAGGTAGAGGTCTCCTCCGTAGGTGTCGTAGACGTCCGCGTTGTTCCAGTCCGCCGTGGCCAGGTACACCCGGCTGACGTTGAGCGTCGCGGTGCCGGGCGTGCCGGCGTAGCAGGCGGTGAAGCCGTAGTCCGTCCAGACCTCGACCCCGTGGCTCCAGGTGGGCGGCGTCGGGCAGGTGACCCTGCTGATGGCGCTGGCCGGTGCGGCGAACGCGACGCCGGCCGCGAGGACTCCGGCCGTGAGCGCCGCCGGAACGAGCTTGCCTGTGAGATTCACGCGTAGTGCCTTTCAGCTTCAGGGGAACTCAGAACACGAATGACGATTCCAAGCCGCCGGTGCCGCGGGCCACTATCCCGTGCGATCCCGTACGGCCCCGCACAGTCCGGCCAAGGGGCGGCAGAGTGCTGAGACGGCCTGCCGCGCGGAATTGACCCGCCATGCAACGCACGCGCCTCGTACACTCTTCGGTGGGCACGACCGCGGACCGTTGACGGGGGAGGTACGCAGGTGAGCGGGTATGGTGGCGCGGCTCCAAATCCGGATCAGGCTACTGATATGTCTGGGTTCATCGCCCTGCTGGGGGAATTGCGCGCGTGGGCCGGGCAACCCTCATATCGGGTCCTTGCCAAACGAGTCGGACCCCTGATGCGTCCCGCGCAGACGGTCTCGCCGTCCACGGTGGTCGACGCCTTCAAGGCAGGACGCCGACGGCTGGACATCGACTTGGTCGTCGCGATCGTCCGGGCCCTGGGACTGGACGAGCCGGCGGTCGCCCGGTGGCGGGCGGCCTGCATCGCCGTGCACGCCCATTCCAAGACCGGCGGCCCGGTGGGTGTGTTCCGGCAGCTGCCGGCCGACCTGGCCACGTTCACCGGGCGGGCGCCGGAGCTCGCGCGGCTGATGGACGCGATCGCGGCAGGCGAAGGCCCCGGACCGCACACCGTCGTGGTCTCGGCGATCGAGGGGATGGCCGGGGTGGGCAAGACCCAGCTGGCCGTGCACGCCGCGCACGAGCTGGTACGCACCGGGCGGTACGCGGACGTGCAGCTGTTCGTGAACCTGCGCGGCTTCGACCCCGAGATGCCGCCGGCCGATCCCGGGGCGGTGCTGGACGGGTTTCTGCGGCAGTTGGGAGTGGGCGCCGAGCTGATCCCCGACGGCCTGGACGAGCGCGCGGCGATGTTCCGCGACCGGATGCAGGGCAGGGACGCGCTGATCCTGCTGGACAACGCCGCGGACGACCGGCAAGTACGAGACCTGATCCCGGCGAGCCCGACCTGCCTGGTGCTCATCACCAGCCGGCGCACCCTGGCCGGGCTGGAGGGCGCCTCCCTGCACCCGCTGGACGTGTTCAGCCGGGCCGACGCCCTCGAGCTGCTGGCCCGCATCGCGGGAGCCGAGCGGGTGGCGGCCGAGCCCGCCGCCGCCGAGCAGATCCTCGAAGCCTGCGGACACCTGCCGCTGGCGATCTCGCTGGCGGCTTCCCGGCTGCGCTCCCGGCCCGCGTGGCGCCTGGCGGATCTCGCCGAACGCCTCGGCGAGGGCGGGCTCGAAGCGGCGAGCATCGGCCGGCGTTCCCTACGCGCCGTATTCGATCTCTCGCTGGACGGGCTCGCGGACCCGCTTCAGCGGTTCTTCCGCGCGCTCGGCCTGTTTCCTGGCGACGACTTCGCCGCGCCGGCCGCGGCCGCGCTGGCCGAGGTGACCGTCAGCGCCGCGCAGCAGATGCTCGAGGAGTTGCAGGACGAAAACCTGCTGCAGCAGCGGACTCCGGGCCGCTACGAACTCCACGACCTGCTGCGAACCTACGCCAGGGAGCTCGCCGCCGGGAGCGCCGCCGAAAACCTCAGTGCACTGACTCGACTGCTCGACTACTACCGGTACGCGGCTTCGGCGGCCATGAACGAGATCGAGCCGTTGACCAAAGAAAGGCGGCCCCAGGTCACGCAGCCGGGCACCGAGGCGATCGAGTTCGCCACACCGGCCGAGGCACTCGGCTGGCTGCAGGCAGAGCGCCCCAACCTGCTGGCCGCCGCCGCGCAGGCGGCTTCGCACGACCTCGTCGAGCACGTAAGTCAGCTCTCGCATATCACGTGGCGCTACCTCCACGACCACGGCCACCACCGCGACGCGCTCACCCTGCACACCCTCGCCGTCACGGCCACGCGGGCGAGCGGAGACCGCAGAGGCCTGACCCGAGCGCTGCGCTTCACCGGCCTGACCTACGAACGCCTGGGCCAGCTACGGGAAGGACTGGCCGCCTACGAGCAGGCCAGGGAGCTGAGTGAGGATCCGGGCGATCTCGCCGCCATCCTGGAGGCGCTGGGGAACCTCAACGTGCTGATGGGCAGGTATCCGCGCGCGGTCGCCTACTTCGAACAGGCACTGGACCTGTGGCGGTCGCTGGGCCGCATGCTCGGCGTCGGCAACGATCTCGGGAATCTGGGCATCGTCACCTTCGGACTCGGCCGGTACGACTCAGCACGCGAATACCTGACCCAGTCTCTCTCGGTACACCAGGACCACGGCCATCCCGCCGCTCAAGCCCAAGCCCTGATCTGGCTCGGCATCGTCGGCGAACGCACCGGAGACTACGCATCGGCCGCAGAGCACCTGGATCGGGCACTCGAGCTCGCCCGCGTCCACGCGGTGCCCGCCTTCGAGGCCGACGCCCTCGAGGTGCGGGGCCGAGTGCGGCTCTCCCAGGGGCGCGGCGAGGAGGCGCTGGCCGATCTGCTGCGCTCGCTCGACATGCGCAGCGAGCACCTCACCCAGCCGAGCCTGTGCGACAGCCTGCTGGCTCTCGGCGATCTGCACCTCCAGGAAGGCGAGGTCGAGCGCGCGATGGACTATCTGCGCCGGGCGCTTGAGACGGCGGGCGAGGTCGGCATGCCTGCCACCCAAGCCGCGGCGCTCACCGGACTCGGCGAGGCTTCAGCAGCCCTCGGAGACACGGAAGCCGCGCTGCGCCACCACCGCCGGGCACTCGAACTCGCACGCAAGGTCCGTGACCCCTACCGGCTCGCCCGAGCCCGCGAGGGCCTCGGGCTGGCGTTGTGCGCCGTAGGAAGCGAAGCCGAGGGAGTGAGCCACCTTCGACTGGCTCAGGACTCGTACATTCGGATGGGCGTACCGGATGTGAAGAGGGTTGAGGCGCACATGTCTGCCAGAGCACTGTCAGAGTTCGGACGCGGTGGCGGGGCCCCGTCCGCCGTTGGAGGGCAGGGCCCCGCGCCGACGGCGAATGGTCAGGTCGAGCAGTAGGCATCCGTGGTCGTGGAGACGTTGTCGCGGTTGTAGATCAGCTGCAGTGACGCGTAGTCGCAGCCGAAGAACGCCGCGGGACCGTAGAACTCCTGCTGGCTCGTGTTGGTCCAGACGTACGGCCTGGCGCAGCCGTCCGCTACCGCCCCGCCGCCGTTCGTCACGGGATACACCGGGAAGGCGCCCGGGTCACCGCCCGGACAGGTGGTCAGACCGACCGTCCATCCGGAGTGGCTGGCGGTGAACCAGCTCCACATGAAGAGGTAGGCGCAGTCACCGCTGAGCAGCTTGAGTGAGGCGACCGGGGTCGTGGTGCTGACGTCCGGGAAGTAGACGTAGCGGGTGGTGATGACTCCGCCGCACGAGCCCGAGCTCATCGGCCGCGTCGCCGCGTGGGCCTGGGCCGCCGCGACGGTCGGGGTGAGCGCCATGGCCAGTCCTAGTACCAGCCTGATCAGCGCCTTCCGCATCGTTGCCCTCCTTTAACGTGAATCGCAGTATCGGAATCAGGAGACATACAGCTCGTACAGTGCGTCCGCTGCCGATAGGCGCAATCGGCGTGAGGAGGACGCGCTTCGGAGTCTGCTGTGTCCGCCGAACGGCAGCACGTATCCCGTACGAATCCGTACACGGGGCGGGGCGGGGCGGACGCGGTCGCGGGGAGCTCCGCGTCCGCTGTCTAAGGGCTCGTAGGTCAGGCTGTGCGCGGCGCGGCGACGCTGTCGCGGGGGACCAGGATCGGGGCGATCGTTTCGCGCTCGCCGGACACCTCGCCGGAGCTGATCTGGTGCAGCAACACGCTCAACGCCGCGCGGGCCACCGCGTCGAAGTCGGGGCGGATCGTGGTCAGCGGCGGGACGAAGTAGGCGGCCTCGGGGATGTCGTCGAACCCGACGATGCTCACCTCCTGCGGCACCAGGCGGCCGAACTCGCGCAGCGCCTTGAGGATTCCGAGCGCCAGGTGGTCGTTCGCCGCGAACACCGCGGTGACGTCGGGCATCCGTGCCAGCAGCTGACCGACGCGGTATCCGGCCGCCGGGCTCCAATCAGCCGACAGAACGGGAGGCGGATCGATGCCCGCACGCTCGAGGGCGGCGCGCCATCCCGCTATCCGGCCGACGCTGTCGAACCAGTCGTCCGGTCCGCTCACGTGCCATACCGTCGCGTGTCCGGCATCAAGCAGATGCTGCGTCGCGAGGCTCGCTCCGGCGCTTTGATCGACGGTCACCAGCGGGTTGGTGCGTTGCGGATCGCCGTCGATGCACACCAGCGGCAGGTCGGTCGGCATGTGGTCCAGCGCCTCACCCGCCGAGGCCACCGGCGCGATGACGACGACGCCGGCCACCCGCTGACGCAGATGCCGGTCGACCGCCTCCGCGATCGACCGGCGATCCAGGGCTCGAACGCTCGCCACCGCCACCGCGAACCCGGCCTCGGACGCCGACTGCTCGAACGCCGCCAGCAGCGACGCCGGACCGAACAGCGTCGTGTTCTGGGCCACCACGCCGATCACCTGTGAACGCCCGGTGACCAGAGCGCGCGCGGTGTGGTTGGGCCGGTAGCCCAGCTCGGTCATCGCCGCCTGAACGCGCAGCCGGGTCTGCGGGCGCACATGGGGATGATCATTGAGCACGCGGGAGACGGTCTGGTGGGACACACCGGCCAATTGCGCCACGTCGGTGATGGCCGGATCGCGCGTGGGCAGGCGGGACCTCCCGTTCTGGTCGCCGGCCTTGGCCTCAGCCTTGCCCACCGCGCACCTCTCTCGACCCAGCCCGGCCGCCGGGTGAGGACGACGTAGAGAGCTATGTTATCGCTCACGGTGATGACTGGCCGCAGCAAGAACGATGAATCCGCCGGATCCTTGTTCCGCTCTTGACTGCGCAGTTGTTAACGTGAACACTCTCTCACGGCAAGACTCTGCCACTGCCCGATGAGACCGCTTTCACCTGCGGTTTTTCATGACGAGCCGGAGGATTGCAGGTCGTGAGCGGTAACAAAGGGCGGACTGAGTGGGGCGCCACCCACGATGCGCCGGATGTCAATGGCCTGCCGCTATATCGCGACCCGAATGTGCCGAGGCTGCGGTCGCTCGGACTCGAAGACTTCTCGGGAACGCTGCCAAAGCGTGGCCGCCGACCGGAAAGTTAGCGCTCACATTTCCAGCCAGACGCCGGGTGCCCCGGTATCGCAACAGTCTGGATCTCGGGCGATCCGGCCGCGCCTCGGCTGACCGATGAACAAAGGAGCTCATCGTCGTGATCGGATTGTCCTTCCCACGGATAAGACGCAGGAGCGGGGCCGCCGCCGCGGCCATCGTCCTGGCTCTTAGCGGTGCGAGCCTTGCCACGGGCGGCGTGGCGCGGGCCGCCACGCCGGCCTCTCCCGCGAAAGCGCAAGGTCCCTGCGACATCTACGCAGCGGGCGGAACTCCCTGCGTCGCCGCCCACAGCACCACCCGCGCCCTGTACGCCTCGTACTCCGGCCCGCTCTACCAGGTGAAGCGACTGTCCGACGGCAGGACCAAGAACATCGGGGTCGTGGGCCGAGGCGGATACGCCAACGCGGCTGAGCAGGACGAGTTCTGCGCCGACACGACGTGTCTGATCTCCCGCATCTACGACCAGTCGCCGATGCACAACGACCTCACCCAGGCGCCGCGCGGAGCGTTCAGCGGCCCTGCGATGGGCGGCGCCAACAACCTGCCGATCGCCGACATGGCGCCGATCACGATCAACGGCCACAAGGCCTACGGCGTCTTCATCGAGCCCGGAATGGGCCTGCGTAATAACGACACCACCGGCATCGCGACCGACGACCAGCCCGAAGGCATGTACTGGATCGTCGACGGCAAGCACTTCAACGGCGGCTGCTGCTTCGACTACGGCAACGCCGAGATCGACAGCCGCGACGACGGCGACGGCACCATGGAGACGAGCTACTTCGGCAACGCCACCGCCTGGTACCACGGCAACGCGCCCGGCCCGTGGGTCATGACCGACCAGGAGAACAACCTCGTGGGCTGCGTCAACCCCGGCAGCACCTCGAAGCTCTGCGCGCAGCTGCCCAGCGTCGCCTCCCGGTTCGAGACCGCCGTGGCCAAGGGCGAACCCCACCACTGGGCCAGCCTCGGCGGCGACGCACAGCAAGGCGCCTTGTCAACCATGTTCGACGGGCCACGCGTCGGCCCAACCTATGATCCGATGCGCAAACAGGGCGCCATCGTGCTCGGCAACGGCGGCGACAACAGCAACGGTTCGCAGGGCACCTTCTACGAAGGCGTGATGACGGCCGGCTACCCGACGGACGCCGTGGACCAGCAGGTGCAGGCCAACATCGTGGCCGCCAAGTACGACGTGCAGCGGCTGAGCCTGGCGCCGAGCTCCGCGACCGCCGCCCAGCCCGGCCTGCAGACCTTCGCCCCGGGCACGAGCCAAGGCGTCACCGAGACGTTCACGAACACCACCGGCGCGACCGTGGCCGGCGTCAAGCTGAGCCTGTCGCTGCCCGACGGCTGGAGCTCGAAGCCGCAGGGCCAGACCACGTTCTCCTCGCTCGCGCCCGGCGCGAGCGTCAGCGCGACCTTCACCGTCACCTCGGCTCGGTGGGCCTTCAACGGCGACCTCGGCGGCCGAGCGGTGTGGCTCAGCCAGAACGGCGGCGAGCCGAAGGTCGACACGACGACCGAGAAGGTGCGCGACGACAGCCCAGTCAAGATCAACGAATTCCGCGTCGGCACCTCCGCGGACTCGACCGACTCCTTCATCGAGCTCGCCAACACCGCCGCGTACCCGGTTGACGTCTCGAACTGGACGCTGACCGAACACGCGGCCGGACAGGCGGTCTTCTCGACGGTGACAGTCCCGCCGGGAACGAAGATCGCGGCACACGGCCACTACCTGCTCGGCCTGTCCGCCTCGGGTCTCGCCGCCCCCGCCAACCCGGGCGACTCCACCCTCAACGTCCGCACCACCACCGGGATGAGTGTTGGCGACACCGTGACGGTCGGCACCGGCAGCGCGGCGCAGACCGCGAAGATCGCCGACATCCCCTCGGTCGGCGCCTCCGGACCGCGCGTGGCCGGCAAGCTGGGGAACGCGGTGAAGCTGAACGGCGCCGACGAGTACGTCAACCTGCCCGCCGGCATCGTCAGCACCCTGTCCGACTTCACCGTGTCGGCCTGGGTCAACCCCTCCGCCGAACCGACCTGGTCGCGCATCTTCGACTTCGGCACGGGCGAGAGCAACTACATGTTCCTCACCGTCGACGGCGGCGGCGCCGGGCTGCGCTTCGCCATCACGACGAACAGCAACGGAGGGGAACAGCAGCTCACCGGCGGCGGCCTGCTGCCGCTGAACACCTGGTCGCACGTCGCGGTCACGCTCTCGGGCACCACCGGCACCCTCTACCTCAACGGCAGCCCGGTGGCCACCAACCCGAACATGACGCTGCACCCCTCCAGCCTGGGCAACACCAACCAGAACTACATCGGCAAGTCGCAGTGGCCTGACCCGCTGCTGAACGCCACGGTCGACGACTTCAACATCTACAACCGGGCGCTGTCCGCGAACGAGGTCGCCGCACTGGCCGGCGGCCAGGCCGGCGCCGGCAACGTCGCGGACTACAAGTTCGACGAGAGCGGCGGCGCCACCGCGGTCGACTCCTCCGGCAACGGCAAGAACGCGACCATCGTCAGCCACGGCACGGCGGCCAGCCCCAGCACCCCGCTGTGGCAGCCGGTGCCCGACGGCCCGCTGACGATTGCGGCCGGCTCGACCAACGTCCCGGTCACGAGCACCGCGGGCTTCGCCGTAGGACAGAAGGTGGCCATCGGCTACGGCAAGAGGCTAGAGCTGGCCACCGTCACCGCGGTCGGCGACGCGGGTGCCCAGGCGCGGCTCGCGGCGCCGGCGACCGCGGGCTCGACCGACATCAAGGTCTCCTCGGTCGGCAACATCTCGGCCGGGGACCACATCCGGCTGGACATCGGCGCCAACACCGAGGACATCACCGTCGCCTCCGTCGGCACTGCCGGCGCGAACGGCACCGGGCTCACCCTGGCCGCCGCGCTGACCAAGAACCACTCGTCCAACCTTCCGTTCAGCGACCGGGGGACCGGCGTCAGCTTCACCCCGGCGACGCGCTTCGCGCACTCGAGCAATGAGCCGGTGCAGGCACTGGGCGCCGGGATCGTGCTCGACCACCCGTTGACCCACCGGCACGCGATCGACACGCCGGTGTTCGACAGCAGCGTCACGACGGCGGGGTATCAGGGTTCACCCGCGCCCGACCAGTGGTTCGGCGGACCCGCCCTCTCCACCAGCGCCGGCAGCATGGTGCTGCGTGACGGCCACGGCCTCGTCGCCGACAGCCTGAACTACGGCCTGCTGGTCGACCCGTGGGCCGCCGAGGGCTACCAGGGCGGCACCGGCAGCGGCTGCGTGGTGCCGACTCCGGGATTGGGCAGCGGCGCGGGCAAGAGCGCGAGCCGCTTCCCCGACGGCACCGACACGGACAGCAATTGCAACGACTTCATCGTCGCGAACGCCACTCCGGGCGCGGACAACAAGTTCGCGCTGGATCCGGGGCCGCTGGTGTCGGTGCAGGTGACCGCCGCCGGCAGCACGTCGGACTTCATCAAGCACGATGACACCGACGACCTGGTCGTCACCGCGCCGGTCACGGCGAGCAGCCCGCAGACCGACAAGCTCGACGCGACATGGGTCGAAACGGCCGGCCTGGCCAACCCGAGCTGCGTCTCGTTCGAGTCGGTCAACAAGCCGGGCAGCTACCTGAGGCACATGAACTTCCAGTTCCACCTGCAACCCAACGATGGCAGCACGCTGTTCTCCCAGGACGCGACGTTCTGCCCGCAGGCCGGCAACAGCGGTCAGGGCACGTCGTTCCAGTCGGTGAACTTCACGACCAAGTACATCCGCGCCTTCAACAACACGGTCTATCTCGCCAGCGACGGCGGAACCAACCCGTGGGACGACGCCACCACGTGGGCGACCGACTCGAGTTGGCTGGTAGACCAGCCGTGGGCACAGGTCCAGTAAGCGCCCCGAGCGATTAAGGACCCTGAGTAAAAGTCCACAAGTTCGCGATCGCTCTCGGCGCTGCGGTATCGGCGCCGAGGGCGATCGCGCGCTTCCTCATTGGCGGACGCGTCACCATCGCGTCGGCGACCCCCGGAGCTCGTAGATAATCAGAGCCTTGCGCCCGCGCCAAGGGGGCGCCCGGGGAAAGGCAGCGCCGCCGTGACTGTCAAAGACGCCGACATCGCCCGTGCCCTCATCTCCATGCTGTCAGGCAGCCCGTTCGCGGTGGCCGAGCGCCTGCACGCGCAACCAGACGGCGTGTACTGCGCGACGCTTCCAGACGGCGCGCGCGTGTGGGTCGTCAGCCGATACGACGACGTCAAGCGGCTGCTGGCCGAGCCGCGGCTGGCGTTGGACAAGCGCAACTCACGCAGCGGCTACCAGGGCTTCGGACTGCCGCCCGCCCTCGAGGCCAACCTGCTCAACCTGGACGGCGCGGACCACGCCCGGCTGCGCCGCCTGGTGACCGCCGCGTTCACCGCTCGCCGGATCGACCAGCTGCGTGACCGCGTCCAAGCAACCAGCAATGCCCTGATCGACACACTGCCGGCCACCGGCGCCGTCGACCTTGTGGCCGACTACGCCGCGCCGCTGCCGGTCGCAACGATCTGCGACCTGCTCGGCGTGCCGGCGGATCAGGGCTCGATGCTGCGCGAGTGCACCCAGGTCCTCCTCGCTCCCGGCAAATACGGCCCCGGCGACCTGGCCGCGACCCTCGGCCGGATCGTCGCGCTGCTCACTGACCTCATCGCGGCCAAGCGAGCCGAACCGACGGACGACCTGCTCACCGCGATGATCGCGGCCCGCGACGGGCAGGATCGCCTCTCCGAGGAGGAACTGCTCTCGCTCGCCTTCCTGGTCCTGTTCGCCGGCTACGAGAACTCCGTCCACCTGATCTCGGCCGCCGCGGCGCGCACGCTCGCCGAGCCGCAGTTGGCCGCCGCGATCCGCGCCGAACCCGATCCGCACACGGAGCCGATGAACCGCGTCGTCGAGCAATTCCTGCGCCGCGACCAGCCCGCGGCCACCGCTATGCGGCGCTTCCCGACTGAAGACATCAAGGTCGGCGCCACGGTCATCCCGGCCGGCGACACCGTGCTGCTCGCCGTCGCCGCCGCGAACCATGACGCTGCCGCCGAAGGAAGCAGCCACCTGAGCTTCGGCCACGGCCCGCACTACTGCCTCGGGGCGCCGCTGGCCCGGCTGGAGGCGCGCATCGCGGTGTGGACTCTGCTGCACCGGCTGCCCGACCTGACGCTCGCCGTCCCGTACGCGGACCTGCCGTGGAAGAGCGACCACCGCCAGCACGCCCTGACCGCTCTGCCCGTCACCGTCACGCCGTAGCGCACCGGACGCTGTAGTACACAGGACGCCGTAGTACGTCAGACGAGGAGTAGACCGCCGGCCTCCCCCTGCCCAGCCAGCACTTGCGCACCGCGGAAGGCGCGTTGTACTTTCCTAGTAGGAAAGTACTTTCAGGGAGGGAACATGAGTGACGAGATCGAGCCCGCGGACGCCGCGCGCGCACTGAGCGAGATCGACCGGCGGCGCGAGCAGGTGATCCGGCGCAGGGTCTTCCCGGGCTGGTGGTGGTGGGCTTACGCCGTCCTGTTCACCGCGTTCTCGGCTGCCGCCGAGTCCGGGCGCGGCGTGGTCCTGGGGATCGGCGCCGCGGTGTTCGTGGCCTGTTCGTTCGCCATCGACGTGCCGGTGCGCCGCGCGGCCCGCGCCGCCGCGCCGCGCCGCGGCCTGGCTCCCGGATCCTCCGGCAGGACACTGATCGGGTTGGCGGCCTTTCTGGCGATCCTGATCGGCGCGGCCATCGCGACCGGGCTCAGCCTGAAGGCGGCCGGGGTGCCGCATCCGGGGACGGTCGCGGGCGCGGTCGCCGGGGTGGTGTTCGCGCTCGTCGGGCCGATCCTCGTGCGGCTGGAGGCGGCCATGCTGGTGCGCCGGTCCGGGAGCCGGGGATGAGCACGCCGAAGTTCGACGAGCTGATCCACGCGCCCACCCGGCTCTCGCTGGTCGCCTTCCTCGCCGCGACCGGATGGGCGGACTTCGCGGT
>NZ_DASRGV010000238.1:0-19952 GCF_035650855.1 Actinocrinis sp. | reverse complement strand
CCGGCGGTGATGTGCCGGACGTTGACTCCGGGCGCCATCTCCACGACCGGCGGCAGGTCGCCCGCGGTGGCGCGGGTGAAGATCTCGACCTCGATGCCGAGCGCGGCCAGCCGCTTGGAGACCTCGACGATGTACACGTTCATCCCGCCGGCATCACCGGTGCCGGGCTGGTGCAGCGGGGAGGTGTGAACCGAGAGCGTGGCTATCCGCCGGGGAATCAATCTCGGTCCTCCACAGTGTCGATGACGGTGTCCGTACACACGGCGTCCGTACAGCAGTCGGGCTCGCCGAGCGCTGCGCCGCCGGTTGCGACGTGCCTCTCGACGTAAGGTGCGCCGGGCCCCAGCGACCCTGAAGCGCACCACGCGCCGAAGCGTTGCAACCGCTCCCGGACGCGCCGCTATTCCCCGCATGTCCTCCAGGCTACGTTTGAATCACATGGTCATTTATGAAGACCGGTCGGAGGATGCCGGAGAATGGGCGCATGACTCCTCCTGCTTCCGCGCCTGTGCACGCCCCCTCCTCCCCGGTCGCCGTCGTCACCGGAGCGAGCAGCGGGATCGGGGCGGCGACGGCGCGTCGCCTGGCTGCCGAAGGCTTTCACGTGGTGGCAGCCGCGCGCCGGATCGACCGGCTGGAGAAGCTGGCCGCGGAGATCGGCGCGACCGCGTTTCAGCTGGATGTGACCGATGAAGCATCAGTCGCCGCGCTCGCTGAGGCGGTGCCCGAGTGCGCGGTGTTGGTCAACAACGCGGGCGGTGCGTTCGGCCTCGATCCTGTAGCTGACGCAGACCTCGAACAGTGGCGGCGGATGTTCGATGTGAACGTGCTCGGCTCGGTGCGTATGACCAAGGCGCTGCTGCCTGCGATGGTGCGTTACGGACGCGGACACGTGGTGAACATCACGTCGATCGCCGGACACCTCGTGTACGAAGGCGGGGGCGGTTACACGGCCGCGAAGCACGCGCAGCACGCGATGAGCGAGACACTGCGGCTTGAGTTGAACGGCCAGCCGGTCCGGATCACCGAGATCGCGCCGGGCATGGTCAAGACCGAGGAGTTCTCGCTGGTGCGCTTCGGCGGCGACGCGGAGCGAGCGGAGGCGACGTACCGAGGCGTCGACGCGCCGCTGGTCGCCGAGGACATCGCGGATTGCGTCGCGTTCGCGGTCACCAGGCCGGCTCACGTGGACGTCGACCTCATGGTCATCAAGCCGATCGCACAGGCCGCACCGCACAAGGTGCACCGCAGCGGATCATGAGCGGCCACGGATCGCAGGCGGAAGCCGGCGGCTTCGAGTAGGCGGCGCCGTGAAGCACACCCGCCCGGTCGGGACCATTACGCGGGGCACGACTGCGCCGAACCGGTTGCGGCGTGTCGATCGTTGGCTGGTCGGCGTACACGGCGGGTTGTTGCGCGCGGCGCCGGAGGCTCCGCTGGTCGTCGATCTGGGATATGGCGCTTATCCGATCACGACCGTCGAGCTGCACACGCGGCTGCGCTCGATGCGACCAGATCTTCAGACCATCGGGCTGGAGATCGATCCGACTCGGGTGGCGGCGGCGCTGCCCTACGCGCGTGCAGGCCTCGATTTCCGGCTCGGTGGATTCGAGTTGCCGGTGGACCGCGCGCCTGCTGTGATCCGTGCCTTCAATGTGCTGCGACAGTATGACGAATCCGAGGTGGCAGGGGTCTGGCACGCACTCACCGCGCGGCTGGAGGTCGGCGGCCTGCTGATCGAGGGCACCTGCTCGGAGAACGGCCGCGTCGCCACCTGGGTCGCACTTGACCGAAGCGGTCCGCTGACGCTGACGCTGGCCGGACGCTTGGCCTCGCTGGAGTCCCCGGCCGTGTTCGCCGAACGGTTGCCCAAGGCGCTGATTCACCGCAACGTGCCGGGTGAGCCGATCCATGCGTTCTTGCAGGCGCTTGAGCGCGCCTGGCAGGCGGCGGCGCCGATCGGAGACCTCGGAGTGCGGCAGCGCTGGATCGCGGCGGTCGGCTCGCTGCTGCCGCGGTGGCCGATCGTCGGGCGCGCGAACCGGTGGCGGCTCGGCGAGGTGAGCGTCGCGTGGTCCGCTGTCGCTGGAACGGCCGGCGCGGAACCGGGCACTACGGGAGCAACCGGTGTGGAAAAGGCTGTGGCCCCGGGCGTCGCACGCGGGGGATGGCGACGTCGGGGCCACAGCAACGGTGCCTGAAGCACCTCCGGGAGTCGGGCTCTCCCGGATAACGGGGCGGGTCTAACACCGCGCCCCGACCTTGGGGGGTTGCTTCTATAGTGCACAGCGGCCATAAGCCGGTCGTTAGAGCAGCTTGAGAATCGCCTGAGAACCCGCGGACCAGCCGGAAATCCGGCTCATCACCAGGGCCCGTACGGACCGTCCTGCGGGCCGCGCCGGGCGCCGGAGTACTGCCGCAACGCGGGGCGCACGTCGACCATGTACACGATCGCGGCGACCGTGCCGAGGATGGTCAGTATCGAGAAGGGGCCGCCGAAGAAGAGGTCGACGACCGCGGCGATGCCGAGGAACAGCAGCCAGGCCACCTTGGTCAGCTTCTCGGCGGCGACGTATGCCTGCGCCGGGCGGATCGCCGCGTCGATGAAGGCGAAGATCTTGAAGATCAGCAGCGCGAGCAGGATGAGGTTCAGCACGCTGAAGAACGTGCCGGTGATCAGTCCGTTGCCGAATCCCATCGCAGGCTCCTCGACCGTGTGCGCGGCCGCTCGGAAGCGCGGCCCTGAATCTGTCGCGCTTCCGAGCGTACTGCCCGGTCTTTACTTATGGGGCGCAGCCGTCACGCCTTGGTGGACTTGGCCGCGGAGGACGGGGCGGTCCGCTTGCGCGGGGTGGCGGCGGTCTTCTTCGCCTGCGCCGACGCCGGCTTGGCGGAGGCGGACGGGGTGTCGGCCACCTCGGCCTCCTCGACCTTCGGCTTCGCACCGTTCGGCGCGGACTTGGCGGCGGTCGCGGGCTTCGGCTCGGCCTCGGCCGGCGCCGGCTCCTCCACGATCACCTGCTCGACGACCACGGTCACGTCCTCGGGCGCGCCGTCGATCGCGCCGCGGTACCGCTCCACGACGACCTTGCCGCGCTCGGCCAGCTCGTCGTAGGTCTCCACGGCCTTGCCCGCGGCCTCGAGCACCCGGCCCACCTGGACCAGGGCGAGGGTCTGGGCCTTGTCGCGCAGTGCCTGGGTGTCGACGCCGGCGACGGCGCCGCGGATCGACTCGCGCGCGGTGCGCGGGTCGAGGGTCGCCACGACCGAACGCGGGTCGACGGCCAGCGTGCCGGGCACCTCGGCCAGGCGCGTCTGCACCTCGGCGAGGCGGGTCTGCACCTTGGCGATCTGCTCCGGCGCCTCGGCGGCGATCCGGTTGGCCAGCGTGGTGACCGTGGCGGCCGCCTCGGTCAGCAGCGCCGGCGCCTCACGCAGCTTGGACGCGGCCAGGTCGCCCGCCCCGGCGAGCGCGTACAGCGGCTTCGGGTCGGAAAGGGTCCGGCGGATCTCATTGGTCATGCTCATGTCAGTCACCTCGGGTCTCGTGGGGCGCGAGCCCCGCAGTAGTCGGTGTCGTCGGTCGGTCGGTCTCGCCGGAAGGGGCGTGCGTCGGAGCCGCGGCCGCGGTCTCCGCGCGGAAGGACTCGTAAATCTCGCGCAGGATCTGCTTCTGACGGCGGGTCAGCGCGGGATCCGCGGCGATCGCGGCGACCACCCGGCCGGCCGCGGCGATGTCCGCACCGCGCGTGCCGTCCGTGTCGCCCGCATGCGCCTCCGAGTGCTCAGGCGAGCCGTCGAGTAAACCGGCCTGCACGTAGAGCGTCTCGGCGGATATCTTCAGCGCCTTCGCAAGCTGCTGCAGGATCTCGGCACTCGGCTTGCGCAGGCCGCGCTCGATCTGGCTGAGGTAGGGGTTGGAAACCCCGGCCGCCTGGGCCAGCTGCCGCAGCGAGTACTGCGCGTTTTCCCGCTGCTCGCGGATGTACGCGCCGAGCTGCGCCACGTGCTTCGGTCCCAGGAGGTTTGCCACAACTCCAGTGTGCGCCTAAGTGCTTGCTTTTGCAAACGCCCGCTAGCGAGAGTTAAGCGCGGCTGTATCGGACGCTGTGTCTGACGCAGCATCGGACGCTATATCGACGGCTGAGAGCAGCCGGGCGACCTGCTCGGCCGGCCACGGATGGGTCTTCGGCCCGCTGTTCAACGCGTCGTGGAAGTCGAGGACTAACAGGACCAGCAGGCCGTAACGGTCGAGGAGCGCTGCGAGGTGCGGCGCGGCAACCGGGCGCTCGACGCTTCCCGCTACCCATGCGCGCAGGAACTCGCGGCGCGGCCGGTCCTCGCGCAGCGCGTCGACCGCGTGCGCGACCAGACCCGTGGCGATGTAGGCGAGATCGAAGTCGCGGTGCTCGGCGAGGAAGCGGCGTTCAGCTTCCGATAGGGCGAAGTGATCGCACGTCGCCAGGCCGAAGTCGGCGAAGTACACCTGGGCGCCGTCGGTCAGCACGTTCCCGAAGTGCGTGTCGAAGTGGACGAAGCCCTGGGCGCGCATGAATGCGGCTCCGGCGACCAACTGCCGCTCGGCCAGCGCGAAGTCCGCTTCGGGGCCGGCGAGCCAGTCGGTGAGCCGGTGCGGAATGTGCTCCTGGAAGACGACGATGCACGCGCGGGAGGCAACAATCGCCTCCAGGCGGCGGCGGACGGCGGCGGATCCGTCCCAGCGCGCCACGGCCCCGTCGATGCCGCCGAACTCGCCCGCGATGGCGTCTTCTCGCGGCGGCGGCGCGGGCAGGACGCGCCAGTGGTGCGTGAGCGGAAAGCCGGGAAAGCCGCCGGTAAGAACCCAGGTTGCGGTCATGATGTGCGCGGCCAGCTCCCGCCATGCGCTGAAGCCGGTCGAGCCCATCGGGTACTGGTAGAAGGTTGGCAGACCGAACAGATCAGCCGTCGATCGGTGGTTTTCGGAGCGCAGTTCCAGGTCGGTGAGCGGGATCGACTTGGCGAACACGGTGACGCCGGCGACTTCCAGCGCCACCGCGCTGCCGCCGATCCCAGCGCCCTGCGAGCGCCCGCCGGCCAGCAGTTCGGCCAGTTCGGCGTCGGACTTGACGGCCAGCGCCGTCGCGACCACGCGGTGCGCGGCGAGACGTTCAGCAGGGACCGGGGGAGCGGCGATTTGCATGCAGACAGGTTCCTAGCGCCGCCGGTTGCGCGCTAGTCGCGTGGTGGATTGCGGCGGGCGCGCAGCACGGCGTCGTGGATGGTGACCTTCTCCCCGTCTGGATCGGTGGCCTCGCGCGGCCGGGCTTCGGCGACCTCGATGGTCCAGTCGTCGTCGAGCGAGCCGGCCAAGTCTGCGGCGGTCCAGCCGAGCGCGGCGAGGTCGGGGCGCGGGACCGTGGTGAGCAGGTCGCTCGGGTCGTGGCCGACGATGAGCAGCGTGCCGCCCGGTGCCACGGCTGCCGCGAGGTTGCGGTAGACCGATTCGCGCGCGGCGCGGGGCATGTGCATGTAGTGCGATGTAACCAGGTCGTAGGTGCCTTGGATCGGGGTTAGCGCGAGATCGGCGTGCAGCCACGTGATGTCCAGGCCGCGTTGCCGTGCTAGCTCCTGTGCACGCTGTAGAGCCACGGCGGAGATGTCCGCCGCGGTGACCTTCCAGCCCTGCGATGCCAGCCAGGCCGCGTCACCACCCTCGCCTGCGCCGGCGTCGAATGCGGTACCAGGGGTCAGATTCGCGACCTCTGTGACGAGCGCGGGATTCGGTTCACCGCTCCAATGGTGCTTGTTGCCATGGGTCTGATACCGCTCGTCCCAGGCGCTCTCGCTGTGTTCGCGGCCGGCCTCGACTGCGCGCTTGGCGTCCTCCATGACCAGGTCGGCGTTGATCGCCGCACCGGCTGTCAGACCGGATGCCGCGGACGAGATGACCTGCGCCTGGACCGCGGCGAGGTTCCCGGCGACCCAGACTCCGGGCACGCTGGTCGCTCCGGCGGGGTTCGCCTCGATCTGCGTGCCGATCACTTCACCGGCCATCTGGACCTCGGTCGGTGTGAGGCTGAGCGACTCGGCCAGCTCGGTGCGGGCAGTGAACCGTGGCGCAACGACGAGAGCGTCGAGGGCTACGTGGGTGCCGTCTGTGAGCCGGACTCCGGTCAGGCCGCCATCGTTCGATTCGACCTGCGTGACCTGGCCCTCGACGACCGTGACGCCGAGCACGCGCAACTGCTCGCGGTCCGCGTCGGTCAGGGGCGGCGCGGTGTGTTGGAGCAGCGTCACGCGGGCGCTGAGTTGCCGGAACAGCAGCACCTGGTGCATGACGGCCGGGCTGGTCGCGAGGACGCCGATGCGTTGATCGCGGACCTCCCAGCCGTGGCAGTACGGGCAGTGCAGCACGTCGATTCCCCAGCGCTCAGCCAGGCCCGGGATGTCCGGCAGTTCGTCGCGCAATCCGGTCGCCAGCAGCAGTCGCCGCGCTGTGACGGTTCGCTCCCCGACCTCGATGTGGAAGCGCTCGCCCTCCCGGCTTACCGCGGTGACCCGGCCGCTTTCGACGCGACCGCCGTACCGGAGGACCTCGTCTCGGCCGAGCGCGAGGATCTGGGCCGGTGGCGTGCCGTCTCGCGTCAGGAAGTTGTGCACGTGGCCCGCCGGTGCGTTACGTGGCTCCCTTGAGTCGATCACCAAGACCGACCGGCGGGAGCGGGCCAGCGCGACCGCGGCGCTTAGTCCGGCCGCGCCGCCGCCGACCACGACCACCTCGTAGGCCTCGTACGCTTCGTCGGCCTTGTCGAACTTCTCGTCAGTGTGCTCATGCCGCTCGTCCATGCACTCACCATCAGCCGACGGCGTCGACTTGACAAATTTCTTTGCCGAAAGAGCAATGGATCCCATGACGACCGACGATCCCGTGCTCGATGCGATCGGCCCGCGGCTGCGGGAACTGCGCCGTCAGCGCGGCTTGACGCTCGGCGGCCTGTCGGCGGACACCGGCATCTCCGTCAGCACGCTCTCCCGGCTCGAGTCCGGCGGCCGGAAACCGACGCTCGAGCTGCTGCTCGCCCTCGCGCGCGCCTATCAGGTGCCGCTCGACGAACTCGTCGGCATGCCGGAGCAGGGCGATCCGAGGGTGCACGGCAAGCCGGTGCAGCTGCACGGCCGCACGCTGATCCCGCTCAACCACCGGCCCGGCGGCCTACGCGCGTACAAGATGCTGCTGCCGGCCCACGACCCGGAGCGCGACCAGGCCAGCCACGAGGGCTACGAGTGGATGTACGTGCTGTCCGGCCAGGTCCGGCTGCGCCTCGCGGACCTGGATTTCATCATGAAGGAGGGCGAGGTCGCCGAGTTCGACACGCGCACCCCGCACTGGTTCGGCAGCGCCGGCGGGGCGCCCGCCGAGTTGCTGACCCTCTTCGGGCCGCAAGGCGAGCGGATGCACGTACGCGCCCGGCCGCGATCCGGCAAAGCCGATTCGTAAGACCCGAACCGCCTCCGAGCGCTTATCGTGGCTCAGGTATCCATGTGACGCGAGGAGAAGCCGTGACAGTGGTCGATCAACCGCGGCAGCTGGTGCGGTACGGATCGCCGACGGGTCGATGGGTGCTGTTCGCTACGGTGCTCGGCTCGGCGCTGACTTTCATCGACGCGACCGTGGTGAACATCGCGCTCCCGCACATTGGGCGCGAGTTCCATGCCGGGGCCGCGGCGTTGCAGTGGACCGTCAACGGATACACGCTCAGCCTCGCATCGCTGATCCTGCTCGGCGGCTCGCTCGGTGACCGCTTCGGGCGCCGCCGCGTGTTCGTGACCGGCGTCATCTGGTTCGCCGCGGCCTCGTTGCTCTGCGGTCTCGCGCCCAATGTCCAAGTGCTGATCGCGGCCCGGGTGGTGCAGGGGATCGGCGGCGCGCTGCTCACGCCGGGGTCGCTGGCGATCCTCGAGGCCTCATTCCATCCGGACGACCGCGGCCGCGCCATCGGCGCGTGGTCGGGGCTCGGCGGGATCGCGGGCGCGCTGGGGCCCTTCCTCGGCGGCTGGCTGGTGCAGGTCTCCACATGGCGCCTGGTCTTCCTGATCAACGCGCCGCTGGCCGCGGCGGTCGTGGCGGTCGCCCTTCGGCACATCCCGGAGTCGCGCGATCCGCATGCGGCCCGGAGCCTCGACGTGCCGGGCGTCGTGCTGGCCGCGGCCTCGCTCGGCGGGCTGACGTACGGGTTCACCGCGTGGCCGACGAACGGCCCGGGCTCGGCCGGGGTCGCCACGTCGCTGAGCGTCGGCGTGGCAGCGCTCATCGGGTTCGTGTTCACGGAACGGCGCTCGGCGCATCCGATGCTGCCGCTCGACGTGTTCCGATCCCGGGCCTTCACCGCGGCGAATCTGGCGACCTTCGCCGTCTACGCGGCGCTGGGCGGAGTGTTCTTCCTGGTCGTGCTGAACCTTCAGGTGGTCGCGGGATACAGCGCGCTGGCCGCCGGAACCGCGATGCTGCCGATCACGGTGCTGATGCTGCTGCTCTCGGCTCGATCCGGCGCGCTGGCACAGCGGATCGGGCCGCGCTTGCCGATGACCTTCGGGCCGCTGGTGTGCGCGGCCGCGATGCTGCTGTTCTCGCGCATCGGTCCGCACGCGTTCTATCCGGCGACGGTACTTCCGGCCGTGATCGTGCTCGGACTGGGCACCTCGCTGAACGTCGCGCCGCTGACCGCCACCGCGCTGGGCTCGCTCGACGAGAGCCGCGCCGGAATCGCGAGCGGCGTGAACAACGCGGTCGCGCGGGCGGCCGGACTGCTCGCGGTCGCGGTACTGCCGCTCGCCGCCGGGTTGGGGACAGGCAGCCTCACCAACCCGGCGACCTTGGCGCCGGTGTACCGCACCTCGATGTACATCTGCGCGGGGTTACTCGTCGCCGGCTCCATCATCGCCGCCGTCGCGATCCCGACGCGGCTGACGCGGCCCCGGGAGCCGCAGAATCGCGAGATGCATTGCGCGATCACCGGACCGCCGCTGCGAGCCGACAGCAATACGTGACGCTCGATCCGAGCCTGCTGCGCTCAGGCTGCTCAGAAGGCCGCGCGGATGCCGCCGATCACCGAGCCGCCGCCGAGCAGAGGCAGCGTCCCCAGCTGATCGAGGATCTCGGACCGGACGTCGAGCCGGCGCAGCGCTTCGGCGAGGATGACCGGCTTGGCGCGCTTCGAGCCATCGGAAATCTTGAAGGCGAGGGCCCGACCGTCAGGCAGCGCGGCGGCGTGTACGGCCTCTGCGCCGCTCTTCGAGAGCAGACCGCTTACCGCGCGCATCGCGAGGGTGTCGAGTTGCTGCGTTCCCGCGACGTATTCGGGATGCGTACGCATGGCGTCGGCGACCTTATGTGCGTTGGTTCCGAAGGGCGCCGTAACGCACGCGCGGAATGCCGATGCCAGGCCGACGAGGGAAAGGCCGAGCAGCGGGGCGCCGCATCCGTCGACCGCGTCGTACGCGATCTGTTCGCCCGCGAGCCTTTCGATCGCGTCACGGATGATGCGCTGGACCGGGTGCTCAGGGTCGAGGTATCCCGCGACATCCCATCCGTTGCGTACGCAGACCGCGAGCATCGCGGCGTGCTTACCCGAACAGTCGGAGTAGATCGGCCGTGGGGCGCTGCCCGCGAACAGTTCGGCGTGCCGGGCGTCGTCATCGAGGGGCAGGCTCGGCGGGGTACGCAGCGCCGACTCGTCGAGGCCGACTCCGGCGAGGATCTTGCGCACGCCGTCCACGTGGAAGGGCTCGCCCGCGTGGCTGGCCGCGGCCAGCGCCAACTCCGCCCCGGTCAGGTCGAGTCCGGCGTCGAGCAGGCCGGTGGCCTGCATCGGCTTGTTCGAGGAGCGCGGCAGCATCGGCGCGTGCACGTCGCCCACGGCGAGCCGGATCGAGCCGTCCGCGTCGAGCAGGACCAGGCGGCCGCGGTGGGCGCCCTCGATGAAGCCGGACCGGACGATCTCGGCGAGGACCGGTTCGGCGGGGAAGCTGGAGGGCACGGGGCCGGCCGGGGTGGGGCCGGTTGAAGCGTTCGAGGAGCCGATCGGGGTGGGATCGGCCGGTTCTGCGCTGGCCATCATCATCGGGATGCAGGGTCTCCGCTCTCGGTGTCGGCGAGGCGGCTGCCGGACGGGGCCGGCGACGGCCGGCTAGTCCGCGGCGAGCAGATCGTCGATGGCCGCCTCGCCCTCACGGTACCGGCGAGCCAGGTCCGCGGCACAGGCGTCGGCAACCCCTTGTACTCTGCGTCGCAGATCAGACACCTCGCGCTCACAGACGGAGAGCGCGGCGGCGGTATCCCGGAGGGTGCGCTCCGAGCAGGCGGCCAGGTCGGGCACGGCGAGCTCGCGCAGCCTGGCCTCCATCGCCGCCCGGTATTCCCCGATCGCGGCCTCGCCGCCGAGGCCCAGGTGCCGGGCAGAGGCGATTCGGCTGGACGGCGCGTCGGCGAGGATCTCGGCCAGCCGCGCCACCAGCGGGCTCTGATCGCCGCCCGCGCGCCGGGCGCATTCCGCGGCGATTATGTCGAGCCGGCCGTGCAGGACCCGCCGAAGGTAGGAAAGGTCGCTCTCCTCGGCGCTCGCCTCCGCGCGACGTTCCCGCAGCACGGACACCGAGAGGGCCGGCAGGTCGGCGGTGAACGCGCGGTCGAGCACACGGTCGATGCGCCGCTGCGGGCTCGCGGCCGCGGTGCCCGCGCCGGGGCCGTTGGCGCCGGTGGATTCGGTCGGTGTCGGTTCGCTCATCGCACCCCCATGGAGTTGGGGGTGACAACTCCCCCGGGTCGACGGTCCGGGCCCGGCTTCCGGACCTGTGGTGAGACTTGCCTGAATCGTCGCACGCTGGCCCGACGGATGACTCCCCGGACCGCAACTGTCACCCGGTCGGATGAGCGATATCGAGCGTTGAGAGGGTATATGACCCCACTTGGCCGTCCTGTCGACGTCCTGGCGACGTCCTTCCAGCGTCCGGCTTGCGCTCCGGTCGTCGCCCCGTTATTCGCCCTATCGTCCGCGCAGGCGTTCGCGTGCGTTACCGCCGGCCTCCGGGGAAACGACGACCTCTTGACCGGCGGCCACCCCGCCCGCGGTGAGTTGCGCGTCGACCGGGACGGTCCGCTTGACCAGCGCGAGCGCGATCGGGCCGAGTTCGTAGTGCCGGGCGCTCGAAGTCACCACGCCGACCGCGCGGCCGTCGAGCTCCACCGGATCGCCGTGTGCCGGAAGGTGCTCGGGGGTGCCGTCGAGGTGGAGGAAGACCAGGCGGCGCGGCGGGTGGCCCAGGTTCTCGACCCGCGCCACGGTCTCCTGGCCCCGGTAGCAGCCCTTGTCCAGGTGGACGGCGGTGCTGATCCAGTCCAGTTCGTGCGGGATGGCGCGCTCGTCGGTCTCGAGCCCGGCACGCGGCCGGTGCGCGGCGATCCGTAGCGCCTCGTAGGCCCACGTACCGGCGGGGTGCGAGTGTGTTGCTGCGTAGTCGCTGAGGGCGGGGCGCGGGAGGAAGATTTCCCGGCCCTGCGCGGCCTCGCCGAGCTGGATCGGGCCACGTACGAGCGCACCTGCGGGGACCGGACCGGACGCGTCAGCCTCGTATACGACCGCGTAGTCGTCTGTGACGTCCTGCGGGTCGACATCGAGGAGGAAGCGCATCTTGGTCAGAAACGCGACCAGCGCGGGCGCCGTCCCGGGTTCGACGTGCGCCCAGGTCGCCTCGCCGTCGTCGACGACGTAGAGGGCGTGCTCCACCCGCCCCTGCGGGTCGAGGAGCAGCGCCTCGGTGGGCGTGTGCGGGGCCAGTTCGGTGAGGTGCTGGGTCAGCAGCGAGTGCAACCAGCTGAGCCGTTCCTTGCCACCGATGCGGACCACGCCGCGGTGTGACAGGTCGACGAATCCTGAGCCCTCGACGAGCGCACGCTGCTCGGCGTGCGGGTTGCCGTAGTGCGCGGCGACGCCTTCATCCGGCGACTCGGCTGGTACCGCACCGGGCAGTGCGAGCAGCGGGCTGCGGTACCCGGTCGTGCGTGCGGCTGCGTCGACTGTGGAAGCGGAACTCTCGGGGCTGGGCATATCTTCGGCAACCTCGCTCTGGGAAGGGCTATTCCGACCTGCCGCCGGTTCGCGCCACGCAGTCGGCGCAGCGGCCGAAGATGGCGAAGTGCGCGACGTCGATCTCGAACCCCTGCTCCATGCGCAGCTTCTCGACCAGCGGATCGGCCACATCGGGCTGCGCCTCGGTGACCCGGCCGCAGACGCGGCAGACCAGGTGCAAGTGCTGCTGTTCGGCGGCTGCGTGATAGATGGGGGCGCCGTGTCCGAGGTGGGTGTGCGTAACGAACCCGAGTTCCTCAAGGAGTTCGAGGGTGCGATACACGGTCGAAAGGTTGACCGAGCTCGCGGTGCGCTGCACTTCGGCACAGATGGCATCGGGCGTGGCGTGTTCGAGCCCGGAAACCGCGCTGAGCACCAGCTGACGTGCCGGAGTCAGCCGGTATCCCTTGGCCCGTAGCTGCTTCGTCAGGTCGGACTGCTCCATCGTGCTGCCCACGTATCGAGTTTACGGCGCGGCTCGCGCACCGACCGAACGCGTGAAGCG
This sequence comes from Actinocrinis sp., assembly GCF_035650855.1. Classification (GTDB taxonomy): domain Bacteria; phylum Actinomycetota; class Actinomycetes; order Streptomycetales; family Catenulisporaceae; genus Actinocrinis. The sequence goes on along the minus strand of NZ_DASRGV010000238.1, from coordinate 7,340 downwards.
CGAACTCCCTAAGCCTGGACCCGCTTGAGCTGTGCGGCCAGGTGGTTCTGGAGTTCCTTGCCCATCGCCGCCATGTCGAACGTCCAGTACAAGTCGCCGTTGACCAGGCCGTAGAGCCGGTGGCCGCCGGTGTACTCCTTCGCCGTCGCGGTACGCGCTACCGCGTCCGTGCTCAGCTCGATCTTGCCGTTGTCGACCGCGCCGTGCCAGATCTCGACGAAGCCGGTCGGGTGGGCCAGCACGACCTCGAGGGTGTTGTCCGGCTGCGGCCGCCAGTAGCCGTGCTCGCGGGCCAGCGGGCGCACCTTCTCGCCGTTCTCGTCGATCAGCCAGGAGCGGGACTCGTAGTCGAGGAAGGTCTTGCCGGGCACGTAGGAGAAGGTGATCTCCTGCCCGAAGCGGAAGTCCTCGATGGTGGGGTACTGGCCGAGTCCGACGCCGGCCCAGTCGCCGATCAGGAAGGCGACCGGGAGCAGGGCGGGGTCGAGGTCGGCGGGGATCTCGAAAGGCATCGCGCGGTTCTCGGCTCTGTGCGGTCGGATTCGGCGGCCGGCTAGCGGGTCTGGCCCTTGAACAGCTTCACCACGACGAACCCGGCGAACCAGGTGACGAGCAGGAAGACCACCACGAGCAGGGCGGTGAAGAAGGTCTCCACGGTGGACGCTCCGGGTGCGTAACGGCGGCGGTGGCTGCGCAGGCGCGGTCATTCCTCATGCCGCGCGGCCACCTGGACGGCTTCAGTCTATGGGCGCCGCGGGCGGACTGCGGACGCGCGCCGCTGTGAGTCTCGCTACGCTCGACGCTCATGGCGAAGAAGCTGGTCATCAAGCTCACCGCGGGCGAGGACGCGCCGGAGCGGTGCTCGCAAGCTTTCACGGTGGCCGCGGTCGGGGTGGCCTCCGGCGCGCAGGTCTCGCTGTGGCTCACCGGGGAATCCGCGTGGTTCGCGTTGCCCGGCCGCGCAGCGCAGTTCGAGTTACCGCACTCCGCTCCGCTAGAGGAGCTGCTCGCTGCGGTACTTCAAGCCGGCACGGTGACGCTATGCACGCAGTGCGCGGCGCGGCGGGACATCGCAGAAGACGACGTGCGCCCCGGCGTACGTATCGCCGGGGCGCAGCTGTTCGTGCAGGAAGTGCTGGGAGACGACGTACAGGCGCTCGTCTACTGACGCAGCCGTGCGCGCGCCGTCCGTCTCCCGCCTCCGTGCGGGCGGCGGTCAGACCGAGATCAGGACCTCGGCGACCTCGCCCTGCGTGGCGACGACCTTGCGGTCGGCGGTCCCGCCGGGCACCAGCGCCCGCAGCGTCCACGAGCCGGGAGCCGCGAAGAAGCGGAACGCCCCGGTCGCCGAGGTGGGCACCTCGGCGGTGAACTCGCCGTCCTCGTTGAGGAGGCGCACGTAGCCGGACACCGGGGTGCCGTCACGCTGGATGGTGCCCTCGATGATGGTTTCCTTCGACACGTCGATCCCCTCCCGGGACAGGCCGCCGGTGGTAGCACCGCACATGGTCTCGTTCCTTCCTCGCTGCCGCTGTCCCCGTGGCTGACTGACCGGCCCCGGGCTCAGGCGCCGAGCTCGATCGGCACGCCGACCAGCGAGCCGTACTCGGTCCACGAGCCGTCGTAGTTCTTCACGTTCTCCTGGCCGAGCAGTTCGTGCAGCACGAACCAGGTGTGCGCCGAGCGCTCGCCGATGCGGCAGTAGGCGATGGTGTCCTTGGACAGGTCCACGCCCTCGCCCTGGTAGAGCTCGGTCAGCTCCGCGTCGGACTTGAAGGTGCCGTCGTCGTTGGCCGCCTTCGACCACGGGATGTTCTTCGCGCTCGGCACGTGGCCGGGGCGCTGCGACTGCTCCTGCGGCAGGTGCGCCGGGGCGAGCAGCTTGCCGGAGAACTCGTCGGGGGAGCGCACGTCGACCAGGTTCTTCGCCCCGATGGCGGCGACCACCTCGTCGCGGAAGGCGCGGATCGAGGTGTCCTGCGGCTGCGCGGTGTACTGGGTGGCCGCGCGGCTGGGCACCTCCTCGACCAGGTCGCGCGAGTCCAGCTCCCACTTCTTGCGACCGCCGTCGAGCAGCTTGACGTCCTGGTGGCCGTAGAGCTTGAAGTACCAGTACGCGTACGAGGCGAACCAGTTGTTGTTGCCGCCGTAGAGCACCACGGTGTCGTCGTTGGCGATGCCGCGCTGCGAGAGCAGCGCCTCGAACTGCTCCTTGGAGACGAAGTCGCGCCGGACCGGGTCCTGCAGGTCCTTCTTCCAGTCGATCCGGATCGCGTTGCGGATGTGGTTCTTGTCGTAGGCGGCGGTGTCCTCGTCCACTTCGACGACGACCACCTTCGGGTCGTCGAGGTGTGCCTCGACCCAGTCTGCGTCGACCAGGACGTCGGTGCGGCTCATGAGTTCATTCCTCCAGGGCTGGTGTTGCCGGTGCGTGTTGACGCTGATCAGGGGGCTTGCGGGCGGCTTCGGCCGCCGGGTTGCTCGGGGTCTCGCCTGGTCGCGGGGCGGCTCGGCGGTGTCCGGATGGTGGACGGCGGCGAGCGCGGGTCCGGTTCGGACGGGCTCGAGCCGCGGTCGGCCGGCGCGGGTGCCTTCCGGCTGGGCCGGTCAGGCGCGATTCAGCGACAACACAGGCAGGCCGCGACGCGGCACAGGTCGACTGCGCGCCGCTTGGTCAGCTCTGCCTGGGGCCTCATGCCGTCGATACTAGGGAGCAGCCGGGCGCGCTGTCATTAACATCTCGGATTCCGAGACAATCGTCTCACAAAACGATAGAACGGCCGCTGACGTCGCACGTTGTCGCAGGCTCCAGTGTCGTTTGAGGTCCGGAGGCCGGGTACGTGTGCGCAGGCCGGGAGCTGGTTGTGTCGTTTTAGGCCGTTTGGGAGACCGTCAGTGCGGGTGGCTCAGGGTGAGCAGGGTGCTGCCGTCCGGCAGGTCCACCTCGATGGTCGCGATGTGGTCTGGCGTGAGCGAGACCGAACCCGGGATGGTGAACGACTCCTGGTCGCTGGCCTTCCAGTTGCCGGCCACCACCGGTGTGCCCGTGGTGCTGACCACGACCATGGTGCAGGTGTAGCCGACGGGTACGTTGTCCATCTTCAGCTGGATGTTCGAGCCCCAGCTGGCCGGAGTCACCTCGACGCTCGCGTTGATGCGCTCGTACCCGGGCGAGGCGACGCTCGCGCTCGCGGACCAGGCGCCGGCCACGGCCGCGACCTGCGAGCCGCCGGCCAGCAGCAGACCCAAGCCGGTTCCCACAACGGCGAGCAGGCCGGCGGCGACGAGTGCGATGCGGGTACGCAGGCTCGTACGCGCGGGCCGATAACTGCGACCGCGATGATGTACATGCTCCGCGCCGTCCAGGTGATCCGGCGAACCGGTCCCGGCCGCGTGGCGTACGGCGCCGTCGGCGACCTGCTGCGAGGCGGTTTCCAGCACTCGGCCGAGCACCGCGGGTTCCGGACGTACCGGTCCGTTGACGGCCTCGGTCTCGGTGACGGAGGCGAGCAGCGGCAGCAGTTCGGTCAGCTCGCCGTACTCGGCCCGGCAGCTCTCGCAGGTGACCAGGTGCCCGGCGACGCGGTCGTTCTCCTCGGGTTCGAGCGCGCCGAGCAGGTATGCCCCGACGGCCTCGCGCAGCCATGGATCACGGGTAGCGGTGCACGGGGGAACACGGTCGATCACGGTGTGATCCCCCTTTCTTGACAGGCGAGCCTTAGGGCGCGCAGTGCGTAAAACGTGCGGGACTTGACGGTCCCCGGCGGGATGCCTAGCGCGCGCGCCGCCTCATTCACCGTCGCGCGGCGGTAGTACACCTCGATGACGACTGCTCGGTGCTCGGCGCTGAGGGCGGCCAGCGCGTCGGCGAACTCCCAGGCCCGCAGCGCGGCCTCGTACGGGTCGATCCCGTCCTCGGTGCGCTCCGTGTACTCGGTCAGTTCGGTCTCGGTCGGGCGGGCGGCTCGCGAGCGGGCGTCGTCCACGACGAGGTTGTGCGCGACAGTGCACAGCCACGCGCGTACCGAGCCGCGGCCCGGCTGGAAGGCCTCGGGCCGCCGCCACGCGCGCAGCATCGTCTCCTGAAGCAGGTCCTCGGCTCGTGCCCGATCCCGAGTCAGCTTGAGCAGATAGGCCAGCACAGGGCCGGAGTGTTCCGCGTACAGCAGACGCAAAGCCGCCTCGTCCAGGACTTCGGTGCTTGCCGCCATACCGGTATCACGTTTGCTCTGGCCTTTCCGTTCAGCTGAACCGGCGCGAGACCGCATCCGTGTCCAGTGCATGAACAGATCCTCGCGCATGTTGGGTGCCGCCGTCACGGCCTTGGCCCTGGCCGGTGCGGCAGCCTGTTCCAGTTCCAGTTCGGGAACCTCGGGCGCGGGGGCCGGTTCGGCGCCTTCAGCCTCGTCCTCCGCCATGTCCTCGATGTCCTCGATGCCTTCAGGCGGCGGCAGTGCTCCGGCGGCGACGGCGAACACCATCACCATCATGAGCTTCGCGTTCAGCGGGCCGCTTACCGTGTCGCCTGGGGCGCAGGTCACGGTCGTGAACAAGGACTCGGTTATGCACACGGTCACCGCGGATTCGAGCGGTGGCTTCGACGTGAGCGTCCCGGCGGGCGGCACCGCAACTTTCACAGCGCCGACCGCTCCGGGGTCGTACTCGTTCCACTGCTCCATTCACCCGTCGATGAAGCACAGCACTCTTGTCGTGAAGTGAGAGCGTGTCGTGAAGTGAGCGCGGTAAGCAGTCGGGCGGCTGATTAGGGCATCGGCGTCGCGCAGGGGCGATGACCGCTGATCCGCTCAGCCGCTCAGCCGCTGCTGTTGGCCGTGTTCCCGGTTAGCACCACGTTCTGTCCGGTGGCGGCGATGTCGACGCCGGTGGCGGTCACTTGGAGGTCCTTGAGCTGCATGCCGAAGGGCATGCCGCCGATCGGGATCTGCTGGTCGAAGTCGCCGGTCTTGAGGCCGAGCGCGGACAGCGGCGTGTCGAAGCCCATGGTCTTGAGGTCGAGCTTGTTGCCGCCCACCAGGCTCACCGCGACGTCCGCGCTCACGCTGATCCCGAGGACGCTGTAAGACGCCTTGACGTGGTCGCCGGTGCCCTGGCTCAGGGTGATCTTGCCGAAGTCCACGAGCGAGCTGAGCTTTGCCGCGACCTGGTCGTAGCTGAGCGTGGCCGTGCCGGTGAGCGTGTCCACCGTCGCGCTGTTGTACCCGGACGAGACGTGCACGCCGCGCAGATCCGCGTGGATGTGCTGGATCGGGAAGCCGTTGGAGTCGTAGTTGTCCAGGTCGACGGTGGCGTGGTCGAAGTGCCGCGAGATGACCTGGGTGAGGAACGGGAAGCCGTCGATCGAGACGGAGGGCTTGGTCTTGAGCTTCTGGCTGGTCTGGATCTTCGAGGCCAGCTGGTTCTCGGTGATCGCGGCGGCGACCCGGTCCGCGCCGACCAGCAGCCCGGCCAGGATGACGAGCGCGATGAGGCAGCCGAGTCCGCGGCGGCGCTGACGCGGTGCCCGCCGCAGCGCGGAGACCGGGGGCTCGTCCTCGTAGTAGTTGCCGTAGTAGCGGTCTGGCTCCGGGCTCGGCGCGGTCATCTTGTGAGGGTAGCCGCTCCGCGACACTCGAAACGGGTCTGTGACAAGGCCGTCGAAAAGCGCGCAGCGGTCCGGTCAGGGCGAGGAGGGAGGCACGGACGAAGACAAGGACAAAGGCACGGACGAAGACACGGTCAGCGCAGCACTTGCGCCGCGATCACGGCTCCGATGGCCGAGTACGCGACCGGGAGTGCCTGGGCGCTGATACGCACGTCGCCGCCCTCGCTGCCGAGCCGGTCCGCCGTGCGCGCGCCGATCACCGCGAAGAGCCCTGAGATGAGTCCGCCGAGCGCGCCGCCCTTGGCTCCGGCCGAGGCGCTGAGGGTGACGGCGGTCAGCGCGCCGAGTGCCGTGGCCGCCACGACGCCGGCCGCGATCCCGATCGGCTTCGCGCCGCCGCCCACGAGCGCGGAGCAGAGGACTGCCACGGCCGCTGCGAGCGCGCACGCTCCGGCGAGCGCCGAGTCCTGCCGCTGCGCGACGAGGTACCCGGCGGGCAGCACGGTGAACGCCGCGCCGGTTACCGCAGCGGCGAGCGCTTCGCTGCGGTGTCGGCCGGCGCCTGTGTCCTTGCGAAACAGCTGATCTGCCGCGAGGAAGACGAAGCCGACGCCGAGCGCCGCTCCCATCGCCGCCGGCGCCCGGTCTGGGACGAGGCGGTACGCGAGCGCTGCGGCGGCCAAGCCGATCGCCGCGACGAAGACCGTGGTGCGGCGCGCGTTAGGCGTTCCGACCGTGCGCAGCCAGCCGACCGCGACACCGATCTGACTGAGTCCGATCACGATCGCAAGCACTGGCGTGGCGACGAGTGCACTTATGCCGGTGACGACGGCGAGGCCGGCCGCGCCGAAAGCTCCCTGGCCCGGCGTCGCGGAAGATTTGTCGGCAGACGTGACGGAGCCGCGAGTTTCTTCGGTGGGGGGCGCGAATTCGGGCGCAGATTCACGTGGCGGGTATTGAGATACCGCGGATTCGGCGAGAGGTTCGAATTCGCTTTCAAGATCCGCGGCGTCTACCGCGACGGCCGCATACTGATCTTGACCATAGTAATCGGATTCACGGTAATCAGACTTCGCCTCGTAATACGGCTCCTGATCGGACGTGTACCGGTCCGGCGAGTACTCATCCGCTGGGTATTGATCCCGGTCATGTCGCTCTCGGGCGTATTGATCAGGCGCGTATTGGTCGGGCGGGTATTGCTCACGCTGCGCCTCGTTCCACACCTGCGGGTCCCAGCCGAGGCCGGACTGTTCCCACTGTGCGTCGTAGTACGCAGGCTGGGGCTGCGGAAGGGCCGGCTCAGGTTCCTGCGCGGGTCTGCGACGCCGACCGCGTCCTTCCGAGGGCGGTTGCTCGCCCGCGCCTTCGTAGCCTTCTTGGCCCTCGTACTCGTAGCCGTAACTCATGGCGGGTCGGCTCATCCCCCCGCGAACGGGGGCAGGATCTCGACGACTGCGCCGGGATCGAGGCGGACCGACTCCGGGTCGCGCTTGCCGACCTGCTGCCCGTCGACCAGGAAGGAGCAGCGCTGGAGCACCCTGGCCAGCCGGTCGCCCGCGGCTCCGCGTTCGGCCACCGCGGCGGAGAGGGCCGCGCCGAGCGTGTCCGCGCGTGTCTGCTCCTCAGAGGTACCCGCGGCCTCACGCGCGGCGGCCCAGTAACGCAGGGTCGCCGTGCCTGTTGGTAGCACCGGCTTCACTCCCTCCCTGTTTCGGCGTGCGCCAGAGCAACGGTACCC
>NZ_DASRGV010000237.1:0-10991 GCF_035650855.1 Actinocrinis sp. | reverse complement strand
AGGCACCGGCGTCTCAGGCCTCGATCCTAGCCGGTGAACTCAGGTATCGATGGCGGTCGGTGAGTTCAGCTGGCGAACACCTGGAACTCGGAGACCTGCCCGGCCGGCCAGCCGGTGTTGGCGGTGAAGTTGAGCCGCAGGTACCGGGTGCCGGTCGGGTTGAAGGTGATGGTGACCGTGTTGCCGGTCGCCGGGTTGAAGGTGTAGCCGGCCGATCCGACGATCGTGCCGAAGGTGGATCCGTCGGTGCTGCCCAGCACGGACAGCGTCTCGGTTCGGGTGGCCCAGGCACCGGACGGCGGCAGGTCGAGCACGATCCGGCCGATCGTCTTCGCCGAGCCGAGGTCCACCTGCAGCCACTGCGGGAAGGCGTTGTCAGTGCTCTCCCAGTAGCTGCTGGTGTCGCCGTCCACGGCGTTCGCGGGCGTGTAAGTCTGCGTATACCCGCTGGCCGAGGCCGGCTGGTTCAGCGCCAGGTTCGTGTTCGAACTCACTCCGCTGCCGGAGAGCGCCACCGTCGCCGGGCTGCCGGGGGCGTTGCTGGCGATGCTCAGCGTACCGGTGCGCGCCCCGGTGGCGGTCGGCGTGAAGGTGACGTTGACCGTGCACGACGCGCCCGCCGGGAGCGACGAGCCGCAGTTGTTGGTCTGCGCGAAGTCGCCGCTGGTCGAGATCGACGAGACCGCTGCCGCCTGGTTGCCGCTGTTGGTCACGGTGACCGACTGCGCCCCGGTGGCCGAGCCGACGGTCTGGCTGCCGAAGCTGAGGCTCGACGGGTTCACCGCGATCGACGGGCCGGACGAACCGCCGCCGCTCGGGAAGACCTCGAAGTCGGAGAGCTGGCCGGCCGGCCAGCCGGTGTTCGCGGTGATGTTGACCCGCACGTACCGCGCCGTGCTCGCGCCGAAGGTGATGCTGACGGTGTTGTTGGCGTTCGGGTCGAAGGTGTAGCCCGCGGATCCGACGAGGGTCGAGAAGTTCGATCCGTCCGTGGAGCCGAGCACCGAGAGGGTCTGGGTCCGCGCGCCCCAGGCCGTCGACGGCGGCAGCTTTAGAATCAGCTTGTTGATGCTGTAGTTCTGGCCGAGGTCGACCTGGGCCCACTGCGGGAAGGAGTTGTTCGCGCTCTCCCAGTAGGTCGACGCGTCGGCGTCGGTCATGTTCGAGGCCACATACGAGCCGTTGACGGAGCTGGCCGAGGCCGGCTGCCCGGCCGCGATGTTGGTGTTGGTGCCGATTCCGCTGCCGGTCAGCGCGACGGTGGTCGGGCTGTTGTTGGCGTTGCTGGTGACGGTGAGCGTTCCGGTGCGGGTGCCGCTGGCGGTGGGTTTGAAGGTGACGGTCACGACGCAGGATGCGTTGACCGCGATGGTCGAGCAGTTGTTGGTCTGGGTGTAGTCACCGGTGACCGAGACCCCTGAGACGGTGGCCGAGGTGGTGCCGGTGTTGGTTACCGTGACGTTCTGCGCGGTGGAGGTGGAGCCGACGACGGCGCCGCCGAATGAGAGGCTCGCCGGGTTCGCGTTCAGCACCGGTCCGGGCGCGGTGCCGGTTCCGGAGAGGCTGACGGTGTTGGTGACGCCCCCGGCGTTGACCGTCAGGGTTCCGCTACGGCTGCCGGCGACCGTCGGCTTGAAGGTGACGTTCACCGTGCAGGAGCCGTTGGCCGCGATCGACGAGCCGCAGTTGTTGGTCTGCGCGTAGTCGCCGCTGGCTGCGATCGACGAGACGGACGCGGCCGAGCCGGTGGGGTTGGACACGGTGACGGTCTGCGCGGGCGAGGTGGAACCGACCGCTACCGAGCCGAAGTTCAGCGCGGTCGGCGAGACGCTCACGCCGTTGTTCGGGTACGGCGGGTACACCGGCGCCGGCCAGCCGTTGCACTGGGTCGGACTGATGCCGGAGTTGCCGCCGTTGTCGGTGATGGTGAAGCCGGATCCCTCGCAGCTGTAGCTCGGGGCGTTGCCCGCGCCGGCCTGCGCGACGCCGGTGGCGGTGACGTTCTGCGCGGAGGCGGTGCCGCCGGTCTGCTCCTGCAGGGCGAAGGTGCCCGTACCGGCGATGGTCACGTTATTGAGATTGACGCCGCTGACGGTGCCCTCGACCCACTGGATCGCCTCATAAGGGCTCTGTTCGATCAGGGCGTTGCTGACGTTGATCGGTCCGGTGATCGCGCCCTGGCTGCCGTCGAACCACAGCGAGCCGACGCCGAACTGCCAGTTCGGGTCGAGCGAGCCGTTGCGAATCAGGGTATTGTTGCTGATCGTGGTGGTGCCGACCGGGGTGGAGGTGAAGCGCTGCCCGACGTGGATGCCGCCGCCCTGGGTGATTCCGGTGTCCTGCACCAGGTTCCCGGTCACCGTGTTGTCGTGCCCGCCGTAGACGGCGATGCCGTTGGCGAGCATCTGCAGCTGCACGGTGTTGTTGGAGATGGTGTCGTTGGCGTCGGCGCCGATGCTGGAATCGGCCCAGGTGGCGATGCCGTCGTCGCCGGTATTGCGCAGATCGCTGTTGGTCACGGTGGAGTTGGTGACGCCGCCGTGGAAGTTGATCCCGTCGGCGGTGGTGTCCCGGATCCGCATGCCGCTGAAGGTCAGGCCGTTCATCGGCCCGTCCATCCAGGCGCCGACCTTCATGTGCTCGATCCAGAGGTTCGAGACCGACGAGCTGCTCATCGCGCCGCCGATGCCGTTGACCTGGCAGCTGTCGCAGCGCTCTTGTACGTTGCCGGAGATGGCGAAGTTCTGCAGGTGCACGTTCGTGCTCGGGCTCGGTGCGGAGTTGCCGTAGAAGCCGGGGGCGGTTCCGGTGACCGTCGAGTACCACATGCCCGCGCCGGCGATCGTCACGTTGTTGACGGCGATGTGGCCGGGGATGTTGTACGTGCCCTGCGGGATCCACACGGTGCCGCCCGACCCGGCCGCGCTGATGGCCGAGTTGAACGCGGAGGTCGAGTCGTTCACGCCGCTCGCGTCGGCTCCGTAGCTGGTCACCGAGACCGAGCCGGAGGGCTGGGTGAGCGCCGCGCCGACGTTCTCGAAGTCGGCGAAGTCGATCGTGTAGGACGAGGCGGTGTCCTCGGAGTCGACCTGGAGGGTGAAGGTGGTGCCGGCCGGATAGGTCGTGGTCAGCAGCCGGTGGGCCTCGTCGTAGAAGTGGTGCGGGTTGCTGCCCGGCGAGTTGGTGAACGGATAGCTGCCGTAGTACCAGCTGTAGGCGTTGGTCAGGGTGAAGTCGCTCTGCTTGGTGCTGTTGATGTAGAGCGAGAGCGGCGCGGTGTAGACGGTGCCGCCCGAGGTGTCCGGGATGCTGTACCGGAAGTTGATCGAGTTGGTGGCGACCGGCGTCGTGAACGTGACGTACTTACCGGTGCCCTGCAGCGTGACCGCCTTGCGGTACGACGCTTCGTCGGCGAGCTGGCCCTGCGTGTAGCTGGGGCCGATGACCGTTCCATTGGTCGCGGAGTTCTCCGCCTGGACCTCGACATAGGCGAGGCTGGCGCCGCTGCCGCCGGTGGCCGCGGCCTGCGCTGAGGGCATCGCGAGTGCGACCGCGCCGCCGGCCAGCAACGCGGCGCTGCCGGTGAGCGCGGCGGCGCGGCGCAGCCTTCCCGGCTCGCGCGACAGGTGGGGGGAGGGATGGGACAAGGTTCTGCTCCTTTCAGCGCGGCGCCGAAGCCGGGGGACTTCGTGGGCGGCGCCGCGAAGGGATGGGAGGGGAGGAGCACGAGGGTTGGACGCGGGTTGGGACAGGGGCGCGGGCGGGCGCGCGGTGGCTGAGCCGTGGGTGGAGCAAAGAGGAATGTAATCTTCTCGACACAGTCGCGCAATATCTGGACTAATCAATGATGAATATTTGCTACCGCTTGTAAGATCGCCTGGGTGGCGGCGGGAAACGAAAAGCGCGGGCGGCCACCTCGTGACCACCCGCGCTTTCGGACCAGGCCTCGGATCAGGACAGCACCACCAGGTCGCGCTCGGTGCGGTTCAGCCGCTCGCCACCGTCCTCGGTGCAGATGACGATGTCCTCGATCCGCGCGCCGAACCGGCCGGGCAGGTAGATCCCGGGCTCGATCGAGAAGGCCATGCCCGGCTCCAGCGGCCGCGCGCTCCCGGCCACGATGTACGGCTCCTCGTGCGTCTCCAGGCCGATGCCGTGGCCGGTGCGGTGGATGAACCGGTCGCCGAATCCGGCCGCCGCGATCAGGTCCCGGCCCACCGCGTCGAGCTGTTCCGCGGTGATGCCCGGACGTACCGCCTCGACCTGGGCGCGCTGCGCGGTAAGCAGCACGTCGTACATCTCAAGGAACTCCTTCGACGGCTCGCCCACCGCGTAGACGCGGGTCGAGTCGGAGCAGTAGCCGTCGTGCGTCGTCCCGCCGATGTCGACCACCACGGCGTCGCCGGGCTCGATCGTCCGGTCGGAGACCTCGTGATGCGGGCTGGCCCCGTTCGGGCCCGCCGCCACGATCACGAAGTCGACCCGCGCGTGCCCCTCGGCGAGGATCGCGTCCGCGATGTCCCGGCCGACCTCGCGTTCCGTGCGGCCCGGGCGCAGCCATTCACCCATCCGCGCGTGCACCCGGTCGATCGCGGCACCCGCGCGGCGCAGCGCCTCGGCCTCGGCCGGCGTCTTGCGCAACCGCAGCGCGCTGAGGACGCCGCCGGCCAGGTCCTGTTCCGCCTCTGGCAGCACCCTGCGGAACTCGGCCGCCTTCTCCACCCACATGTGGTTGTCCAACCCGACCCGCTTGGCTTCGGACAGGCGCGCGGCGGCGACCGCGTACGGGTCGTCGGTCTCGTTCCACGCGACGATCTCCAGCCCCGAGGCCCCGGCCGGCGAGGCGGCGGCGAGCGGCCGCTCGAGCGCCGGCACCAGCAGGCACGGCTCCCCGTTCACCGGCAGGACGAGGCACGTGAGCCGCTCCAGCGGCATCGCGTCGTAACCGGTGAGGTAGCACAGATCCGCGCCGGGGCAGATCAACAGCGCGTCAAGGCCGGCCCGCGCGGCGGCCTCGCGGGCGACGTCCAAGCGCTGTGCCGGGTAGAGGGCCGAGGATCCGCCGCCGTCAGACATGGCAACTCCTGAACTGTTCGCGATGAGGCCGACTGCTCCATCCTGCCTCACGGCCGTCAGGCGATCGCGATCGAGAACGCCGGGTTCAAGACTGCGGCCGAGGGTTAGTGCCTCAGCACCTGCCCTCGGCCGCAGTAACGATCGTCGCGTCCTAGAACGTGAAGCGTTCCTGGTGGATGTGACGGCGTGGCACACGGGCCTCGCGCAGCGCCTGCCCGGCCGCCTGGATCATGCTGGTCGATCCGCACAAGAACACGTCGCGGGATTGGATGTCGGGCACTAGGCCGGTGATCCGCTCCGCACTGAGCGGGCCCGGCTGGGCGTCGCGCGGGCCGAGCAGGTAGTGCACGGTGAGCCGGCCGCCGTTCGCGAGCCATTCGAGCTCGCGGTGGAAGACGATGTCGCCACGGCGTGACGCGCGGTACAGCAGCACCAGGTCCTCGCCCGCCGCGGCCAGGGGGTCGATCAGCGCGCGCAGCGGCGTGATGCCGATGCCACCCGCGATCAGCACGACCTTGCGGCGGGTGCGCAGCGCGGCGGTCATCGCGCCGTACGGGCCCTCGGCGAAGACCCGGACGCCCGGCTGCAGATCCTGCAGCGCCCGGGTGTGGTCGCCGAGCGCGCCGACCGTGATCCGCAGCCACTCCCGGTTGGGCGCCGCGGACAGCGAGAACGGGTGCGACTGCCACCAGAAGCCGCGGGCCAGGAACCGCCACCGGAAGAACTGGCCCGGCTCGGCCTGCAGCTTGCGCAGGTTACGGCCCGTCAGGTAGATCGAGACCGCGTCGTCGGACTCGCGATGCACGTCGACCACGCGCAGCCGGTGCCGCATCGAGAAGATCACCGGCTTCATGACGCGGAACGCGAACACGGTGAGCGCCACCGCGACGTAGATGCCGACCGAGACGAGCCGGGCGCCGTAGTTCGCGTCGAAGGAGCCGCCCGCGGTGAACTCGTGCGTGAAGAAGAGCACGATCGCGACGTACACGAGATAGTGCGTGTACTGCCACGTCTCGTACCGCACCCGCTTGCGCACAGCCCGCGCCGAGATGAACCCGATGGCGAGGAAGAGCCCGAGGCCGATCGTCGCGTCAAGCAGGTAGGGCATGTCCAGGATGGTCAGGAACTCAGAGGGCGCCTTGCTGAAGGAACCGGCATAGCCGATGGTGATCAGCACGGCGTGCGCCAGGAGCAGCAGCACCAGCGATTCGCCGCTGGCCCGGTGCGCGGCGGTCAGCCAGTCCGAGCCGATCGCCCGCTCCAGCCACGGGATCCGCGCCATCAGCAGCACCTGGATCAGCACGAGGTAGGCGCCGAGCAGGCCGGCGGCGTCGCCCGCGGCGGTAGCCTGCCCGCCGAGGTTGGCCAGCGAGATGCCCGGCGTGTCCATCCAGAAGAACGCCAGCACCATGACGCCGCCCGCGATCACCATGCTGATGAGGGCCGCCGCGATGTACTCGCGCGGCGGCAGCGTGCGCGACGCGATCAGCGAGCGGTGCAGCGGCCGCGCGCGATACGCGAACGGGGTCGTCGCCGTCACCCGCTGGCCCGGCACGACGGGTCGCCCCTGGGCGGCAGGACGCGCCTGCGTCGCGGCGCGGACCTGCTCGGCGAGACGCGCCTGCCCGATCGTTCGGGTCTGCGCGGTCTGCGTGGTTGAACGATTCTGCGCAGTCGGCCGCCCCATCGCCGGCGGCCGACCGGACCCAGGCGGAGGCACAGAGACGGCACGATCCACCCATTCCGCCATGTCAAGCTCCAACATGCCTGGTTGCGGCCTCGTCCCCTCCTGGGCGGCCTCTTGTGAGCCGACCACGAGGGAAAGGCGCTTTCGGTTCAGCGCAGGCCTACGAAGCGTGCTGTTACAGAACGCGTAGAACCGATTACGGTCGCCATCCGTGCGCAGTGTTCGATGGCGCGGCCCGCACGGCGCGGCCCTCAGACGAAGGAACTACCCACGAGGATTCTGGGAGCGCACTCGATGACCAGCACGTACGAGACGTCCGACCTGCTGACCGACGACGCTGAGCAGCTCGCCGGCGAAAACGCCCCGGCATCGGGCGCGCTCGCCGAGCCGGGGGCCGGCGGATGTGCCTCGGGCACCTGCTCGCGCTTCGCGCTCGACCGCCGCGGCCTGCTGCGCGGCGCGGCCGCGGCCGGGACCGCGGTGGTCGCCGGGGCCGGGCTGTCCGCGTGCGGGCACATCCTCGACCCGAACGAGAACGCCGCGGACGGCGCGCCGCCGAGCAACGCGTCCCCCACCACCATGACCGCGCCTCCGGCGGCGAGCAGCGCGGCGGCCAAGCCGATGAGCGGCGACGGCAACATGGACGCCAGCAAGATGCCGGATCAGACCATGAAGACCACCGCCGCGATGCCGACCGGCACGAAGCTCGGCAAAGCCTCGCAGATCCCGGTGGGCGGCGGAGTCGTCTTCGCCAGCCACCAGGTCGTGGTCACCCAGCCGATGGCCGGAACCTACAAGGCGTTCAGCTCGGTGTGCACCCACGCCGGCTGCCAGTGCAACGAGGTGACCGGAGGCATGATCAACTGCCCGTGCCACGGCGCCTCGTTCAGCATCAGCGACGGCTCGGCGCAGGCAGGCCCGACCCAGACGCCGCTGCCCGCGAAAACCGTCACCGTCGCCAACGGACAGATCTACCTCCAGGCGTGATCGCCGTGGTCTCGATGAGCGGCGCCGGCGCGGCCTGGATCGGGATCGCCGTCGTGGGGATCCTCACCCAGGCCGCACCCGCGGTCTACTGGCTGGTCAGGAAGCGGCGCAGGACGTGACGGTCATGCCCTGACCGGTGCCGGTGCCCTGGAAGTACGAGCGTCGAGCAGGGTTCGAACACGGTCAACGGCGAGCGGCGCGGGCCGACTGGAAAGTTCCACGCGCGTTCAGCCAGTGCAGCTGCCGCTCCACGTGAACGGCCTCGCCGCCCTCGTGGTGGTTGAACGGGTACACGTGGATGGTCCGCTCCGGGAGGGCATCTGCCGGCGCCTCGCCGTGCTCGCCGTCCCGACGACGCGCGCCGTACTGATTGAAGGCGGCGAACACCGTGCTCGGCGGGCAGATGTTGTCGCGCAACCCCACGCCGAAATGCGCCGGTGCCTGCGCGCGCCTGGCGAACGCGACGCCGTCCACGTAAGAGAGCGTGCGGCGCACCGCCTGCTCGGCGTCTCGGTGCACGGAGAGGTAGGTGACGATCTCGCCGTACGGCCCGGCCTCGGTGATGTCGATGGCTCGCCGCGGGTGGCACAGCAGCGGGGCCGTGCATATCAGGGCCGCGAGATCGGGCACCAGCCCGGCGACCGCCAGCGCCAGCCCGCCGCCCTGACTGTTGCCCACGGCGACGACCCGCGCCGGATCGACTCCGGGCAACTCGCGCACCGCATCGACCGCGCGCACCGCATCCGTGATGAGCCGCCGGTAGTAGTAGTGCTCCGGCGCGAGGATGCCTCGGGTGATCGGCCAGTGGCCGCCGTGCGGACTGGCGTGCGGATCAGGGGTCTCACCGCCGGAGCCGTACTGGTCGCCCTGGCCCCGGCAGTCCATCAGCAGATGCGCGCAGCCCGCCACCGGCCAGGTCAGCCGCTCCTGCGGGAGCCCGCGACCGCGGCCGTAGCCGACGAACTCGACGACGGCTGGCAGCGGCGCCTCGACCCCGGCCGGGCGGGTGTACCAGGCGCGGATCGGATCGCCGGCGAAGCCGCGGAAGCTGACGTCCCAGGACTCGACGAGCCGCAGGCCGTTCGGCACCGGGCGCAGGTCGAGGAGCGGCGCATTGCCGCGCGCGTCTTTCAGCGTGCCGCCCCAGAACGCGTCGAAGTCCTCAGGTTCCGGCACGGCCGGCGCGAATCGTTCCAGTTGGTCGAGCGGCAGATCGAACGGGGCCATGGTCAGCGCCCGGCCTCGGGCGGCGCGGTGGTCTCCCGCACCACCAGCTCGGTGACGAGATCCACCCGGCTGGTCGGCAGGTCGGCTCCGCGGGCCAGGTCCAGCAGCATCCGGGTCGCCGTCTCGGCCATGTCGCGCAGCGGCTGGTCGACCGTGGTCAGCGCCGGGTCGGTCCACGCGGACACCGGGAGGTTGTCGTAGCCGATCACCGAGACCTGCCCGGGCACGTCGAGGCCGAGCCGCCGGGCGGCCCGCAGCACGCCCATCGCCTGTAAATCAGAGCCCGCAAAGACCGCCGTCGGCCGGTCGGCGCGGTCGAGCATCTTCAGGCCGTATTCGTACCCTGCGTCGACGTAGAAGTTCCCGTAACGCACCAGTTCCGGATCGACCGGCAGCTCGGCCTCGTCGTGCGCGGAGCGGAATCCGGAAACGCGGGCGCGGCTGCACAGCACGTCGCGCGGCCCTGAGATGATCGCGATCCGCCGGTGCCCGAGTTCCAGCAGGTGCCGGGCCGCCAGCAGGCCGCCGTTCCAGTTGTTCGAGCCCACGGTGGGCACGGACGCGGTGGTCGCGCTGTCGGTATCTACGACCACGAACGGAATGCGCTGGCGCTGTAGCTGCTGGCACTGCGGCTGGGTCGGGCTGCACATGACGAACACCACGCCGAGCGGCCGGCCGGTGAGGACGCCGTCCAGCCACGGCTGCGGCGGGTGGTGTCGCCCGCCGAGCTGTGAAAGCACCACGTTCACCCCGGCGGCGGCCGCCACCGCCTCGACGCCGGCGATGATCAGCATCGCCCAGATCGAGTTGAACTCGTGGAAGACCAGGCGGATCTGGCCCGCGTCGGGCGGCTTGCGCGGCTGCCGGCGCCGATACCGGTGCAGCTCAAGGCTCGCCTCGACCCGTGCCCTGGTCTCCGGCGCCACGTCGGCGCGGCCGTTGAGCACCTTGGAGACGGTCGCGATGGAGACGCCGACCTCGTCGGCGATGGTCGCGATCGTCGGGGTGCCCGGGCTTTCCTCCGGCCCTGGAGAGGTCATCGAAAGGTCACCTCTCTATGCAAAAACTTTCGGTGAGCATAGCAGTGAATTCAGGCTTGTACAGCGTGAGCGGGTGAGACTTTCAAAACCGGATAAGTACCGCCCGAAGTGCGCAGGGCTCTGGCAAAGGTGCTGCTGGAAAGTCTTGACATGCCCTGCCCTGGAGCCTAACTTACCGCAACACACTGCGGTTCTATTCTCGAAACTTTCGAAGGCTGCGCACCCCTCGGACCTGCCGGATCGGTGTGCCTGGGGCCGTGTCAGGGCGAAGGGACGGCATGAGTAATCAGGGGTCTGCCGACACGGACCGCACCGGCGACGGCGCGCGGCGATGGCGCGACGCGCGGCTCGAGCCGGCGCAGCGGGCCGACGCCCTCATCCCGCTGATGACCCTGGAGGAGAAGGCCGCCCAACTGGTCGGCGTGTGGGTCGGCGCCGACGCCTCGGGGCAGGGCGTGGCCCCGCACCAGGACGAGATGCGCAACGGCACGCCGTGGCCCGAGCTGATCCGGCACGGCCTCGGCCAGCTGACCAGGCCGTTCGGCTCCGCTCCGGTCGACCCGGTGCTCGGCGCCCGCTCGCTGGCCGCCTCCCAGGCCCAGATCGCGGCAGCCAGCAGGTTCGGCATCCCGGCGCAGGTGCACGAGGAGTGCCTGACCGGCTTCGCGACCTGGGCGGCCACCGCCTTTCCGGCGCCGCTGAGCTGGGGCGCCAGCTTCGACGCGGAACTCATCGAGCTGATGTCCGGGCGGATCGGGCGCTGCATGCGCGCCGCCGGGGTGCATCAGGGTCTTGCACCGGTGCTCGACGTCACCCGCGACTACCGCTGGGGACGCACCGAGGAGACCATCGGCGAGGACCCGTACCTCGTCGGCGTGATCGGGTCCGCTTACGTCAGAGGCCTGGAACGGGCCGGAATCGTCGCGACGCTCAAGCATTTCGCCGGCTACTCGGCCTCGCGCGGCGGCCGCAAT
>NZ_DASRGV010000236.1:0-19476 GCF_035650855.1 Actinocrinis sp. | reverse complement strand
CCGTCGATGCCGCCGCCGTAGGAGAGGGTTTCCGGGCCGGTGGCGGTGGTGGCGTTCGGGTGCGCGGCCGCGTACGAGCGCATCTTCGCCAGCTGGCCGATCGTCGGGATCACGCCGTGCCGGTAGGGATGCTGATAGGCGGGCGAGTACGGATTGACCGAGCTGGCCGGGGTGGCGGCGGAGGCCGTGCTCAAGGCGGTGAACGTCATGCCGACGGTCAGTGTGATGCCGGCGGCAGCGGCCAGCGAGACTTTCAGACCGCGGCGGCGTGCCGCGGCCGTGGGTGGGTGGGTCACCTGCATATCCCCTTATCTCGGGTGGCGGCGGCGCATGTGGGTGCGTCCGGCCGCACGGGAGTGCGGGCGCGCGTCAAGGGACGGCGGGATCACCGCTTGGCCCCGGGACGCGGCCCGTATGGTGTGCAAGCATCAACGTTCGGAGAAACATCCGGGAAAACGGAGCGAGGTGCAGCAGCCAGGCCCGAATCCGACTGTTGGCGCGTGCGCCGCACCACCCCGGACGGAGGATCCGCCAGGTGGCCGCGACTGAATCGGTGTTCGAAGGGTGGGTAGCGGCGCGGCGGCCGCCGCGTCGCAGTCTGCGAACACTGAAGGGGAAATTAGCGCCCCGCGGTGTGATGGTCAACAGCGACTTGTTAAACAAATTTTTGCGAACGTTCGCGCCGACGCCGAAGTTTCGTGTGGATTACGCGGGCTTCATCGAATAAGAACCCGCGTTTTGCGGCGGCCGAAAGCGGCGCCGATCGGCGAGGTCCAGTCCAGCTCGACCCAGTGCGATCCGGTCTGCGGCCAGTCGCCCCAGTACGGATCAGGTTGTCGTCGTCGCTGGATCGGACCGGGTAGATGCCGTTGTTGATGGCCGTGACCGTGGTCCACGGCGAGGTGTAGGACGCCGAGGCGGTCGCGGTCAGGGCCGGGTCGATCGTGCCGGGCGGCAGCGGCTTGTGGGCGATGCCCGGGCGTGAGCCAGGCGTCCGGGATCCCGCGGCCGATGTAGAGCGCCGTCTCGTACTTGTAGGTTCCGTCCGCGGCGGTGCTGGACTCAAGCCCGGAGGCGGCGATCGACTGGAGCAGCGTCTGGGTCTGCCCGGCCATCGGCCACACGTAGGGCACCGCGCCGAACTGCGGAGCGGCGTGGCTGCCGGCCCAGGGGTTGTTGGGGGTGGGCGCCGTAGGTTGGCAGCCACACCCGCATGGTGGAGGGTCCGCGGTTCGCCCAGGCGTGGTACGGGACCAGCGGCACGTCACCCAGGTCGACCGGTTGTTCGGGGCGGTGCCCGTCAGGGTCCTGCGAGTAGGGCCAATCGTGGTCAGGCGCGGGTACGCGGTGGCAACGCACCATGACGCGGCCGTCAGCGGCTACGCGCGGCGGCTGGGTGACGTCCACTCGCAGCTCGTTGACACTCAGCATGCCGGGGACGTCGACGGATTCCAGTGCCAGGACGAGCGGGCCGCGCTCGACGGCGACGCATCCGCGGACGGCGTCGATCCGAGGATCGGGCTGGACGAGGCGCGGCGTCATCGGCAGGTGCAGCACGACCTCGTCGCCGGCCTGCCAGACGTTGCGCTCGGTGATCACGCCGGGGCCGGCCGGGCGCGTGTGTCCCCCGGCCGTGACGGATGCTCCCTGCGTGGCCCAGCCTGGCACGCGCAGCGACAGGGACCACGGGCGATCCGCGCTGTTGTCGATGCGGACCCTGATTCGCCCGTCGTAGGGATAGTCGGTGGTGACGGTGACGCGTAGTTCCTGGCCGTCCACCTGATGGTGGCTGACCGTGCCGGACACGTATTGGTGCAGCTGAAGACCCTCGTCGTCCGCGGTGGCGAGGTAGGCCGTCAGGCTGGCCAGGGTTCGGGCGACGTTGGTCGGACAGCACGACACCTCGAACCACGGCGCGCGCAGTGACGCCGCCGCGCGCACGCTGGGCCGGTCGGGTTCGGGCGGGCTGCCGAGCTCTCGGCGGTGCAGCGTGTTGGTGTAGAAGAACGCTCGTCCGTCCCCGGAAGGCGAGGTCGACACCACGTTGAACAGGGTGCGCTCGATCAGGTCGGCGTATACCGGATCGCCCTCGGCCAGCAGCAGCCGCCAGGCGAGCATCACCGAAGCGACGCCGGCGCAGGTCTCCGAGTAGGCGCGGTCGGCGGGAAGGACGAAGTCCTCTGCGAACGCCTCGTCCTGATGGCGTGAGCCCATGCCGCCGGTGATGTACGTACGCCGGGCGACGGTGCGCCGCCACTGCCGGGCGACGGCGCGATGCAGGGCGTCGTCGTCGGTCTCGTCCGCGAGATCCACCGCGCCGGCCGCGAAATAGAGCGCGCGGACCGCGTGGCCGCGGAAGACCTCCGCCTCGCGCACGGGCAGGTCGTCCTGGAAGTACTCGCGGCCGAACTCGACCTCCTTGAGCACCTGGTGGCCGCGGCGTTCGACGAAGAGCCTGGCCTGTTCGAGGTACCGCGGCTCGCCGGTCACCCGGTAGAACTCGACGAGCGCCGATTCGATCTCGGCATGGCCGTCGACGGAGGCGATCCCGCGCTCGCCGAACACCGCGCAGACCAGGTCGGCGGCGCGCCGGGCGACCTCGAACAGCCGGTCTTCGGGGTGCCCGGTGCGGGCGCGGGCGACGGCCGCCTGGATGAGGAACCCGATGCAGTACAGCTCGTGGCCCCACTCCAGGTCCGACCAGCGCGGGCCCTGGCCCGGCCGGCCGAACTCGGTGTTGAGGTAGCCGTCGGGCTCCTGCGCGGCGGCGATCCGCGCGACGATCGCGTCGAACCGCTCCTGCAGCGCCGGATCCGGCCGCCGGCCCAGCTCCCAGGCCATCGCCTCGAGCGCCTTGTAGACCTCGCTGTCGGAGAACTCCCGGCCGCGCCGGTCGGCCGGCAGCCGGCGCTCGCGGGCGGCGTCGAAGTTGCCGAGCCAGCCGGCCCGTTCGAGCCAGTGCTCGACGTGCGGCAGGATCGCGCTCTGGTTGCGGCGCTGCAGCTCGGCCCAGTAGCCGCCGGTGATGTGGACGTCGGTGAGGGGAAGGGGGCGCAGCCGTGCCCGCCGCGGGGCGACCGGGCGGCCGGTGTTCGGCGCCTGCCCGGCGTGGGGCACCGGCAAGCGCACGGTGTCGGTTGTCATTGATCAGCCCTTGAGCGCGCCGGACATGAACCCACGGACGTACTGCCGCTGGAGCAGGATGAACAGGACGATGCACGGAAGCGCGAGCACCACCACGCCGGCTTCCGTGGCGCCGTAGTCGATGACCCCCATCACCTGGGCACGCAGGTTCGCGATCGCCACCGGCAGCGGCAGCTTGGTGGAGTCGCTGATCAGCACCAGCGGGGTGATGAAGTCGTTCCAGGCGGCGAGGAAGGCGAACAGGCCCACCGTCACCAGGCCCGGGCGCACCGAGGGAACGAGCACGCGCAGCAGGGCCTTGACCGTGCCGCACCCGTCGACCAGCGCGGCCTCCTCCAGTTCGCGCGGCACGGACTCGAAGGAGATCCGCATCATGAACGTCGCGAACGGCAGCTGGAACATGGTGAGGACCAGGGCCAGGCCGACGAGCGAGTTCTGCAGGCCGATCCGGTCGAGGAGCACGTAGAGCGGGATCAGCAAGGTGGCGTAGGGCACCATCAGGATCGCCAGCGTCAGCATGAACAGGACGTTCTTGCCCGGGAAGGTGAAGCGCGCGAAGGCGTAGCCGCCGAGCAGCGAGATGGCGAGCGTGAAGAGCACGGTCAGCCCGGAGACGACGACGCTGTTGAGCACGTACTGCCAGATGCCGGCCTGATAGTGGGTCAGGGTGATGTAGTTCCCCATCCCCCAGCCGTGGTTCTGCGCCGTGCCGGCCTGCGGCGAGACGGAGCGGATCGCGGCCCAGAACAACGGGAACAGGAAGATGATCGCCAGGCCGCCGGTCAAGACGTAATACGGGGTCCGCAAGGCCAGGGTGCCCAGGCCGCTGGAGCGCGAGCGCGCCGCCCTGACGCTGTAGGTCGCCGCCATGTCAGTCCTCCCTCCCACGCAGCCAGCGGAACTGGCCGATGTTCAGCACGAGCAGCGCCACCAGGACGATGATCGACAGCGCCGCGGCGAGGCCGAGGTCGTTGCGGCCCTGGAAGGCGGCGTTGTAGATGAGCTGCACGATCGTCAGGGTGCTGTTGTCCGGGCCGCCCTTGGTCAGGATGTAGAACTGGTCGAACGCGAGCAGCGAGCCGGTGACGCACAGGATCGTGCACAGGGCGAGGGTGGGGCGGATCAGCGGCAGCGTGATGTGGCCGAACCGCTTCCAGCGTCCGGCGCCGTCGATCTCGGCGGCCTCGTATACGTCGGCTGAGATACCCTGCAGCGCGACCAGGAGCAGCAGCATGTAGAAGCCTGCGTAGCGCCAGACGATCAGCGCGACCGTGGACCACAGCGCATGGCCGGGAGTGCCGAGGAAGGACACCGGCCCGCTGGTGATTCCGAGCTCTTGCATCACCTGTCCCAGCGGGCCGCTGTCCGGCGAGTACACGGCGTAGAACAGCAGCGACGCCGACGCGAGACCCAGGGCGCTGGGGACCAGGATGGCCGTGCGCAGGAAGCCGGTCCACCGCGTCGACTCCTGCACCAGCAACGCCAGCCCGAGCGCGCAGCCGATCAGGATCACCGTGGTGACCACGGTGTACTCGACGGTGAAACGGACCGCAGGCCAGAACAGCCGTTGGTCGACGGCGGCGGAGAAGTTGTGCGGAGCGTTGATTCCCCGGTCGCCGTTGAACAGTCCCCAGTCGGAGACCGACATCTGCGTGACGAGCAACAGCGGAAGGACGAAGAACACGACGACGAAAACCGCGGTCGGGGCGGCATACGCCCAGCCGGTCAGGCGGCGCCGGCCGCTGAGGCCGAGCCGGCGGTGGCGCTTGGGTGGTGATGCGGCCTCGGGTGGGGAAGGGGTGGGGTGCATGGTCGACGACTGAACGGTCATGTCTTTCCTGGTCGTTGACTGAGAGCGAGAGCGAGGGCGGGTGGCGTCGTGCGCGGGCGGCGCCACCCGCGCGATCTCGGGCAGAGCGTCAGGCCGGGTGTCGCCGACCAAATATCACGAGCCGAATGTCACTGGCCGAGGACGCCGTTGATGGCGCTGTTGTCCTGCGACAGGTTGTCCTTGCCGTTGAAGACCTGGTCGCGCAGCAGCGTGACCCAGGGGCTGCCCGGGGCGTTGAAGGCCTGCTGGAAGTTGACCGCGATCGGGGTCTTGCTGTCCGGCGAGGCGGCGACCTTGTTGATGGCCACGACGCGGGGATCCTTCACGGCGTACTTGTTGTTGGCCAGGTCGCCGCGCGAGACGATGCTGTCGTTGGCGGCCAGCACGTTGACCTGCGCGTCCTCGGACATCAGCCAGGCCAGGAAGTTCCACGCCTCCGCCTCGTGCTTCGAGTCCTTCGACACGCCGATGCCGTCGCCGCCCACGAAGGTGGAGGCGCCGCCGTCGACGCCCGGGATCGCCGCGACGCCCGCGTCAACGGTCTTGTTCACCGTGGGAAGCAGCGAGGCCGGGTAAGGCATGACGCCGATCTTGCCCTGCTGGAAGGGTCCGACCCAGGTCGCGCCGGTCTCGTCCTTGCTGGCGGGATCGACGGCCCCCGCGCTCCACAGGTCCTTCCACGCGGAGTAGACCTGCTTGGCGGCGTCGCCGTTGAGCAGCGACTGAGTGCCGTCCGAGCTCAAGACCTCCTGGCCGGACGCCCAGATCATCGGGAACCAGGTGAAGACGTCGCAGCCGCCGCAGTTGCCGCCGAAGTAGGTGCCGTAGACCCCCGGCTTGTGCAGCGCCTGGACGGCCTTCGCCTGCTTGACGAAGTCGGCGAGGGTGGCCGGGCCCTTGTTCGGGTCGAGGCCGGCCTCCTGGTACAGCGTCTTGTTCCACATCATCACGGAGAGGTCGAGCACGAACGGCAGCACGTATTGCTTGCCCTGGTAGGTGCCGGCGTCGAGGTGGCCCTTGTTGATCTGTCTGGCGAACGGCAGCTTGCTGATCTGGCTGGTCAGGTCCTGCCACAGTCCGGCCCGCACCCAGTTGGGCGCGTAGACGATGTCGGAGGCGAACAGGTCAGGCAGGCCGCCGCCGCCCGCCGCCGCGCCGACCTTGGAGACGTAGTCGTCGTTCGGCACGATAGTCAGCTTGACCTGGTTCTTGTGCGACGCGTTGTACGCCTTCACGAGCAGATTGGCTTGGAGCTCGAGCGGTGCTCGCGTCCACAGGGTCAACGACGCGCCGTCATCGATGCCGTTTATCCCACCCTGGGCGACGGTTTGACCCTTGCCGCCGCTACCGCTGCTGCACGCCGCCAGGCTGACCGCCGCGACCGCGACCAGGGCGATGAGCGAGTGTCGGCGGCGCTGACTTCTGGAGCGTTTGCTGATCATGGGCAGCACTCCTTGGCCTCATGCCCGCGCCCTCGCGGGCTAAGTGTTTTCGGTTTTGCTTTCGTGATCGCAGCCTGACAGGTAGCGCAGTTCGCCATGGTCGGCCCCAGAGCAGCCAGGACACAGAGGATTCGCGTCTCGCGGGCCGCCGCTTCCGTGCGAAGGCGACACCGAAAAGGTTTTCCACAACGTAATCACGGAGATGCTCCTGGTCAAGAGTCTTACGAGGTATCGTTTTTACGACACCACCGCGACGACGACGGGAGGGCCGGTGGCGAGGCACGATGCGCAGCGCGCGAACGGCCGTACGGCGACACTGGAGGACGTCGCCCGGCTGGCGGGGGTGTCGATCGCGACCGCCTCGAAGGCACTGAACGGCCGGGCGCACGTCTCCCCCGCGACACGGGCCGTCGTGCTGGAGGCCGCGGAGCGTCTCTCCTACTCCCCGAACGCGCTGGCCCAAGGGCTGCGGGCGCTGCGAACAGGAATCGTCGGACTGCTCACTTCCGACCTCGAAGGCCGGTTGTCGATCCCGATCCTGATGGGCGCGGAGGACGCGTTCGGGGCCGGCCGCACGAGCGTGCTGCTGTGCGACGCGCGCGGCGACTCGATCCGTGAGGCGCACCATCTGCAGACGCTGCTCTCGCGCCGGGTCGACGGGCTGATCGTGGTCGGCGCCCGCCCGGACCCGCGCCCGTCGGTGGGCCGCGACCTGCCGGTGCCGGTCGTCTACGCCTACGCGCCCTCCGAGGACCCGGCCGACCTGTCGCTGGTGAGCGACAACGTCTCCGGCGCGAGGCTGGCGGTCCAGCACCTCGTCGAGGTCGGCCGCCGCTCGATCGCCCACATCACCGGCGACCCCACCTACGGCGCGGCCCAGGACCGCGCCAAGGGCGCGCTCGCCGAACTGGCCGAGCAAGGCCTCGACCTGGCCGGCGGCCGGGTGTACTTCGGCTCATGGTCCGAGGCCTGGGGCCGCAACGCGACCAAGATGCTGCTGTCGCAGACCCGGGAGATCGACGCGGTGTTCGCCGGCTCCGACCAGATCGCCCGCGGCGTCATCGACACCCTGCACGCCGCCGGCCTTGAGGTCCCCGGCGACATCGCCGTCATCGGCTTCGACAACTGGGAGATCTTCACGACCAGTTCGCGCCCGCCGCTGTCCAGCATCGACATGAACCTCGAAGTCCTCGGCCGGGTCGCCGCCGAGCGCCTCTCCGCCGCTCTGAGCGGCGACCTGCGCGCAGGCGTCGAATCGCTCCCCTGCCGCCTCGTGCCGCGCGAGTCGACCACCTCCGTGTGAGCGCGTCGCCAGGCTGTCGCCAGGCTGTCGCCAGGCTTTCGCGCTATCGGCAGAACGGCTTGAGCGTGTCGCGGACCTGCTGCGCCGCGCCCCAGTCGTGGTCGAACTGGGCGATCACCGCCAGGTGCTGGCGCAGCTGGATCAGCGGCATGCGGGCTCGCCAGTCGTCGTCCAGGCCGGTCAGCTGCGCGTAGACCTCGAAGAATCGCTCGGCTTCCGGCGGATGCGGGGAGCACCACAGGTGCGCCAAGTCGACCTCTGGCCACATGTAGGAGACCGCCGGGTCGATCACCGCGGGCCGGCCGTCCTCGGTGGCCAGGATGTTGTGCGCCCACAGGTCGCCGTGGGTTAGGCAGGCGGGCCGGGGCGGCAGCAGGTCGGGCAGGCGCTCGCAGAACCGTTCCAAGGCTCGGCGGTCCTGCTGGTCCAGTGCCGCCTGGACGCGTCGCTCCGGGAGCCAGCGCAGCAGGCGGTGCTCGGCGAAGAACTCGTATCCGTCGGCGCTCCACGTGTTGTGCTGGCGGTAGCGGCCGAGCCAGTTGTCGCGTGACCAGCCGAACCTGTCGTGCACGGTGGAGGTGTGCAGCCGCGCGAGCGCATGGGCGAGCTGCTCCCAGAACGCTTCCCGCGTCGGGCGCGCCTGCAGGACGGAGAGCACCAGCACCTCTCGCGTCGCGAGCACGACCTGGGGCGTGCAGAGCGAGCCGCGCTCTCGAAGAACGTTGAGTCCTTCCGCCTCGGCCGCGAACAGGTCGTCCGACGGCACGTCGACGAACGACTTGACGAACAACGCCGGGCCGCTGCGCTGGGTGGCGATGCCCGCGAGGGCCGCCATTCCGCCGTCGACCGGCTCGACTGCCGTGACATCGCTCAGTCCCGCGGCGTGGAGGCGGTCGAGCAGGAGGGAGGCGGTCGGCATGAGAACACAGGGTACTCAGGCAAGGGCTGCCACCACCGTGCCGAGACATCAAGGCCGGTAGATGCGTGCCGACCTCGGCTGTGAGAGCCTGACGCGGTGACGGCGCAACTTGATGTTCTGACCGCGGGATACGTCGACGACCGGGTCGCGAGCACGGTGACCTTGATTCGCGACGGGCAGGCCACCATCGTGGTCGACCCCGGCATGGTGGCGGGCCGCGGCGCGATCCTGGACCCGTTGGCGAAGCTCGGCGTGCGGGTCGGCGAGGTCACCGACGTGGTCTTCAGCCACCATCATCCCGACCACACGCTCAACGCGGCGCTGTTCCCCAACGCCCGCTTCCACGACTTCTGGGCGATCTACCAGGACGACCGGTGGGAGGACAGGGAGGCCGACGGCTTCCAGGTGAGCCCGGCGGTTCGGCTGATGGCGACGCCCGGACATACCGCGCAGGACATTTCGACGCTCGCGGAGACCGAGGGCGGCCTCGTCGTGCTCACTCACCTGTGGTGGAGCGCCGACGGCCCGCAGGACGATCCGCTCGCACAGGACCTCGGGCTGCTGCACACCAATCGGGACAAGGTCCTCGCGCTGCAACCCTCGCTGATCGTCCCCGGGCACGGCGCGGCCTTCGCACCTGCGGGCTCGTGATCCGGCTTCGTGAACGGATACCCCGTTGGGTATCTTGGTTCCGGTCGTGAAGCCGAGATGAGGAGATCTGGGGATGTGCTCACGCGCTACCTGCCGCACGTGCGGCAAGGCCACCTACCGAGGCTGCGGCATGCACGTGGAGCAGGTGCTCGCCGGCGTGCCGAAGTCGCAGCGCTGTGAGTGCGACACGAGCGAGAAGAGCTCGGGCGGTGGGCTGTTCAGTAAGCTCTTCGGCTCCTCCCGCGGCTAGGCGCCTCGAGCATTTCGCGCCGCGAGTACTCGTCAGCGCACTGCGACCGGCTCCGCAGCCATCGTGGTCCGGGCCGGTCAGCAGCAGCGCCTCCCCGGCGTGGCTCAGGTCTCCGCGATTGCTTCGATCACTGAGATACGCGCCGCCCGGCGGGCCGGGAGCACCCCTGCCGCGATGCCGGCCAGTCCGGCGAGCAGTACGTAGCCGGCGATCATCGTCACCGGATAGCTGATCGGCGACCCGCCGCCGCCGCCGCGGATCAGGGTTTCCGAGACGGCCGAGCCGAAGCCGACCCCGATGGCCACTCCGAGCAGCCCGCCCATCAGCCCGATCAGGAGTGCCTCCATCGAGAGCGTGCGGCGCAGCTGACCGCGGGTCAGGCCGAGCGCACGCAGCAGGCCGGACTCGCGGGTCCGCTCGATTACGGACAGCGACAGGGTGTTGGCGATGCCGAACAGCGCGATGAGGATCGCGATGGCGAGCAGGCCGCCGAACACCGCGAGCAGCGAGTTGATCGCCGAGGTGATCTGGTTCTTGTAGTCCGCCACGCTCTGCACGCTCGCCAGCGGGTAGCGCGCGAGCACTTGGTCCACGGCGGCGCGCGAGGCCACGGGCGCGGCCGAGGGCGCTGCCTTGATCAGGATCGAGGACGGGCCGGCCGGCTGGAAGCCGTCGGCGAAGTCCCGGGCGGAGATCAGCGCCTGGTCGCCCAGGAACGTGCTGGCCGAGATGGCCACCACGCGCAGGTGCTCGCTTCGGTGCGGCGCGTCGAGGGTGACCGCGTCACCGACCTGGACGTGCAGAGTCTTGGCCACGGTGTCACGCAGCGCGATCCCGCCGGTTCCGTTCGCCAGCGCGTCGACCGAACCGGAGGTAACCGGCGGCTTGGCCGTGCCCGTGTAGGCGGCGGGGTCGAACGCCCCGATCGAGGTTTTGGTCTTCCCGCTGAGCGTGGCCTGGTCCGCCCAGGTGGGCGCGACGATCGAGAGCTGCGATCGCGCGCGCAGCGCCCCGGCCAGATCGTTGGGCAGTACCGGCGGCGCGCTCTCCGCCGCGCCGTTGTGCAGCGGTAGAACCATGTAGTCGATCGGGTAGTGCTCGTCGACCTGGCTGAACGCGAAGCTGCGCGCCGTGGAGGTAACAACCGAGAACAGCGTGATCAGACCTACGCCGACGGTCAGTGCGATCATCGTGGCGGCGCTGCGACCGGGGTTGCGGTACGCGTTCGCGGTGGCGAGGCGCGTGGGCATCCCGGCGAGCTTGCCGGGCAGCCAGCCGAGCAGCCGGGCGAGCGGGCCGACCAGCAGCGGGCTGGCGACGAGCACGCCGATGAAGAACACCGCTCCCCCGACCGCCTCGATCAGCAGACCGTTGCGTCCCTTGGGCAGGCCCAGCACGGCGAGGCCCACGCCGGCCGCGCACAACGCCGCGGCGATCACGCCAGGGAGGACGCGGCGAGAACGCTGCAAGGCCGGAGCCGCGTCAGGGGCGCGCAGGGCAGCCAGGGGCGCGACGCGGGTCGCCCGCCAGGCCGGCCACACCGCGGCGGCGACGGTGACCGCAGTGCCCAGGCCGATCGCGATCAGCACGGTGCGCGGCGAGACCACGATCCCCGATCCCGCGGGCAGAGCGGCCCCGATCCCGCTGAACAACGCGGAGAGCGCCGCGGTGATCCCCAAGCCGACAAGCACCCCGACGGCGGACGCCGCTACCCCGATGAGGATCGATTCGAGCAGGACGCTGGCGAAGACCTGACGGGTCGTCGCGCCGACGCAGCGCAGCAGCGCGAGTTGGCGCAGCCGCTGGGTAATCAGGATGTTGAAGGTGTTGAGGATGACGATCGCGGCGACGAACAGCGCGACGACCGCGAAGACCAGGATCCCGGTGAGGATCAGGTCCACCTGCTGGGTGACGCTGTCGGCCAGGTCGTGG
This sequence comes from Actinocrinis sp., assembly GCF_035650855.1. Taxonomy (GTDB): domain Bacteria; phylum Actinomycetota; class Actinomycetes; order Streptomycetales; family Catenulisporaceae; genus Actinocrinis. The sequence continues at coordinate 8,004 of NZ_DASRGV010000236.1, read as the reverse complement.
GCGAGCTTGGACCCGGTGACGACGGCGCCGCCGGCCGGCAGGGCTCCGGCGACCGCCGCGGAGAGGCGGGAGGCCAGGGCGGCCTGGCTCGTCCCGGGCGTCGCGGCCGCGTCGATCCGGTCGTAGCCGTGGATGCCCAGCGCGTGCATCCCGCCGGCGGTCAGCGCGAGCACTGACTCGTCGTTCAGGTTCTTCGCGACGCCGAGGTCCGCGAGGCCGACCAGCCGCAGCGGGTGCCGCGCCCCGGCGGAATCCAGCACGGTGAGACTGTCGCCGACCGCGAAGTGCGAGGTCTGCGCGGTGTTGTAGTCGAGCAGGGCTTCCGTGGGCCCGGTCGGCAGGTGGCCGGAGGTGAGCGAGAAGTACTGGAATCGCGGGTCGGCGGGAACGTCGATGGCGACGCCGGTCTGGTCGCCGTTCGCGATGAGCTTGCCCGCCTTGTCGTAGAGGGCGGCCGGGCCGACCATGCGTCCTTCGGCGGAGGCGACGCCGGGCGCCTGCCGAACGCTCGCGAGCATCGAGTCCGGCAGCGGCGGGGGCGCGGTATCGCGCTTGGGGTTGCCCGCGGCCGCGGGGGATTCGACGGACGCGTCCACGTGCGCCGCCTGGGCGGCGAACTCGTGCCAGAACCCTGCGGTGGCCGTGTCGGTGAAGATCAGCGTGCCGGCCACGAATCCCACGCTGAGCACGATCGCCAGGCTGGAGGCGAGCAGGCGCAGCTTGTGCGCGTACAGCCCGGCCAAGGTGGTTCGCAGCATGCTGTCACGCTCCGAACGACTTGAGGATGTCGAGCACGCCCTGCGGCGTCGGGTCGATCAGCTCGCCGGTCACCCGGCCGTCGGCGAGGAAGACCACCCGGTCGGCGCTGCTGGCCGCCACCGGGTCGTGCGTGACCATGACCACGGTCTGGTCCAGCTCGCGCACCGAGTTGCGCAGGAAGGACAGCACCTCGAGCCCGGTGCGCCGGTCCAGGTTCCCGGTCGGCTCGTCCGCGAAGACCACCTGCGGCCGTCCGATCAGCGCGCGGGCGCAGGCGACGCGCTGCTGCTGCCCGCCGGACAGCTCGCTGGGCCGGTGCCCGAGCCGGTCGGCGATGCCGAGCGTGCCGATCACCAGGTCCCACCAGTCCGGGTCCGGCGACCTTCCGGCCAGCTCAAGCGGCAGCCGGATGTTCTGGGCGGCGGTGAGCGTCGGCAGCAGGTTGAAGGACTGGAATACGAAACCGATCCGCTCGCGCCGCAGCACGGTCAGCGCGCGGTCGTTCAGGCCGGTGATCTCCACGTCCCCGACCTGCATCGAGCCGGACGTCGCGGTGTCCAGCCCGGCCAGGCAGTGCATCAGCGTCGACTTGCCCGAACCCGACGGCCCCATGATCGCGGTGAACGCACGCGCCTCGAAGGCGACGTCCACCCCGTCGAGCGCGCGCACGGCGGTCGGCCCCGCTCCATACACCTTTACAAGACCCTCCGCGCGGACGGCGGGCTGGACCGCGCGCTCGGCGCTCGGCGCCCGATGCGTCGCAGCATTCGTCATTGAGAACAGCTCCCTCGTGGGTACCCGTTTGTCTCGGCCCTGAGCACAAGACAGCCCGAGCACAAGACAGATGGCGAATTCGCCATCTCGCAGACCGTACGGCCGGTGCCCGGGCCGTCGCGTCACCCGGCGTGACCGTTCTCAGCTCATCCCCAGGTGGCATCGGCGGACGCGCCGTGCTACCGCGGTCGCCGGTGAATCGCTCGGGGGTCTCCGCCTCCAGGCTGACCCGACAGGATCGGCAAGTGGACCTGTCCGGGGCGCCTCGCGGGGCCTGGCGGAGGTAAGCGCGCCCGCATACTTGCATAATGCAAGATGGAAGGGAAAGGCTTGAAGCTTTAACTGCGTGGCCCGGTGTCCTGCCCGCTTGGAGCCCTGGGTAGCGTGGACCGGGTCAAGCCGCGAATCTGCCGGTCAGCCGTGAGGAAGATCAACGTCATGCACAGCCCTGAACCTGTCCGTTCACGCCGCAAGTACGGGTATGGGCGCGGGCGCGGATTCAGGCAGCGGGTGTCCCTGGCCGTGCTCATGGCAGCCTGCCTGTCGCTTGCGGCCTGCGCATCAGGCGCCACGGGCACGTCGAGTGGCGCCGCATCGATCCAGGGCGACACCTCCACCAGCGGCAATGGCACCGGCAGTGGCACTGGTAGCGGCAACGACGGCATGGACATCACGCTGCCGCCGAACATCGTGAACCTGCCGCTGCTCGACCCGTCCGGCCGCACCGAGCCGCTGTCCTCGTTCAAAAGCAAGGTGATCGTGGTCAGCGACGTGATGACGCTGTGCCAGGAGACCTGTCCGCTCGACACCGCGAACCTCGTACAGGCCGCCCGCGCCGTGGAGAAGGCAGGACTCGGCGACCAGGTGGAGTTCCTGAGCGTCACCATCGATCCGCAACGCGACACCCCGGCGCAGCTGGCCGCCTACCGCCAGCTCTTCGCACCGCCGCCCGCCGACTGGGCCACGCTGACCGGCGCGCCGGACAACCTGGCCGCGCTGTGGAAGAACTTCGGCGTGTGGAGCCAGAAGGTGCCGGAGGGCAACCCGCCAGCGAAGAACTGGCTGACCGGTGCGACGCTCACGTACGACCTAGACCACAGCGACGACGTATTCTTCATCGACCAGAACCTGCGCGAGCAGACCCTGCTCGACGGACCCGCGCACGTCGCGCAGGGCACGCAGGTGCCGTCCGCGCTGCAGTCCTTCCTCAGCGGCACCGGCCACCAGAACCTCGAACACCCCAGCGCCGATGCCTGGACCACGCAGCAAGTGCTCCAGATCATCAGTGGCCTGGTACACCACTCGATCCCGCAGTAGTCGGCGAACACGCGGGCCCGAGCGCTTCGTAGACCTCTGGCGGCAGCGAGGGTCGCGCCCGCTCACCGTGCGCTTCGCGCGGATTTCGTTGTGGTCCAACCAGTTGACCACTGGACCATCCACGGCCATGCTGTGCGCCATGACGACGTCTTCCGCAGGAGGCTGCGACGAGCCCGCCGACAGAGCCGAGGCGCCGATCCGGCGTGAGTCGCTGTCCGATCAGGTGTTCGCCCGCCTGCGGGACCGTTTGCTGAGCGGGCAGATCGTCGCCGGCGCACAGCTGCCCGCCGAACGGGATCTCGCGGCGCAGTTCGGCGTCAACCGGCACGTGATCCGCGAGGCGCTTAAGCGGCTCCACCAGGCGCGGCTGATCGAGATCGCGCACGGCGGCCGGACCACCGCGCTGGACTGGCGCCGCACCGCCGGGCTGGACCTGGTGGTGAGCCTCCCCGGCGCGGGCCAAGTGCTTACCTTGGACGGTGCGCAGCGCGACACCCTCGAAATGCGTGCCTGCATCGGCTCCGACGCCGCGCGGCTGTGCGCGCTGCGCGCGGCGCCATCGGTGCTCGACGCGATCGTCGCCGCCGCCGAGGACTACCAGGCACACGGACCGGATCTGGACGCGCTGGCGGACGCCGACATCGCCTGGTGGCGGCTGGTCATCGAGGGCTGCGGAAACCTCGCCTACCTCCTGGCGTTCAACAGCCTCATCGGCGGGGCGCTCGCCTTCGGTGACACGCCGAGGGAACAACGCACCGGGGAACTGCTCGACGTGCGCGGACGCATCCGCCTGGCCCGGCTGATCGCCGCACGTGACGCGGCCGGCGCCGAACAGCTCGCCCGCGAACTGCTTTCCCGCAGCATCCCGCCACTGCCAGGTGTCACAGCCGCGAATGCGTTGGAGGCACGCAAGTGATCCCGGTCATCGAGCTCGCGATCCCGCTCTTCCTCCTGCTCGTCGCCCTCGAGGCGGTCTCCTACCGCTTCCTGCCCGACGACGACGAACGCGGCTTCGAAGCCCGCGACACCGCCACCAGCCTGTCCATGGGCGCCGGCAGCCAGGTGGTCGGGTTTCCGTGGAAGGCCGTGACGGTGGTCGTCTACGCGGCCGCTTACACGCTCACGCCGCTACGGATGTCCAGTTCCTCCGCGTGGAGCTGGCTGCTGCTCTTCCTCGCCGACGACCTCGCCTACTACGTCTTCCACCGCGCCCACCACCGCATCAGGGTGCTGTGGGCCAGCCACGTGGTGCACCACTCCAGCCTCAAGTACAACCTGTCCACCGCGCTGCGCCAGTCCTGGACGCCGATGACCTCGCTGCCGTTCTGGCTCCCGCTCGCGCTGATCGGCATCCCGCCGTGGATGATCCTGCTCCAGCAGTCCATCAGCCTGCTGTATCAGTTCTTCCTGCACACCGAGCGGGTGGACAAGCTCTGGCGCCCGATCGAGTGGGTGCTGAACACGCCCTCGCACCACCGGGTCCACCACGGCTCGAACAGCGCGTACCTCGACCGCAACTACGGCGGCATCCTGATCGTCTGGGACCGGATCTTCGGCACCTTCGAACCCGAAGGCGAGCGGGTGGAGTACGGCCTGACCAAGAACATCGACACGTACAACCCGCTGCGTGTGGCGTTCCACGAGTTCGCCGCCATCGGCCGGGACCTGCGGGAGGCCCGCTCACTGCGCGACCGAGCCGGCTATGTCTTCGGACCGCCTGGATGGTCGCCGAGCCGAGCACGGTGAAGCGAGCGTAGAACGGGGCGCTGCTAGAGCTCGGTGTGCCGGCCTGGGGTGTGCTGCGGCGCGGGTCCGAGGTTGATCAGGTTGCTGATGAGCACGCCGAAGGCTAGGACGGTGAGCAGCGCGGCGGCCACGTGGTCACCGAGCGCCGGGTTCGAGCGGGGCGCGACATGCAGCGTGAGCGTCACCAGCGCGACGCCGAGGGCGGTGCCCAGTGCCCGGGTCATGTTGACCAATCCTCCCCCGGTGCCGGCCGCGCGCGCCGGGACCGCCGCCATCACCAGCGCGTTGTTCGCCGGGGTGAAGACGCCCAAGCCGAGCCCGAGCGCGGCCAGCAGCGGGGCGAGCCATACGGCTGTGAGCGGCACCAGGATCATGCCCACCAGTGCGCACGCCGCCACCGCCGAGCCCGCCAGCGCGCGGCGCCGGTCGCTCCAGGAGGGGGGCAGCACCCGCTCGGCCAGCAGCGCCGCCGCCGCGAAACCGGCGGGAAGCGCCGTGAGGATGAGGCCCGCCGCGCTCAGGCTGGTTCCGCTGCGGGTCAACGCGACCGGCACGAGCACCAGCGGCCCGAAGAGCACGAGGTAACCGCCCAGTGCGCCGACGAGGCCGGCGGCGATCCGCCGGGAGCGCAGCAGCGCCGGGTCGATCAGCGGACTGACGGCCCGCGCCAACCGCCGCGCCAACGCCAGGGTCGCGGCGGCGGCGAAGGCGAACAAGGCCAGGACGATCGGCCAGGACAGGTGCAGGCCGGAGGCGCCGGAGATCCCCAGCAGCAGCGTCGTGGTGGCGGTGGCCAGCCACAGCAGACCGGGCCAGTCGAAATGATCGGTGGAGGCCTGGGTGCGGGTGCGCGGCAGCAGATAGTGCCCTGCGATAAGCGCCGCGATCCCGACCGGCACGTTCACGAAGAACACCCACCGCCAGCCCCACCCGGTGACGATGACTCCGCCGAGCGTCGGCCCGAGAGCCAATCCGAGCGCCTGGGCTCCTGCCTGCACACCGAGCGCCGCGCGCAGCCGTGAGCGCGGCGCGCTCGTGGTCACCAAAGCCACACTGTTGGCCTGCAGCAATGCCGCGCCCACCGCCTGCACCGCACGGAAGAGCACCAACGCCAGCAGGCTCGGCGCCAGCCCGCACGCCGCCGACGCGGCCGTGAAGAGCACGAACCCGTACAGGTACATCAGCTTGCGGCCACGAGCATCCGAGAGCCGGCCGACCGGCACGAGCAGCGCCGCCAGCGTCAGCAGATAGGACAGCGAGACCCACTCCACATCCGCTAGGTCGGTGTGGAACTGCGCCTGCAGCGCCGGATAGGTGAGCGTCGCGATAGACGCGTCCAGCTGTCCCATGAACGCGCCGAGACAGACCGCCGCGATCGCGAGCCACCAGCCGTTCGGGCGCTCCCTGATCCATTCCGGCCGAGCGCGCTCGGAGAGCAGGAGAGCCGACAGTGCGCGCCGGTTCGCGGCGCTGGAAGGCGCCGCTTCGAGGGAGTCGATGGACACTTGCGACACCTCTTCGGACATGGGCGGCACCCGGCCCTACGTGCACTCTCTACCCGCACCTCCATGATACCGGATTTAGTTCGGTAGCCGAAATGCTTGTAGACCGTTCCACAGTGGTTCGCGAGCGCATGCCCGATGCCGAGTTCAGTGGTGGCTCGCTACGACCTGCTCGGGATGGCGCTGGCACTGGTGTCGGGCCTGGCGTTGACGGCGCTGCAAGCAATCGAGCGGGCCACCGGCGGCTGGGGACTGTCCATGCGCTTCTTCCGCGTGCCATACCTGCTCAGCGGTTCGTGGTACGCCACCTGGCTGACGGCGACGGTGATCCTGTTCGCACTGTTCGTGTACGGAATGTGGTACGGAATCGTGTACAGCCGGTGGGGCCCGCTCGGCACGCTGGCGTTCTTGGCGGCGCAGGCGCTCGTCGCAGTCGCCGCGGTCGTCACCGTCTCCTTCGAGCACTGGCACCTCTGGTCCGCGACCGGCGGATCCTTCGCCGGCCTGACCGCATTGGGCCTGACCGGCGTCATCGCCGCGCTCGCCGTCGTCCTGCTGGCCGGCGGCCACGTCACCATCCGCCGCGCCACGGTCTGACGCACGGACGTATCCCGCGAAGCATATTGCATAGTGCAATAATTCCTGGGTACTTACGTCTCTCGGAAACCGAGCCTGGACGTGAGGGAGGCGATGTGACGGTGAGCAACGAAGCATCCGAAAGCGCGGCCGCGCACAAGAGGCCGGGAGCTGCGGCGCGCTGGCTGCTCAGGGCGCCCACGCGGCTGTACGACCTGCATGCCGGGTGGCTGCTCGATCACCGGTTCCTGCGCCTGACGCATATCGGCCGAAAGTCAGGGCGCCGATATCGGACCATGCTCGAGATCGTCCGCGCCGACCCGGAGCGCAACGAGTTCGTCGTCGTGGCCGGACTCGGCCAGCACGCGGACTGGTACCGCAACGTGCGGGTCGGCGGCGCCGTCGAGGTTGCGGTCGCGCGTGAGCGGTTTTCGCCCGCGTACCGCGTGCTCGGGGAGCAAGAGGCCGCCGAAGCACTCGCGCACTACGAATACGACCACCATTGGGCGGCGCCGATGATCAGGCGTGCTCTGACGTGGCTGGTGGGGTGGAACTACGACGCTTCCCCAAGTGCGCGGCTTCGGCTGGTGCATGAAGTGCCGTTGCTCGCCTTCCGGCCAGCGGATCAGGATGCGAGCGTCGCGACGGGTGCGCAGGCCCTAGCGGGTGACGAACGGTCGTGAGATCCGGCTGAGCAGGCGAACCTGCCGTCTTCTCAGCGCTCTGAGCGGGTCACTGCGACCCGATGCGGCGTGCGAGCGTCGGAGCGCCTGCGCCGCTGAGCCGGCGCGCTCCCTCGCTGCGGCCGGTTATCGCGAGCAGCAGGTCTTCCGCTGCTCCGCGTACCGGCGTGCCGCGTCCCCAGGTGAAGTCGATGTCTTCCGCTTCCAGGCGCAGGCCGTCGAGGCAGCCGCGCGGCACGAGGGTCGGCCCGGGAGCGCCCGGCGGGTGCTTGAGCGTCACGAGGCACTGCAGCGCGGCGCGCAGCCGGTCCGGTTCGGCGTCGCGGGCGAGGCCGAGCGGGCGGCGGATGTCGAGATCGTGGACGAGCAGGTCGGCCAGTGGCGCCTCAGGGCCCTGACCCGGTGGCGTGAACCGGGATTCCGCGAGGCGGCGCAGCCGTTCGGTGAGCTCGGTGGCCGAGTGCTCGGCCCAGCGGGCGGTGAGTTTGTCGTTTGCCCGGTCGAAGCTGCCCCGGGAGGTCATCAATGTTCGAAGGAACTCCCCCGAGCCGACCTCGAGCACCATCACTACGTGCGCTGCCACGTCGTGGACGCGCCACCGGCTGCACAGGCTCGGGGTGGCCAGCTGCCGGGTGGTGAGCTGGTCG
>NZ_DASRGV010000235.1:0-19029 GCF_035650855.1 Actinocrinis sp. | reverse complement strand
CGAGCTGTGGTCCGCGGACGAAAGGCAACTGGCCGACCTCGTGCAGCAGACGGTACGCGCGTGCGCCCTGCCACCGCTGCGCCTGGCCTGGGTGCAGGTCAAGCGTCTGCGGCACGGCTACCCGGTCCACCACGCCGGCTATCGTGACCATCTGGCGGCACTCGAGTCCTGGATCAACACGCTGCCACGGCTGACCACCCTCGGCCGTCAAGGCCTGTTCACTCCCGACAACGTCCACCACGCCCTGGATATGGGCTACCAAGCCGCCGACGCCCTCGGCACCGATGCCTTCGACCACGAGCGCTGGCAGGCCTCCCGCCGCGAATTCACCGCGCACCTCATCGAAACCTGAGGTCGGTCAGGCGCTAGGCGGGTGGGGGGCTGCCCCGCCTCGCGCTACAAGTCGGGTTCGGAGACCGCGGGGAAGCGGTCCCACGCGCGGTGGGCTCGTCGATCGGCGCCGGCTGCGGCCCGGCGCTCCCGGCAGTCGGACCGTGGTCCCGCGACGGCGGCTTCGGCGGCCTCGGCGACCTCGGCCACCTTCTCCACGATCTTCTTCACCGGTCCGGGCTCGTTCATGGCGCGCCTCTTGCGGTTGCTGGCGGAAGGTCGGTCGGCCCTTGCCGCCGCGCCCTCTGCCCGGGTGCCTGGATGCGAAACCGGCACAACACATGAAAGCGACATTGATCGGCCCACATGGCTCATTGGGACGACAGATCCGCAGCCCACACTGGACGCCGTCGGCTGGCGCGCCGGCGCCGTGGCCGCGCGCTGGCAGGGCCGATTTGCGGCTAACGCTCGAAGAGCTTCCAATGCCCCTCGGAGACGACCTCGATAGCGCCGTCCACGACCTTGACGGCCGTCTCGTCATCGATCGCGTACCCGGGCACCGGCATGCGCGCGGCCCACTTCTCGGCGTCGGCCATGGTGTTCTCCGGGCACGAAGGGTTATCCAGGTGCGGGAAGATCGAGAACTCGACCACGCCCAGCGCACTGTCACCGCCGCCGGCCGGCTTCCAGCCCACGAACTCCTGCCCGACGTGCGGGGCCATCACCATGCTGCCGGCGCTCAGTCCGACGTAGACCGTGTCGCTCAGCGACGGCAGGAGGTCCGCCAGGCCGGACTCGCGCATCCAGTGGTGCAGGTACAGCACGTCGCCGCCGCACACCAGCAGCGCGTCGGTCTCCCGGACCAAGGGGACCCAGTTCTCCTCGGCGATGCTGGGCAGCGCGGTCAGCTCCAGCATGCCGATGGACTTCCACCCCAGCTCGACCATGGGGGTGGGGCTCTGACCGGCGATCTGCCGCCACGTCATGACGGCGGTCCCGGGCAGCATGCCGTACATCGCGGTGGGGATGCACAAGGCAGTGCACTCGGCGATGGGCTTGCCCAGCATGTCGACCAGGGCGTCGCGGATGCTCTGGTTGCTGACGCCGCCGGAGGTCAGGAGAAGCTTCATCGCGCCTTCCTCGTACTTCGAGAGCTGTGATGGCTACGTTAGTCGAGGTTGAGGACGGAGGTGCTCTGTGTGGGTTGTCCCGGATCCCTCGCTGGTCAGTGACGGGGTGGTCCCTGCGGTGCGCGCGGGCGAGCGGATCGAGGCGGCCTTAGTGCTGCAGGCGGAGGGCCGGTTCGGCCAGCGCGAGCAGGCCGACGGCGGGGGTGGCGCGATCAATCCCGCTCCGGCAGATCGGCCGGGGTGGGTGAGCCCCCGCCATCGGATCACCGGCGTCGGCGCGCTGCGCGGCCCGCGCGCCGGCGTCGAGGCCGGCGGGCTGTTCGTGCTATGCGAGGATCCCGCACCGGTGCCCGGCGCCGATTTCGACGCAGCCGGGGACCTGCACCTGACCACGTGGCTGGTGTCCCGATCCGCACGCAGCGCGTGGCTGGTGCGCGCGATCGTGCTGCACACCGCACCGGTCCCGGTCGGTGGATCGTCCGCGGTGCCCGACGCCCCACCGAATCCGGCTCTCGCAGCGCCGCGCGGGACGCGGCTGATGACTGCGGAGCAGTACGTCGACGCGGTTGGCGCGCAGCAGGCCGCCGCCCGCAGCGTCTGGGTGCGCGGCGGAGCGCCGGACTACACGGCGGGCGAGCAGCACCGTGTCGAGCAGGCCGTGGCGCTGGAGCGAGACCCGGTGGGCACCTCGCGCCGCTATCTGCTCGACGTCGATCCCGCACCGCATCCGTGACATGCCGGCCCCGCGCTACCCGCTGCGGCGACCCCTGCTTGGGTCCGGCGGCTGCGGGTGGTCCGCGACCTTCTCGGCCAGGTGCTGCTCCTGCACGGCTTCCAGAGACAGGGTGCGATAGCCGGCGGAGGCGAACAGGACCGTGATCCGGTCCTGCTCGACCTGCAGTACGGTGCCCTCTCCCCCCTCGCGGTGGCGGATGGTCGCGCCGACCGGGAACGGGCCCGAGGACGGGGACGAGTCGCGCTGAGCCGAACCCGTCCGGCAGTTGTCGCAGTTCCCGCATACCGGCCCACTCGCTTGGCCGAAGTAGCCGAGCAGGTAGTGCCGCCGGCACCCGCTGGTCTCGGCGTAGCCGCGCATCATCTCCAAGCGTGACTGTTCAAGCTGCCGCTGCTGCTTGGCGAATTCGACCGCCCGCTGCACCGCCGCCTCGGGGCCGCCCCGCGCGCCGACGCGTTGCAGAAGATTGCCGGCGGCCGCCACCCGCCGGCGCGAGAGCCCGCTCTCGCGCTGCATTCAGGCGGCCGACACGGCACCGTGCGCGGCCCGCATCCGCGCAACTTCGCCCAGCGCTTCGACGTCGGGGCTGCTGTGGGTGAGGAAATTTTGCAGCCCGAGATCCTGAAGACGCGTACTGCGGCGGGAAGCGGTCACCGCCGCAAGTGCGAAAGAAACTACCGAGAAGCGGAACAGACGGCACTGGCCTGCCGCCGGAGGTCGACGTGCAGGCGGGCCACGAGGTGGGCGCCAGAGGTCATACGAACACGATCGCAGTGCGCGCCAGGTAAGTCAATAGCCGTAGATTTCGGCTCTTCTGAATTAATACTACCGAAACCCGGGAACGGCAACGAGCCTTCAGCGTTCGACGGTGACCGCGGTCAGATCCACGGGCACTCCGCCCAAGCGCAGCTTGTAATCCTGGGCGCCTTTGAGGAAGTCGAATCGCAGACCACTGTCGAGGCTGCGTTCCACGAGAAGGGAAACGAGCACCACGCCGGGCGCCAGGCTCGACTCGACTGTCAAGGAGGTGTCATATGACATGTTGTAGATATAGGCCGTGTCCCGATGCCGGAGCATGATGGCCGACGCGAGCGGGCGGCCCGAGGCCCGAAGCTCTACGACGTGGCCGGCGTCCGCGGCGGTCAGCCCGGAAAGCATCTTCCTCAGGAAATCGCCGTACGCGGCTACGAATTCGCCTGTCGCCGCGCTGGCGCAGGCCTTCCAGGAGAGGAGCCGTTCCAGCAGGTCGAGCGTCGTCTCCGGCGTCGACACCACCAGTTCCAGCTGCCCGACCGCCTCGATCAACCGGTTGCGCTTACGCAGCACGTCCGCCCGGCGCTTGGAATTGAGGCTTCTGAGATAGCCGTCCGGGGCCTTCTCAATCCTCGGCGCCTGGTCGTATGTCTCGGCGACGGCGGAAGGGGCTCGGCGTAAGATCTCGTCGACCATGGAGTCAGCCGCCGCGGCGTCGCCGGCGAGTCCGGCCAGGTGCGCGCGGTCCCACGGCAGGCCCTCGAACATCCACTCGCCTAGTGCGGCGGCGACCTCCTTCTCGCGTCCCGCGGCCGCGATCGGCCCCATGTAGTCGACGACGTCCAGGCCTCCGGCGAAGGACAGGACGCCGGCGTCGAGTTCGAACGCGCAGAGCCCGACGACACCGTCGGCGTCGAAGACGCCGATTGTCACGAGCCGGGAATCCGGGCTTTTCGCCTGCCGGTCCTCCCACCAGGGCAGCAGAAAACGACTCGTGTGAAAGACGGTCCCGGCCGACGCGGCGAATTCGTTCCACCACGGGGAAGTGAGCATACCCTTACCGAATTCGGCGACAACCTCGACATCACCCATAGGTTTGACCGTCCGCTCCCCACGTCAAGCCGTTGTCTGGTTTATCCGCAGATTGTGAAGTCAGTTGTCCCTCTACGGCATTCCCTTAACGGCTGGCGCGAAAACGCAGACCAGGGTTCCGGCGGCGCGCGCCGGGAGCGGAGCTATGCACGCGCTTATAACTTGTTTTCGACTGGGAATCAGGTGCGAGGCGGAGACGGGAATCGAACCCGTGTGCGAGGCTTTGCAGGCCCCGTCCTAAGCCACTCGGACACTCCGCCGATGAGGGCGACCACGCGCAGCACGGCGCCCAGACGCTCAAGGGCGTTTCAGAAGAGAGGGCGAAACCGCCGCGTCGTCAACGACAGGCGTGCCCGAGACAGCCCGCACACAGCGCGCTGGCCTGCCGTCGCAAATCGACGTGCAGGCGGGCGACGAGCAACTCGCTGCGGACCATGCGATGACTGTGACACTCAGCGCGCACCGCGTCAACGGTCCACCCACTGCCCACTCGCCTAAGTCGGCGGCGGGTTTCCGCCGCCGTACGCAAGATCATCCTTGCTGCTGTACGAGAGTAGCGCGGGCTTTGCGCTGTGCCCTGCGCTCGCGTGCCAGTACCGGGTCGGCGACAGGGACCGCGTCGAGCAGTGTTCGTGTATACGGGTGCTGCGGATTGGTGTAGAGGGTCTCTGCATCGGCGGACTCGACCACTTGCCCGTGGCGCATGACCACCACCCGGTCGCTGACCTGCCGTACCACCGCGAGGTCGTGCGAGACGAAGACCAGGGTCAAGCCGAGCTGTTCGCGCAGGTCCGCGAGCAGGCGCACCACCTGGGCCTGCGTCGTGACGTCGAGCGCTGACACCGGGTCGTCGCAGACCACGAGTTTGGGCCGAAGTACCAGGGCCCGGGCGATCCCGATCCGCTGGCGCTGCCCGCCGGAGAACTCGTGCGGGAAGCGGTCGTAGTGCGCTGTTTCCAAGCCGACGTCTTCCAGCAGCCGCTGCACCGTGCGGCGAATGCCGCGCTCGTCGCGCTCGCCGTGCGCGCGCAGGGGTTCGGCGACGCTCTCGCCGACGGTCCGGCGGGGGTTGAGCGAGGCGACCGGGTCCTGGAAGACCATTTGGCGGTCGCGGCGGCTCGGGCGCAGCCGCCGCTCGGGCAGCGCGGTGAGATCTTCGCCGTCGAACACGATCCGGCCGGACGTCGGCTCCAGCAGGCTGACCATCATGCGGGCGAGGGTGGTCTTGCCGCTGCCGCTCTCTCCCACGATGCCGAGCGCCTCGCCCCGGCGCACCTCAAGGCTCGCCCCGTCCACAGCGCGCAGGGCGGCCACGCGCCGAAGAGCGAAGCCGCCGGGGGTGGGGAAGTGCTTGTGCAACTGCTCGACCCGAAGCAAGGCGCCGGTTGACGGAACGTTGCGGACCGGGCGTGGGGCGTCGATGCGCGGAACGGCCGATATCAGGGATCTGGTGTACGGGGCCTCTGGCCGGCTCAGGATCCGGGTCGCCGGGCCGTGTTCGACCGCCCGGCCCTCCTTCATGACCAGCACGTCGTCCGCGACCGAGGCGACCACTCCGAAGTCATGCGTGACCAGGACGAGCGCCATCCCCGTGTCCGCGCGCAAATCGCTCAGCAGGTCGAGGATCTGGGCTTGCACGGTCACGTCCAGAGCGGTGGTCGGTTCGTCGGCGACCAGCACCCGCGGTTCACAGGCAAGCGCCATCGCGATCAGGGCCCGCTGACGCATCCCGCCGGAGAACTCGTGCGGTCGCGCGTCGACGCGGCGTGCGGCGTCCGCGATCCCCACCCGGTCGAGCACTTCGATCGCGCGGGCGCGGGCGGCGCGGCGGGCCGCGCCGGTGTGGGCCCGATACACCTCGGCGATCTGGTCCCCCACGCTGTAGTAGGGGTCGAGCGAGGAGAGCGGATCTTGGAAGACCATGGCGATCCGGCTGCCGCGCAGGCGCCGGATCTCCTGGTCGGACGCGGTGTGGATCTGACCCCACGACGAGGTCGGCGGCCGCACGCCGATGCCGAGGAAGGAGAATCCGGCCTCAAGCACCATGTTCGCGGGAAGCAGCAGCGCCGCGTACGTGATGACGGGCGCGGCGAGCCCCGGCAGGATCTCGCGCCGCGCGATGCGCGCGGTACTCGATCCGCCCAGCCGCGCCGCGGCCACGTAGTCGCGCGTGCGCAGGCTGAGCGTCTGCGCTCGGGAGAAGCGCGCCGTACCGCCCCATCCGAGCACCGCCATCACGACGACGAGCAGGACCGGCCGGGGGAAGGAAGCCGGCACGACGGCCAGCAGCGCGATGCCGAAGATGAGGTACGGGAAGGCGATCGCCAAATCGATGGCGCGGCCGAGCAGCGCGTCGGCGAGCCGTCCGCCGAGCCCGGCCGCCAGTCCCACCCCGACGCCGAGCAGCACCTGCAGCAGCGTCGCGCCGATCGACACGGCGAGCGAGACCTGCGCGCCGTAGGCGATCCTGGCGAACAGGTCGCGCCCGGTCTGCGGCTCGACGCCGAGCCAGTGCGCGCCGCCGATCCCGCCGAACGAGACGAGGGGCGCGCCGCCGAGGGCGGAGTTGAGCAGGTTGTCGTGATACGCGTACGGGTTCTGACCCTCGAACGCGGTCCACAGGAGCGCGCCGAGGGCGAGCAGGACGAGCGCGGCCACGACGACGAGCCCTGCCATCGCCGCGCGGTCGCGCCGCAGCGTGCGCCACAGGGCCCGCGGCCCGGTCGGCGCCGCGGAGGCAGGGTCCTGCGATGCCTCCGCCGCGGCCGTCAGTGCGGTGGTGGTCACCCGTTCCGCCTACTTCACCGAGACGACGGCGATGTCGTACGTGCCGCGCCATTCGCTCAGGTACACGTTCTTCACGCCCGGCCCGAAGAGCGTCAGGTTCTTCGGGAAGTACAGCGGCACGGTGAGCGCGAGCTTGCCGAGCCGCGCGTCCAGCTCGCCCCACTGCTGCTGCGCGGCGGTGTTGTCGGTGATCTGGTTGATCTGGTCGATCTGCGCGTTGACCGTGGGGTCGTTGTATTGCGCGAGGTTGAAGTTGCCGCCGCCCTGCACGATCTCCCGGCCGTCGAAGATCGGGGTCAGGAACGGGGCCCCCGAGGGCCAGTCCGCGCCCCAGGTGTCGAGCGAGAGGCCCGGCTCGTTCGCGGTGTCGCCGGCTACCGCGCGGAACGCGTCGGAGTCGGTGCCGGTCGGGGCCGGCTTCACATTGATACCGGCCTGCGCGTACGCGGCCTGCAGCGCGGTGGCCACGACCGGGCCGTCGCCGTCGTTATCAGCGGGATCACGGCGGTGCCCAGTTCGATCCGGCTGGCGCGCTGCGAGGCGGCGGCGAGGACGGCGACGGGTGAGGAGATGCCGTACTGCAGATGCCGGTGCCGCACCCACGCGCTGTCGAAACCCAGCCGCTCCCCCAGCTCGATCAGTTCGAGCGTCGCCGCGTGGCCGCGATACGGATCGGCGAGGTCGAACAGCCCGATCGTCAGAAAGCCCAGCTTGCGCAGCGGCCTCGCAGACACCGACACGGCGACCTCCCCTCCTCGAACCGGCCCACCGCCGGGCGTCGGTGACCGATCGTCTCACCCCGCGCATCGCGCCATGTGAGCAAGAACCTCCGCGCGCTTTGCAACCTCGGAAAACGCAGGCAACAACAGCTCCCTAATGTCGTGCCGATCCCATCGCACCCCACTGACCGCGCAACGCCACACGAGGAGCTGCCCCATGAGCATCTACGAGTCCATCGGCGGCGCCGGGGCCGTCCAAGCCGCAGTCGACGACTTCTACGCGCGCCTGCTGTCCGACCCGCAGCTCGCGCCGTTCTTCGCCGACGTCGACCTGAAGCGGCTCAAGTCGCACCAGCGCGCCTTCCTCGCCGCGGCGCTCGGCGGCGCGCAGATCTATCAGGGACGCGACATGGCCGCCGCGCACGCGGGGCTCGAGATCGGCGAGTCGGATTTCGACGCCGTCGTCACGCACCTGGTCGCGACGCTGACCGGGCTCGGCGTTCCGCAGGAGACGATCGGTCAGATCGGCGGGCTGCTGGCGCCGCTGCGCAGCGACATCGTGACCGTTCCGGTCACCACCTGACGACCACATCTTGAGATAGGGCTGCGCCGGATTGACAGAGATCCGGTCCAACGGTGATGCTCCCCGCATGTCCCCGTCCGTCCTCCTCGTGCGTCGCCGCCACGTCGACCACGAGCGCTGCGCAGCAGACCTGTGTCGATAGCGAGTCCCGCTACGCCGCCACGTCTGTCACCATCGAACCCATCGCAGCCTTCGGATTGGACCGCCGTCATGCCCCGCGTCGCCCGTGCCCGCCTTCCCCGCGCCCGCGTCATCCTGAGTCTCGGGACGGCCGCGCTGCTGACCGTCGCCGCGACCTCGTGCGCGCAGAAGAGCACCGCCGACAAGGCCTCCGCGGTGTCCGGCTCGGCGAGCACGTCGTGCGGCACCAACGCGCCTGGCTTGTACAAGTCGGGCCAGCTGACGGTGGCCACGGACAGTCCCGCCTACGCACCCTGGTTCGACAACAACGACCCGAGCGACGGCAAGGGCTTCGAAAGCGCCGTCGCCTACGCGGTGGCCACGCAGCTCGGCTTCACCAAGGACCAGGTCAAGTGGGTGGTCGAGCCCTTCAACAGCTCGTACGCCCCGGGCGCGAAGAACTTCGACTTCGACATCAACGAGATCTCGATCACCGCGGACCGGGCCAAGGCGGTGGACTTCTCCACCGGCTACTACACCGCGAACCAGGGCATCGTCGTGCTCGACTCCTCGAAGTATGCGAACGCCACCTCGCTGGCCGACTTGAAGTCCGCGAAGATCGGCGTGCAAGTGGCCACCACCAGCTACGAGGCCGTGGGCAACGTGATCAAGCCCACGCAGCAGCCCGCGGTGTTCAACGGCACCGACGACGCGGCCCACGCCCTGAAGAACAAGCAGGTCGACGCCATCATCACCGACCTGCCCACGGCCTTCTACATCTCGGGCGCGCAGATCGACGGCTCGAAGGTGCTCGGCCAGTTCGACTACACCGGCACGGCGGCCGACCAGGAGCAGTTCGGGCTGCTGCTGAAGAAGGGCAGCGCCCTGACGCCGTGCGTCGACGGGGCCATCGCCGCGCTCAAGTCCAGCGGCGAGCTGCAGAAGATCACCGACCAGTGGCTGTCGCAGTCGGTGAACGCGCCCAAGCTCGGCTAGCGTCGTCGAACCATGAGTGAGACCTACGCGCGGGGCGCGACCCCGCCTCGGCAATCCGACCAGCCCGAGGTCTACCGCCCGAGCGCCCGGCAACTGGAACGCGAGAGGTATCGCGCGCGCAAGCGCCGACGCGACGGCTGGATCGCGGTCACGTGCACGACGGTGTTCGCGGTCGTGGCCGGCGCGCTCGTCGTGCTCTCGCCGGGGTGGCAGCCGGTCAAGGACACGTTCCTGTCAGGCTCCGAATTCAGCTCGTCGTTCCCGAAGATCCTCGACGGCTTCTGGCTCAACGTGCAGATGTTCCTGATCGCCGAGCCGGCGATTCTCCTGCTCGGGCTGGTGGTGGCCCTGGTGCGCTCGACGCACGCTCCAGGGCTGCTGCCCGTGCGGCTGCTCGCGGTCGGGTACGTGGACGTCTTTCGCGGCACACCGACGCTGCTGGTGGTGTTGGCCGTCGGATTCGGCATCCCGGCGCTGCAGCTGCAGGGCACGCCGTCGCAGCCGTGGGTTCTCGGCACGATCGCGCTCGTGCTCTCGTACGGGGCGTATGTCGCCGAGGTGTTCCGCGCGGGACTCAACTCGGTGCACCCCTCACAGCGCAACGCGGCGCGCGCGCTCGGCCTGACCGAGGCCCAGGCGATGCGCTTCGTGGTGCTGCCGCAGGCGGTGCGCAACGTGGTGCCGCCGCTGCTCAACGATTTCGTCTCGCTGCAGAAGGACACCGCGCTGGTCGCGACCCTCGGACCGCTCGAAGCGTTGCGCCAGGCCCAGATCGCTGCGGACAGCCACTTCAACTACACCCCTTACCTCGGTTCGGCGCTGCTGTTCGTCGCGGTCACCGTGCCGCTGGCCCGCTACACCGACCGACTGGCCACACGCGCGGCCGAGCGCCAGTTCGCCGGAGTCGCGCGATGAGCGAGACGACGGTGGACAGCGCGCCCCTCCCACCGCCCGGCGCGACGAGCGACCCGCTGCTGCGCATTAGGGGGCTGCGAAAGCGCTACGGCTCGAAAACGGTGCTCAACCGCATCGACCTCGATGTCGCGGCGCACCAAGTGGTCTGCCTGATCGGCGCGTCAGGGTCCGGAAAGTCCACCCTGCTTCGCTGCATCGACCTGCTGGAAGAGATCGACGACGGCACGATCCACCTCGGCGAGGTCGAGCTGTCCGATCCGGCGCTCGACGCGGACGCCGCCCGCCGCCGCATCGGTGTGGTCTTCCAGGCCTACAACCTGTTCCCGCACCTGACCGTGCTGGACAACATCACCCTCGCCCCGCGCCGGGTGCACCGCAAGGCCCGCCGCGACGCCGAAGCCGAGGCCCGCGAGCTGCTGGAGCGATTCGGCCTGGCGGACAAGGCCGCGGAGTACCCCGACCGGCTCTCCGGCGGGCAGCAGCAGCGCGCGGCGATCGTGCGGGCGCTGGCCACCGAGCCGGAGCTGCTCCTGCTCGACGAGATCACCTCCGCGCTCGACCCGGAACTGGTCGGGGAGGTCCTCGAAGTGGTCGGGGAGCTCAAGCGGCGCGGATTCACCATCGTGATGGCCACGCACGAGATGGGTTTCGCCCGGCACGCCGCGGACCAGGTCTGCTTCCTGGAAGACGGAGTGGTGCGGGAACACGGCACCGCCGAGCAGATCTTCACCGACCCGCGAGAACCCGCAACGCGCCGCTTCCTCGCCCGAGTCCTCGACCACTGACACAACGAACACTGACACGGTTCTACTGAGACGGTGACCACTGGCGCGACGACCACTGACACGACCGCGGCAGGTCAGTGGGCCCTGCGGCGGCGCTGCCGCGTGGAAGCCACGGCCGTCCCCGGATCCACAGTCGTGGCCGGGGACGGCCGAGTCCGGCTTCAGCGGACGGCGGGCGCAGCGAGCAGGAGCGCGAAGCGCTGCGCGGAGTCCGTCCACCATTCGCGCACCCGGAATCCGGCGCGGGCGAGCTCCGCGACCAGGCCCTCGCGGCGGAACTTGGTCGAGATCTCGGTGAGCATCTCCTCGCCGTCGCCGAACTCCAGGGTCAGGTCGAGCGCCCGGACCTTGATCGTCTGGGTGAGCCGCGAGCGCAGCCACATCTCGATGCGGTCCTGCCCGGCGTTCCAGACCGCGTTGTGGTCGAACGCGTCGACGTCGAAGTCGGCGTCCAGTTCCCGGTTGAGCACATGCAGCACGTTCTTGTTGAACGCGGCGGTCACGCCGCTGCTGTCGTTGTAGGCGCGCCAGAGCGCATCAGCGTCCTTCACCAGATCCGCGCCGAGCAGGAACGTGTCCTGATCCGTCATGGCGGCGCGCAGCGCGGTGAAGAAGTCGCGGCGGCGCACCGGGGTGAAGTTGCCGATCGTGCTGCCCAGAAAGGCGACGAGGCGCGGGCCGTCGCTGTGCGGCAGCACGAGTTCGGTCTCGAAGTCGGTGACTGTGGCGGTGACGTGAAGCGCCGGGTAGTCGCGGCACAATGCCTCGCCGGCTTCCACGAGTGCGGACGTACTGACGTCGAGCGGCGCGTAGCGCTCCAGTGTGCCGGCCCGCGTGAGCGCGTCCAGCAGCGTGCGTGTCTTGCGCGAGGAGCCCGCACCGATCTCCACGAGCGTGCCGGCCGCGGTGTCCAGCGCGATCTGCGGAGCGCGGGCGTCGAGGATTTCCTGCTCGGCGCGGGTGAGGTAGTACTCGGGCAGCAGGGTGATCTCCTCGAACAGTTCGCTGCCGCGCGCGTCGTAGAACCATTTCGGCGGCAGCGAGCGCGGCGGCTCGGCGAGCCCTTCGAGTACGTCCTCGCGTAGCCGTGTGTCGAAGTAGTCCGGCGTCAGGCGGTGGTCGAGGGTGAAGCGCCGCCCGGGCGCGTACCGCTCCCCCGCCGCAGGATCACTCGGCCTCTGTTGCGCCGCCTGGTCGGTGCTGAGTCGGCGGATGGAGACCTCTGAGACGCTGCCGTACACGAGGCTGTCTTCCGGCACTTCTCGCCACTGCTCGCTCTCGTCATAGGGTTCGGAAGCCAGCACCAGACCGTCCGGTGCCTCGCGGTACCAGAGCGTGTCGCCGTGGCGGGTCGCCACGACGATGCGTCCATCGGTGAGTAGCAGGTTCAGCCGCGCCTCGGGACGCGCCGCGGCGACCTGTCGCACCACCGAGACGAGCGCTTCTTGCGGTGGCTCGCCTGCCCGCAGCCGGGTGCGTACCGCCGCCCACAGCAGCGCAGAATCGCAGGAGGATTCGAGCCCCAGCAGGTCGGCCGCGGAAAGGCCGAGGTCGACCTGGTCCGGCAGCAGCCGCCAGTCGCGGATCGCGCCGTTGTGGCTGAACAGCCAGGGCCCGTCCCGGAATGGGGCGGCCGCGCACTCGTCCTGGCTGGTGCCCTCGGTCGCGGACCTGACCGCCGCGAGCACGGCCCCGGTGCGGATGACGCGGGAGAGCTCGGCGAGGTTCGCGTCGGTCCAGATCGGCACCGAGCGCCGGTATCTGGCGGGTCGCGCGGCGGCTTCGGAGACATCCGCGAAGTCGCCGATCCGCGCGGTGGCCGCGGCTGATGCCGCGCCGACCGGATACCACCCGACGCCGAAGCCGTCGGCGTTCACCGTGCCGTGGCGCTGCAGCTTCGGCGCCCAGGACTGCCGGTACAGGCTCTGCGGCGGATCGATCAGCACCTCGGCCAGCGTCACCGGCGCGCCGAGGTAGACCACGTGTCGGCACATCACCGGACTCCTTCGACGTCGCGCGCGGTGCGGAACCCGCTGAAGATCTGCCGGCGGATGGGATAGTCCCAGTTGCGGAACGTGCCGCGGCAGGCGACCGGGTCGACGCCGAACGCTCCACCGCGCAGCACCTTGTATGCGGGCCCGAAGAAGACCTCTGAGTACTCCTTGTACGGGTACGCGGTGAATCCGGGATGCGGGAGGAAATCGCTGGCGGTCCACTCCCACACGTCGCCGATCAACTGGTGCACACCCTGCGGCGAGGCTCCGTCCGGATAGGCGCCGATCGGCGCGGGACGCAGGTGGCGCTGCCCGAGGTTCGCGTGCCGCGGCTGTGGATCGTCGTCTCCCCACGGGTAGCGGCGCGAGCGGTCACCGGCCGGGTCGTGCCGGGCCGCCTTCTCCCACTCGGCTTCGGTCGGCAGCCGACGCCCGGCCCAGCGCGCGTACGCGTCGGCCTCGTACCAGCACACGTGCATTACCGGCTCCTGCGGCGGCACCGGCTCGAGCACGCCGAAGCGTCGTCGCAGCCAGTCGCCGCCGTCGCGCTCCCAGAACAGCGGGGCTTCGAGTCCGGCCTGCTCGCGGTGCTCCCAGCCGTCGTCGCTCCACCAGCGCGGATCGCGGTATCCGCCGTCGTCGATGAACTGCCGGTAGGCGGCGTTGGTGACGGGGAAGGTGTCCAGGAAGAACGCCGGGACGTGGACCTGGTGCGCGGGTCGTTCGTTGTCCAGCGCCCACGGCTCAGTTGACGTGCCCATGACGAACGGGCCGCCGGGGATCAGCACTTCACTCGGCAGGTCCGCGGGATCGACCGCGGCCGGCGGCGGATCCGACGCGGCGAGCACCGCAGGTCCCCGGCGCAGTTGGTGGGTGGCCAGCATGGTCTCGTCGTGCTGCTGCTCGTGTTGCGCGATCATGCCGAACACGAACGCGTCGCCCAGCAGCGTGTCGCCGCGACCGCCGGTGTGCTCTAGCGGGGTGCGGTCCAGCACGTCGAGCGCATGCTCCCGGACATCGGCGATGTACGCGCGGGCCTGCTGCGGCGAGAGCAGCGGCAGCGCGGGTCGGTCGGCTCGGGGATGTTGGAAGGCGTCGTACATCGAGTCCAGGTCCGCGCGCAGCGCTGGGCGCCCGCCCGCCTCGCGCACCAGCCAGATCTCCTCCTGGTTGCCGACGTGGGCCAGGTCCCAGACCAGGGGTGACATCAGCGGGGAGTGCTGCGCCTTCAGGTCGTTGTCATCCACACAGCCGGTGAGGGCGAGGGTGCGATCTCGGGCGGTCAGCAGCGCCGCGGCGGCCTGCTCCCTGAACGTGTCGGGGGCGGCGGCGGGCAGGTGGCCGGGGCCGGAAGGCGGGGCGGAGGTGCCTGCGTCGGGGGCGGTTTCGTCACGCGGTGAGGTGATCTTGTCGGTCACGGTCTGCCTTCCTTCGGTCGGGCGCCGCGCACGCCGCGGCGGAGAGCGTCGAGCTGGTCGTCAGCCGGGCAGCGGCCCTGTTCGGCGTATTGCTCGATGAACTCGGCGAGCCTGCGGCGCAGCGCCTCGGCGCCCGCGGACCGGCCCAGCGCGCTCTCGGCGGCGGCCAGGCAGGTGCGCACCGCCTTGCCGATCTCCGGGTCGGCGGGTCCGAGGCGGGCGGCGCGCAGCCACACGGCGTCATCCGGCAGGGCGTGGCCGCGGCAGTACGGCTCGGTGGCCTCGTAGGCGCAGTCGGCGGCGGCCGGGTCGTCGAGCAGGGCGGTGGCCGCGGCGGCGGCGACCTGCCAGCCGTCGCCGGGCTGCGCGTCGATCATGCGCAGCTCGAGCCAGCCACGCGGGCGCACCGGTGGAAAGAGTGTGGTCAGGTGATAGTCGAGGTCGTCTCGGTTGGGCCGTGGCAGACCGCGCACCCCGCGCAGCCAGGCGCGGAATGTCAGGCCCTGCGGTGCCTCCCAGTCGGCAGACTCGGGTCGCCGTATGCACAGCACCGGAGCATCAAGGGCGTACCGCGCCCACGCGACGCCGGGATCGCTGTGATGCTCCGGGGGACGGGTACGGCCGGGGTCGGTCCAATGCCAGACGGCCTGCCTGGTGGAGCGCCAGCCGGTCACCGCGCCGCGGTGGATCGGGGAGTTGGCGAACGCCGCGACCAGGACCGGCCCGAGCCGGTGTGCGAGCTGCCAGCGATGGTGGTAGCCGTCGGCGCCGCCGCCGCGCTCTCCCGCGTCGAGGTTGACCTGCGCGGAGGCGGTGCTGCGCATCATGACCCGGCCCCAGGGGCCGGCGCGGTCGAAGTGCGCCTCCATGGCGCGATACCGCGGGTGGTCGAGCACTCGCGACGGGCTGCGCAGCGGTTCGAGGCCGCTGCCGACGAGTACGAGCCCGTGATCAGCGCAGATACGGCGCAGCGCCTCGAGGTCCACAGCGGTCTGCGTTACGCAGTCGGCGATGCCGATGCCGGGCGGGGCGCTGAGCTCGATCTGCCCGCCGGGCTCGCGCGTGATCGCGCCGCCGTGGGTGAACGTATGTGTATCCAGGCTCGAAAGCAGCGCGTCAAGCCGGTCGACCGGGACCGGCGAACGCGGATCGGTGCTGTCGTGAACCAGCCACTCCAGCTCCACGCCGACGCGCTCGGGCGGTCCGGTCTTGAAGCACACGCCGTGCACGTGCGCTTCGGCATCCTCCTCACGCAGATCAACGTCCACGACGCCCTCCCGGGTCGGATCGTGCCCCTCCGGATGGAGATCGCACTGAGGATGACGGTACGGGAAGCTAGGTCTCTACGAAACGCTCAAAGAGCGCATTACGGTGAACGTGGCGCGCGCGGCCCTGGTTCGACCGTCCGATATGTCGCGCGGCCCGCCGTGATCCTCCGACCAGCGGCGGGCCGCGCGAGACGCAGGGTTCGCGCGGATGGCGCTACACCTCGCTGTGGACCAGCAGGACCGACGCCCCGGCGCTCTTCGCCACGCCGCGGCTCACGCTCGAGTGCAGCAGAGCCGAGATGCCGCTGTAGTGGCCCGGTCCGACGGCGATCAGGTCGCTGCCCAGCGCCCGCGCCCGCTGCACGAGGATGTCGGCCAGGTCCTCGCGCAGGCCGTCGTCGACCTCGCCCTCGGCGGTGACGCCGTCCTCGCGCAGCCGGGCCAGCGCCTCGTCCACCACCCGCCGGCCCTCCGCCTCCTCTTCCGGGGAGACCACGGCGGAGGGCGCGAACGTGCCGCCGAGCACCTGCAGGGGCCGGATGTGGATGACGTGGACCGTCGCCCCGCTCAGCTTCGCGAGAGAGGACACGGCGTCCAGCACGGCCGCGCCGTGCGCCGTGCCGTCGACTGCGGCGAGGATGTTCTTGTACATAAGATCAGCTTCCCATCGGAACGGGGTCTCACGGATCTGCGGCCCTCTGTGCTGGATCAGCGAGCAGATGCCGGAGCCAATTCCCTGATGCGAAGTGATCCGCGCCACGCGCGGGCGGCGAGGCCGGTGCGAAGGTCAGCGTTGCGGGGTCGGGATGTGCCCTTCGAACGTCAGCTTGAGAACATACGCAGGGGCGCTGAACGGCGGCGCCGGCGGCAGTGTGACGTGCAGGCCGGCCTCGTCCTGGCGATGTTCGGTGACAAGAAGGTACTCGTCGGTGCCCGGGCCGATCAGCTCGAGTGCGCGCAGCGCCGTGAGATCGATGCGGCCGGCCGCGAGCATGGTGATCGCGAGGGGCGAGATCGGCCAGCCCAGGATGGTCGCGTACAGCACGGTGTCGCGCTTGTCGCGGGTGAAGCGGATGTCGCGCGGTGTGCCGGCGACCGGCGGCGTGAACGAGCCGCCGCCCATCGCGGTCGGCCCCTCGCCGTAGACGTCCCAGGCTCGCGTCTCGTAGATGGACTCGCCGTACCGGCGCAGGTAATCGCCGATGCCGAGCAGGAGACTGCGCTGCTCGTCGGGGATGACGCCTTCTGCGGTCGGGCCGATGTTGAGCAGTACGCTGCCGTTCTTGCTGACCCGGTCGATCAGCGAGTGCAGGATCACGTCGAGCGGGTGGTAGCTGATGCCTTCCGTGTAGCACCAGCTGGAGGTGCTCAGGATGTCGTCGGTGAGCCAGTAGGGGTAGGTCAGATCGGCCGGGCCGCCGCGCTCGTAGTCGTAGACCTCGCCCTTGCCGTTGAACCCGTCCTTGTAGGTGGCCACCACGTCGGCGCCCCACTCGCGGGCGCGGTTGTAGTAGTAGGCGAGGAACTCCGGGCCGACCGACTCGTCGATCTTGTCCAGGTTCACGTCCTGATAGATGATGTCCGGCCGGGCGAGGTCGACAACCTCCTTGAGCTTGGCGAGCCACAGCTGGTTTTCGGCGCCCGGGTCCAGTTGGCCGTAGAGCTTGCGCAGCGTCTCGCTGGGCTGGGGCGGCACGTGATCGAAGTACCCGGTGAAGTGGAAGGCGTGGTGCATGGCCACCAGCAGCTTCAACCCCTGCTCGCGGTAGGCCTCGGCGAACAGGCTCAGCAGGTCGAGCCGCGGTCCTCGCGCGGCTGAGTTCCACTCGTTGACGCGGCTGTCCCACATCGAGAACCCGTCGTGGTGCTCTGCCACCGGACCGGCGAAGCGCGCTCCCGCGTCGGCGATCAGCTGGGCCCATGCGCGCGGGTCGAAGGCCCCGCCGGCCGAGGCGAGCTTCGGCGCGAATTGCACGTGGCGTCCGGCTTTGTCGCGGCCGCCGTCGATGAAGTAGTGGTAAGGCCACTGCGCGGGGTCGCCGTACGTCGCGATGTGGTGCTCGCGGTCGATGCTGGCGGGCCGGTACATCTCGCGCGGATACCACTCGCTGTTGAACGCCGGAACGCTGAACGCGCCCCAGTGGTGATAGATCCCGAATTTGGCGTCCTGGAACCATTCCGGGGCGGCGACATGCTGGTCGAGCGACGCCCAGGTCGCAGTGAAGGGGTCGGTGGCGGGCAACGGCACGGGTTACCTCCGTCGCGGAGTCAGCGGGAAAGGACGTGAGTGTAAGAGCGCGAAACTATCGCGCGAGACCGTACTATCGAACGCCACGTGCGGGAAGGGTCCTGCGGGATGGTTCGACCCGAAACTTTCGGGGCTCCGAAATCTTTCAAGAAAGTTACATGGCAGCGCGCTGGCCTAATACGGGCATTCGGCCGCGCTGCAACGGCGCGAGTGTTCAGGTTGTTCGTCATATTCGAGCGAGATCGACGACTATTCGACTCAGATCGATGAATTCGCCAGCCAATTGAACGGGGCCCGTTGCCGCGCGCAGGACTGTAACTTTCAAGACATTCTCCAGCTGCCAAGCTGGTGAGAGTGGTACTGCCGTCGCGGAACGTTGACGCTTCGTTCACAGCTCGTACTTTTGGCGCTGCGTAGTGATCCCATCACTGCTCTCCACCCACCCGGCCGGTCTCGCCCCTGACCGTTCCGGCCTATTGATGCCAAAGGACAGACAACCAGTGGCTAATCACCACCGGCCGACTCGAGCTGCGTGCCTTGCGCTCGCCGTCGGCGCCTCCCTGTTGATGCCCCTCGTGGGCGTCCAGGCCGCTCAGGCGGCCACACATGTCGCGAATCCGTTCGTGGGATCGAATCCGTATCTGAACCCGAACTACGTCTCCGAGGTGCAGGCGCAGGCCTCCGCCGACGGCAGCTCCGCCGAGGCCAAGGTCGCCGGGTACCAGACCGCGATCTGGATGGACCACATCGGCGCCATCGCCGGCGACAGCACCCACCTGGGCCTGCAGGCGCAGCTGGACAACGCGGTCACGCAGGCGCAGAGCAGTTCGAGTCCGGTTCTGGTGGAGGTCGTCGTCTACGACCTGCCCGGACGTGACTGCGCGGCGCTGGCCTCCAACGGCGAGATCCCCGCGACCGACGCGGGATTGACGCAGTACGAGTCGCAGTACATCGACCCGATCGTCGCCCTTGAAGGCAACTCGAAGTACAGCAACCTGCGTATCGTCAACTTCATCGAGCCCGACTCGCTGCCCAACGCGGTGACCAACCAGAGCAAATCCGCCTGCGCCACCGCGATCCCGTACTACGAGCAGGGCATCGCCTACGCGCTGGGCAAGCTGCACGCCATCGGCCCGCAGATCTACAACTACCTCG
>NZ_DASRGV010000234.1:0-8642 GCF_035650855.1 Actinocrinis sp. | reverse complement strand
GAGCACCCCGAGTGGTTCACGACCCGGGCCGACGGGACGATCGCCTACGCCGAAAACCCGCCCAAGAAGTACCAGGACATCTACCCGCTGGACTTCGACGGCCCCGGCGTGCTGCCCGCGATCCTGGAGGAGTGCGAGCGGGTGCTGCGGCTGTGGATGGGCCACGGCGTGCGCATCTTCCGGGTCGACAACCCGCACACCAAGCCGGTGCTGTTCTGGGAGCGGCTGCTCGACCGGATCCACGCCACTGACCCGGACGTGCTCTTCTTGGCCGAGGCCTTCACCCGCCCGGCGATGATGCACACCCTCGCCAAGGTCGGGTTCCACCAGTCGTACACGTACTTCACCTGGCGCAACACCAAGCAGGAGCTTCAGGAGTACCTGACCGAGCTGGCCGAGGTCTCCTCGCCCTTCCTGCGCCCGAACCTGTTCGTCAACACCCCGGACATCCTGCACGAGTACCTGCAGTACTCGGGGCGCCCGGGCTTCAAGATCAGAGCGGTCCTCGCCGCCACGCTCAGCCCGACCTGGGGCGTGTACTCAGGCTACGAGCTGTGCGAGAGCGTCCCGGTGCGGCCGGGCAGCGAGGAGTACCTGAACTCGGAAAAGTACCAGCTGCGGCCGCGCGACTGGGCCTCCGCGGAGGCGGAGGGCAGGTCGCTGGCACCGTTCCTGACCCGCCTCAACGGCCTACGTCGTGAACATGTTGCACTGCAAGGGTTACGTAATCTCAAATTTCACTCCACGGACAACGATGCTGTGCTGTGCTACTCCAAGCGCACAGCCGCTGATCTGGTCCTGGTGGTCGTCAATCTCGATCCGCACAATACGGTCGAGGCCACCGTCTCCCTGGACTTGTCCGCGCTCGGCCTCGGCTGGGACGACCGCTTCACCGTACGCGACGAGCTGACCGGTGCGGTGTACCACTGGGGCCGGGACAACTACGTCCGGCTCGACCCGCACACTCAGCCGGCCCACGTGCTCACGCTGGTCAGGTAGGGCCCTGATCGCGGCGGCACGGGGCCACGGCCCGGGGCGCGGCAGCCCGGGCAGGTCGGCGACCGTGTGCAGTCCACCCTCATCCGCGCACCACATGGTGCTCCCGGCACAACTGGAGTGACCGTGATCGTCAACGAACCGGTATCAGACTCTCCGCTGGACCTTCCGAAGAGCGAACGCGATCCGGACTGGTTCAAGCGGGCCGTCTTCTACGAGGTTCTGGTCCGCTCCTTCCACGACTCGAACAACGACGGCACCGGCGACCTCAAGGGGTTGACGAGCAAGCTGGACTACCTGCAGTGGCTCGGCGTCGACTGCATCTGGCTGCCGCCGTTCTTCAAGTCCCCGCTGCGCGACGGCGGCTACGACGTGTCCGACTACACCGACGTGCTGCCGGAGTTCGGGGACCTCGGCGACTTCGTCGAGTTCGTCGAGCAGGCGCACGCCCGCGGCATCCGGGTCATCATCGACTTCGTGGTCAACCACACCAGCGACCAGCACCCGTGGTTCCAGGCCTCGCGCAACGACCCCGACGGGCCCTACGGCGACTACTACGTGTGGGCCGACGACGACAAGCAGTTCGCCGACGCGCGCATCATCTTCGTCGACACCGAGACCTCGAACTGGACCTTCGACCCGGTGCGCAAGCAGTACTTCTGGCACCGCTTCTTCTCCCACCAGCCCGACCTGAACTACGAGAACCCGCAGGTGCACGCCGAGATGCTGGCGGCGCTGCGGTTCTGGCTCGACCTGGGCATCGACGGCTTCCGGCTGGACGCCGTGCCGTACCTGTACCAGGAAGAGGGCACCAACTGCGAGAACCTGCCGCGCACGCACCAGTTCCTCAAGAAGGTGCGCAAGATGGTCGACGAGGAGTACCCGGACACGGTGCTGCTGGCCGAGGCGAACCAGTGGCCCGCGGACGTGGTGGAGTACTTCGGCGACCCGAGCATCGGCGGCGACGAGTGCCACATGGCGTTCCACTTCCCGGTGATGCCGCGCATCTTCATGGCCGTGCGCCGCGAGTCGCGCTACCCCATCTCGGAGATCATGGCGCAGACCCCGGCGATCCCGTCGAACTGCCAGTGGGGCATCTTCCTGCGCAACCATGACGAGCTGACGCTCGAGATGGTCACCGACGAAGACCGCGACTACATGTACAGCGAGTACGCCAAGGACCCGCGGATGAAGGCGAACGTGGGCATCCGCCGCCGGCTCGCCCCGCTGCTGGAGAACGACCGGCGGCAGATCGAGCTGTTCACCGCGCTGCTGCTCTCGCTGCCCGGCTCGCCGGTGCTGTACTACGGCGACGAGATCGGGATGGGCGACAACATCTGGCTGGGCGACCGCGACGGCGTGCGCACCCCGATGCAGTGGACCCCGGACCGCAACGCCGGCTTCTCGGCCTGCGACCCCGGCCGACTCAACCTGCCGGTGATCATGGACGCGGTCTACGGGTACCAGTCCACCAACGTCGAGGCGCAGATGGCCAGCTCCTCCTCGCTGCTGCACTGGACCAAGCGGATGATCGAGATCCGGCGGCAGAACCCGGCCTTCGGCCTGGGCACCTTCCAGGAGCTCGGCTCGACCAACCCCTCGGTGCTGGCGTTCATCCGCGAGCTGCCGGCCGGCGAGGGCCCGCGCGCGACCGGCGGCGAGGAAGATCTCGTCCTGTGTGTGATGAACCTCTCCCGCTTCCCGCAGCCGACCGAGCTGGACCTGCGCGCCTACCAGGCGATCGAGCCGGTGGAGCTGATCGGCGGGGTGCACTTCCCGAAGATCGGCGAGCTGCCTTACCTGCTCACCTTGGGTGGTCATGGGTTCTACTGGTTCAAGCTGCAGCGGCCGTGACCTGGCATGGTTCGGTATCACCTGGCGTGACACGGCGCGACGTGACGTGATCTGAGGGAAACGGTCCGGGGAGGACCGTCGGCGCACCCATTACCGCGCCGAAAGGAGGGTAAGAGGCGCGGTACCGGGCTGTCCCACGGATAGGGCGCTGCTCGGTGCAGCCACGCGACGGCCGAAAGGATGACCGACGATGACGTCGACGATCGACATGGCGCACGCCGCTCTGGACGGCCGCTCCACCGAGCGGCTGGCCGAGCTGCTGGCCGGCTGGCTGCCCGAGCAACGCTGGTTCGGCGGCAAGGGCCGGCAGATCCAGTCGGTCGTCCTTTCCTCCTGCTTGGCCGCGCCCGACGTCGCCGACGACGGCGGCGAGGAGGTCCGGCTGTGGCACGTGCTGGCCGAGGTGACGTACCGCGATGGAGCTGACAACGGCGAGGTGCCGCAGACCTACCAGGTCTTCGTGGGCGCGCGGCGCTCGCTGCCTGATCGGCTAAGGCACGCGGCGATCGGCGATCCGGACAGTGCGGTACCCGAGCTCGGCGGCCATTGCTACGACGGACTGCACGACGCGCACCTGGCCGGGTGGCTGCTGGAGCGGATCGCGGATCGCGACGCGCTCGGTCCGCTGCGCTTCGACCGGCTTGCCGGACAGGTGCTGCGCACCGACCTGCGCGCCCTCGTGCTGACCGGCGAGCAGTCGAACACCTCGCTGGTGTACGGCGACCAGTACATCGCCAAGGTCTTTCGCCGCCCGGCCCCCGGCCGCAGCCCGGAGCTGGAGCTCGGCCTGGCGCTCGCGGTCGCCGAGTCGCCGCACATAGCGCCGCCGATCGGCTGGGCCGAGTTCGACGCCGGCGCGCTCGACGGCGCAGGACTTGGCGAGCGGCGCCTCGGCGGGCAGGTGCTGGACGAACCGGTCACGCTGCTGACCCTGCAGCCGTTCCTGCCGAGCGCGACGGACGGCTGGGCGCTCGCGCTGACCAGCGTGCGCGATCTCTTCGCCGCCGAGCCCGACGTGTCCGCGGCGCGGGCCGGGGCCGACTTCGGGCCCGAGGCGCACCGGCTCGGCATGGCGACCGCGCGGGTGCACCGGGCTCTGGCCGCCACGCTGCCGACTGGCTGGCTCAAGCCGGAGGAGCTTGAGCAGCTTGCCGACGGGATGCGTCGACAGCTGGAGGTGACGGTGCGTCAGGTACCGCAGCTGCGGCCGTACGCACCGGGGCTGGCTGAAGCGATAGACCGACTCGCAGGGCTCGGCGGCCCGCTGCCGGTGCAGCGGGTGCACGGCGATTACCACCTGGGCCAGGCGATGCGCACCGTCACCGGCTGGGTGCTGCTGGACTTCGAGGGCGAACCCACCCGGTCGCTGGCCGAGCGGCGCGCTCCGGCCAGTCCGCTCAAGGACATCGCGGGGATGCTGCGCTCCTTCGACTACGCGGCGCACCACCTGCTGGGCACGATGTCGACGCTCGCCGACCAGCCTGCGGCGGCCACCGAGCTGATGACCGCGCGGGCGGCCGAGTGGGCGGCGCGCAACCGCGACGCGTTCTGCCGCGGGTACGCCGAGGTGCTCGGCTACGACCCGCGCGCGGAATCCGCGGTACTACGCGCGTTCGAAATCGACAAAGCGGTTTACGAGGTCGGTTACGAGGCGGCCAACCGGCCGTCCTGGCTGCCCATTCCGCTCAATGCCTGCGCACGGCTCTCCGCGCGGCACTGATTATTCGAACATCATTCCTTTCCGGAACACAGGTTCGGTACAAAACACGGCGATATCAATTTCATGAGTATTTCGCGACGCGCACGGGGCGCGCCGCGCGCCCACGTATTCGAACCGGCTGAGCTGGCCGTGTCCAGGGTCTAAGGGCCCGCGGTCCTGCTGGCACGTACTGACTAGCGCGTCCGCTGCATGTGCGAACGCGCCTTGTGTGCGTCGAACTTGTAACCTAAAACCATACGTTCGGATGAAAATCTGGCCTGTTTATGGGACGCCAGCCGCGCCGCTCCCCTACCGTAATAGACGGGTGGATGCCGCGGTGAAAAACAATCACGGAGCCGCGGCCCGATAATTCAGACTTCTACAACTACCGCAGGGGGGAACTCCTTGCTTCGCCATGCCCGCAAACAGCGCGGGGACCGCCACACCAGACCGGTGTCCGGCCTCGCCGCCGCGACGCTGTGCGCCGTCGCCGCCGTTCCGTTGCAGGCCGTCGTCTCCCAGGCGGCCACCGCCGGTTCCTCCACCAGCCCGAACACGGTCACGGCGAGCCCGATCAAGGGCACCATCGCCAAATCGGGCAGCGTGCAGGCAACGACCTTCCCCAGCGGGGACCGGATCGACCTGCGCGTGCTCGTGGTGACCGACGGCTCCTCCCCGGTCGAAGCGATCCGCTCCGAACTCGGCACCGAGGGCGTGCCCTACACCACGGTCGACCTCAACAACGCGAGCCGCCAGCAGCTCACCGCGGCCTTCCTGGCCGGAACCGCGGGCACGACGCCCGAAGCGCACTTCGACGCCGTCGTGCTGCCGAACAACGCGCCCGCGCAGCTGTCCGCCGCCGAGATCGCAGCGCTCAACGCGTACGAGGCCACGTACTCCATCCGCCAGGTCGACGCCTACCTCTACCCGAGTGCGGCTGTCGGCATGAACGCGCCGACGTTCGCCGGAACGCTCGACGGGATGACTGCCACGATCACCGGCGACGGGAAGACCAAGGCCTTCCCGTACCTGAACGGCAACGTGCCCTTCGAGAACATCGATCCGACCGTCTCCGAGTCATACGGGTACCTCGGCACTCCGAACCCGGCGACCGGTACCACGTTCGATCCGCTGGTCACCATGACCATCCCGAACACGACGACTCAGGGCGTCCTGGCCGGCGTATACACCGCGGGCGGTCGCAACGAACTGATCAACACGTTCGCCTACAACGCCAACCAGTCGCAGTTCCTCGCGCTCGCGCACGGTTACATCACCTGGGCGACACAAGGCGTGCACTTCGGTTACGACCGCAACTACTTCACCGTCGACGTCGACGACACCTTCCTGCCGGACTCCGAGTGGTCGCAGGTCGGGCACTGCACGCCGGGCGACTCGATCTGCCCGGCCGGCACCCCGGACACCACGCCGAGCCGGATGACCCCGGCCGACGTGGCGTACCAGGCCAGCTGGCAGAGCGCGAACAACTACAAGCTCACCATGCTGTACAACGGCGGCGGCTCGGACGACCAGGTCGCTGCGACCGGTTCGGACCCGCTGCTGACCGCCTGGCAGGCGAACAAGTCGGCCGCGTTCGAGTGGGTCAACCACACCTACTCGCACGAGTTCCTCGGCTGCCAGCAGAACGAGACCACCATCCCGTGGTCCTGCCAGACCGATGCCGGCGGGAACATCGTGTGGGTGCCGCAGTCCGACATCACCAGCCAGATCTCCCAGAACGTGGCCTGGGCGCAGGCCAAGGGCTTCCCGACGGACGCGACCGAGCTGGTCACCGGCGAGCACTCGGGCCTGGCGACGCTGCCGCAGCAGCCGGTCGACAACCCGAACCTCGGCCCGGGCCTGACCGCGCAGCACGTCGCGTGGACCGGCTCCGACGCCTCCCGCGAGCCGAACCAGCGCCTCGTCACCGGCGGCACGACCCTGACGGTGCCGCGGCACCCGATGAACGTGTACTACAACGCCGCGACGGTCTCGGATGAGATCAACGAGTACAACTGGGTCTACACCTCGGCGGCCAACGGCGGCTCCGGCATCTGCGAGAACAACCCGACCTCGACCTGCATCAGCCCGCTGAACCCGACCACCGGGTACACGGACTACATCGTGCCGACCGAGACCCGTATCGCGCTGAGCCACATCATGGCCAACGACCCGCGCCCGACCTACGTGCACCAGTCGAACCTGGCGGAGGACCGGATCCTCTACCCGGCGCTGAACTCGATCCTGGGCCAGTACCGGGCCGAGTACACGAATCTCGCGCCGGTCGTCGAGCAGACGCTCGCGGCGGAGGGCCAGACCCTTCAGCAGCAGTCGGCGTGGGCGGCGGCGGTCGCCGCGGGCACCGTCTCCGGCTACGTGCAGGGCAGCAAGGTGACCATCTCGGCACCCAGCGGACTGTACGTGCCCTTCACCGGTCCTCACGGGACGGAGAACCCCGGCCTGCTGGGCGGTTCGCTGGGCGCCACCGCGTTCGGGTCCGCGTACGCGGGAGAGCTCTCCGCGTACAAGAAGTCCCCGGCCGGCGGCTTCAGCCTGCTGCTTCCGGGCTACTCCGGCCTGTAATCCCGACCCGGCGCCCATGACGGAACCGGCGCCGCAGACAGAACACCGATGAAGCCGAGTGCTCGGAGCCACCTCCGAGCACTCGGCGCGCCCGGATATGCGCGCCAGCACAGCTAGACAGCACAGCACGCACACGCACACGCACACGCACACACAACGCGACCCACGAACGCGTACCCACCTTCGCGTGGGCACCGTCGGTTGCTTTATTCACCGCGCCGTACTTGAGGGGGACGGAAACCGTGGAGATCCTGCTCGTCACCGAGGGCACGTATCCACACGTACGCGGCGGCGTCTCGGTCTGGTGTGATCAAATGATCAGAGGGCTGAAGGCGCATCGTTTTCACGTCGTCGCGCTCTCCGCCACCGGCCATGAACCAGCCGTCTACGAGTTACCGGACAACGTCGATTCGCTGCGCCTGCTTCCGCTGTGGACGGCACAGCGTCCGATCCAACGCGGCCGCTTCGCCAAACGCCCGGACCCGGCCGCCGCGATCACCCTGCTCGAAGCCGCGCTGAGCCAGGATCCCGGAGCCGCGGAGGCCTTCGAAGCGGCCCTGTTCGAGCTGTTCTTCCAGGCCCACCAGTCGGTCAGCATCAGCGAGGTACTGCGCACCGACGCGGTCACCACCGCGCTCGCGGAGTGCTGGGAGCCGTTCCACGGCGGGCTCGGTCCCGCGCTCAAACTGGCCGACGCGATGGCCGCGCTGGACCTGATCGAGCACGCGCTGCGTCCTTTGTCCTACCGGCCGCCGGAAACAGACGTCACGCACACGGTGTCGAACGGCCTGGCCGCTCTCGTCGGCCTGGCTGCCAAGTGGACGCACGGTACGCCGCTGATCATCGCCGAGCACGGTGTGTACCTGCGCGAGCGGTACCTCGCCCTGCACGGTGAACGCCTCGGCTGGCCCGTAAAGGCAATCGTCGCTGCCTTCACCCGGCGACTGTGCGAGACCGGCTACCGCAACGCAGACCTCATCACGCCCTGCAACGAGTACAACCAGCGGTGGGAGAAAAGGCTCGGCGCGGATCCGGAGAAACTGCGCACGGTGTACAACGGCGTCGATCCGGAACGCTTTCCCCAGGCGCAGGCGGAGCCGGAGGAGCCGACGCTCGTCTTCGTCGGCCGGATCGACCCGCTCAAGGACCTGCACACGCTGCTGCGCGGCTTCGCTCTGGTCCTCGCCGAACTGCCGAACGCGCGGCTGCGGATCTTCGGCGGCCCTCCGTCCGGCGGCGAGTGGTACCACGAGGAATGCCTCGCGCTCGTACAGGAGCTGGGCATCGGCGAGTCAGTCGTCTTCGAAGGCCAGTGCAACGCGGTCAGCGAGGCGTACGCGGCCGGACACGTGGTCGTGCTGTCGTCCATCTCGGAGGGCCTGCCGTTCACCGTGATCGAGGCGATGGCCTGCGGCCGGCCGAACGTCGGGACCGAGGTCGGCGGCGTGCCCGAGGCGATCGGCGATACCGGCCTCGTGGTGCCGCCGCGCCGGCCGGCGGAGCTGGCGCA
>NZ_DASRGV010000233.1:0-37362 GCF_035650855.1 Actinocrinis sp. | reverse complement strand
GTCGGGATAGCTCTGGTCGAAGCTCCAGGTATCTACATTCTGATACGCCGAGCCGCTCAGTATCTGGGTGTTGATCGTGTCGAGACGCTTGGTGGACCAGAAGGTCGGCGAGTACTTCGTCGTGCACGCCGAGGCGCAGTTCTGGTCCCACGGCACGTCAGGGAACGACGTCGCATTGTGCTGAGTGCAGTCGGTACCCGGCGCGCAGCGGTCCGCCGTGTTGAACATCACGCGCGCGGGGGCCTGGCCGCTGTACTCCTGGCCCTGGCGGGTGCCGTACTCGGCGCGCAGCAGCGTGCCACCGCGGGTGTAGGAGACCGTGGTCGCGCCGATGTTCAGGCCGTAGGAGTTGGTCTCCGGCTGGTAGTAGTAAGTGATCGTGTTGCCGTGCCGGTCGACGACGTAGTCGAGGTTCCACCGCCACGCCTGCTGGCACCACGAGGTGGCGAAGGTCGCGCCGTGGCACGGCTCGCCCGGGTCGTTGCCGAACACCGGCGCGGTCCAGGTGGACTGGGTCTCCGGGTTGCCCGACTGCCAGCCGGTCAGGTGGTTGAGGCCGAAGTAGTACTGCGTGCCGTCGGTGGTGGTGACGCGCCAGTACTCGCCGCCGTTCGCGCCGTTCGCCGCGCCGGTCAGGTGCTCGACCTTGGCCCCGTTGTCGTTGCTCAGGTGCCAGGCGCCGGTGGACGCGTCCTTGACCAGCTCGGAGTTGGTGCCGTTCAGGGAAATCGTGGCGTTGTCGGTGATCCAGCACTCGTCGCCGGTCTTCGGGCTGCCGCCGGAGGTGTCGTCGGCGCAGGAGCCGTAGGAGCGCTCGACGAAGCCGGGCCACAGATTCCAGCCGTCGCCGACCCAGGACGGCTGGTTGTTGGTGGCGACCGTCTCGCCGTCGACAGAGCCGGACGAGTAGTCGGCCTCCAGTTTCGGAATCAAGTCGCCCGGGACGTGCGGCACCCGCATCTGGTAGGACCAGCCGAAGTTGCCGCTCTGCGCGGACACCGACCACGAGCCGGCCGGGGAGAGCGAGGTCGCGGTGTAGTCGCCGGTGCTGCCGGAGGAGCCGGCGGTCGCGGCGAGCACGGTCGCAGACGACGCCGTGTGGGCGGAGGCGAGCGGCACAAGGGCGCTGACTCGCTGCGTCTTCGGGTCGTTCGTGCTGCCGAGCGGAGTCTGCTTTTGACAGGCCGGCACATTCGGAGTCGTCACGGCGCAGGCGGGCAACTGGACGAGGCGCAGCCGCTGCGCCCAATCGCCGCCGTAAGCGTCGCGGAAGCCGGAGTAGTCGACGGACACTGATATCTGAGCCGCGGGTGCCCTGCCCGCAGCCGCGCTGGCATTGGATTTGGCACCCAGCGCAGGATTAGAAGTCGCCGCAGGGCTCGAAGTCGCCGCATCCGCGTCGAGCGCCGTGAGCAGCAGACCGCTGACACCCGCGCGCGTGGCGGCGGACCGGTCCAGGACGCTCACTTTCACGGAACCCGGCGTAACAGAGTCCGAATGCGCCTGGACCCATACCGGCAGGTTGCCGGCGTGCACGGCCGCCGCGCCAGCCGAGGCGTGCTTTGCCTGGGCCGGCGAGGCGTCCGCCGCGAGCGGCGAGACGGTCGCGGAACCGGCGGCCGGCCATGACACCTTCGATGTGGCGCCGGCGCCGGCCTTCACCTTCGTCTTCGAACCCGACGCGGCGAACGCGGGATCGGCGGGCTTGGGCAGGACCTTCTGCACGGTGCCGTGCACCGGCCGCTCCTGCGGCAGCGGTGTCGGCGTGTTGTGGCCCGCTCGCGCGGGCATTGCGGCTGAGGGCAGGAGCCCGGCGACCAGGCCCAGCAGGACTACGGCTGTGACGCCGCGCCCTGACCCGGGCGCCGGATCCCCGAGCCGCCATGGCGATCTCGATGTGCGCACGCTGCGCTCTCCCCGTGAGTTCGTGTTCTTCGACGACGTGGCTCTCGTTCCGCGGATCATCGGCTCACCATCCGGACATGACGTAGCCGAGCAGGCGCAGCGGCGTCTGGCCCTCGCAGTGCGGGTCCAGCGAGTCGAAGTGGCTGCCGGTCGCGGTGATGGTGCAGTTGTAGAGCGGCGCGTACCGGTGGCCGTCCGAGGCCGGCGGCGCGGTCCACACCGCGCCGATCTGCTCGACGACCTTCGCCCCGCCGCAGTCCGCCGCGGTGGAGGTGAACTGGTCGCTGCCGTTCAGGCAGCTGTAGACCGGCACCGTTCCGGGCTGGCCCGGCATGACCACGAGGCCGAGCACGCCCTCGGGGTAGAAGCCGGCCGGGATCGCCGTCGCGGTGGTCCAGTGCCAGCCGCCGGGGCCGGTGTAGCGCTCGAGGACCGCGTAGCCGAGCGTGTAGCCGAGCAGTCCCTCGGTCGTCGTGCCCTCGCAGTCGGACTGGTTGGAGACGAAGTGGTCGCCGTTGGAGGAGATCAGGCAGCGGTAGATCGGCTTGGACGGCTGCCCGGAGGGCGGGGAGGCGTAGATGCTGCCGATGGTCGCGATGTACTGGTTTCCCTCGCAGCCCGGGTCGAGTGAGACGAACTGTCCGCCGTTGTAGCGGCAGGAGTAGAGCGTCGAGGTCGCGGGCGCCCCGGCGGGGGCGTAACCGGACGGCACGAGCCAGCCGAGCGAGCCCTCGATGTGGAAGTCGGCCGGGACCGGGCCCGAGGTGACGTAGTGCGCGGCGTACTCGCCCGCGTACCTGGTCAGCTGGTTCGGGTAGTAGTCGATCGGCGTGGTGACAGGGTTCAGATACTCGGCGTCGATCTGGTCCTGGGTGCGCACTCCGGCGTATACGTGCACGTCGTCGAGAGCGCCGCTCCAGAACGAGGCCGGATTGCCGCCCTGCTTCGCCCGGCCGAGCACGAGGTTCCCGGCGACGTTCGCGCCGATGCTCGCGGGCTGGCTGCCCTCCAGCGCGCCGTTGACGTAGATGCGCACCTGTCCGGCGGCGGCGTCGTAGACCCCGGCCAAGGAGGTCCAGGTCTGGGTCTCCGGAGTCGAGGTGGAGTCGACCTGGGCCCAGTTCGGCGACGCGGCGTCCGCGGTGGACACCGCGAAGGTCCACTTGTTCGTGTCCGGTCGGTAGCCGAGCTTGAAGCCGCTGGACTGCGGGCCGTCCTGGCTGACCGCGAACTGCGCGTTCTTGTTCGCGTCCAGCCTGACCTGCGCAGTCACCGTAAAGCTGTTGTCGGTGCGCACGGTCTGCGCTCCGGTGTCGATCTCGCCGCTCGAGCCGTCCAGCTGCACCGCGCCGTTCCCGGCGACGCCGGGCACCCGGGTGGCCCCGCCGACCAGCGCGGCGGTGCGGTAGTTGCCGGAGAGGTCCGCGGTGGTCACGCCGTTCGCCTCGTCGAGCGGGTAGAACGCCTGCTCCGCGGTCGGCGCGGTGGCAAGGTCGTGCGCCTCGGCGGCGCTGACCACGCGGTTGTAGGCGCGTACCTCGTCGATGGCTCCGGGCCAGTAGTCCACCGGTGCGCCGTTGAACTTCGCGCGGCCGATGTCGAACGCGCCGGTGGCGTTCACCGCCGCCGTGTGCGTGGCGGTCCCGGCGAGCTTGCCGTTGACGTAGAGCTGGAGCTTGCCCGAGCCCGGGTCGTAGGTGCCGATCAGGTGCGTCCACACGCCGGCCTGCACGGCCGCGGTCGAGGAGGTCGCGCGGTCCGGCACGGCGTTGGTCGCGTCGGCCTCGGGCATGGTGAAGGCCCACTCGTGCACATCGCCGAGGTACTGCAGGAAGAAGCCGCTCTCCACGTTGCCGTCCTGGCTGACGGCCGTGTGCCAGACGTCGTCCACCGAGTCGAGCCGCACCCAGGCGGAGATGCTGAACGAGCCGGTGGTGCCGATGACCGGTCCGCCGGCGGTCGAGACGTAGCCGGAGGAGCCGTCGAGCTGGATGGCGTCGCCGATCCGTCCGTCGGTCCAGTGCGCGTTGCCGACCGGGGTGTTCACCGTGCCGTTGTGCGTGCCGTAGTCGACTTCGGGTGCTGACGCGGCCATTCCGTAGCCGTCCAGCGGCCAGCGGGCGACGGGCGGTGTGCCGGTGCCGACGAAGAAGTGGTACTTCAGGATCGGGCCGAGGTTGCCGGCGCGGTCCACGCTCTGCACGTAAAGGTCCTGCGGGCCGTCCTGCGGCGGCGTGACTCCGGCGGTGGCGCTGCCGCCGACCTGCGCGGCGGCCACGTACGACTGCGGCGGGTCGGTCTCGCCGTAGCGGAACCCGGCGACGTCGGCGACGCCGTTGGCGGAGAAGGTGAACGCGCCGGTGGAGCCGACCGGCGCTCCGGTGCAGGCGACTCCCGCGGTGCACTGGGGATAGATGTTGGAAGTCGCGGTCGGCGCGGCGGTCGGCGCGGTCTGATCGACGGTCAGGTCGCACCAGGAGGACCAGGGGCCCCAGTCGGTTCCGTCGAAGGCCTGTACCTGCCAGGCGATCGTGGAGCCGTCGGAGAAGGCCCCGGCGGGAACCGGCACGTCGAACTGCGTGCCGGAGGCCTGCATCTGAGTGGTCGTCTCGCCGACCAGGCCGCCGCCGTGGTTGTACCACTGGAAGTGCAGCGCGATGTTGCCGCCGTCCGGATCGGTCGCGGTGGCGTACAGGTCGGGAGCCGCGGTGGCGATGTACGGCTGGTTCGGCACGTTGCCGCAGCCCCACTCGCCGGGGTGCCCCGAGTATCCGGCCGACTGTCCGCCCGGCGCCCCCGGGTAGGAGTTGAAGGTCACGATGAGCGCCGGGTTGGTGGCGAACTTCTTCCAGGCCATGTGGTCGCCCTCGTTGTCGGCCTTCCACATGAACGGGGCGAGGTTGCTGCCGTTGCCGAGCGAGTCGGTGACGACCACGGTGGCGTCGGTGCCCAGGTTCGTGGCCTGACAGCTGCTGTTGTAGCCGTAAGCGACGTTCCAGTTCCTGAGCTGGCGCACCTGGCCGGGCTGGTGGTTCCAGGTCATGCCGCCGTTGAACGTGCCGGTCTCGTAGAGGTCCACCTGGCGCGCGCTGCACGAGGGCGCGTAGGTCTCCAGGTTGTCGAACTCGGCCGACAGCACGTGCTTGCCGACCATCGCCGAGACGTCGAACTGGAAGTACGAGCGCACGGTCACGGTGTAGTCGTAGGCGTAGCCGACCTTCGCCACCCCGTCTCCGTCACCGCCCCAGTAGCTCTGGTCCGGGTGCTGTGCGTATACCTCGGCCCAGCCGTTCAGGCCGGCGTGGAAGTCCGGGTCGATCGAGACGGGGAACTTCGTCGCCGGGTCCGTGAGCAGCGCCCGGTCTGGCACCACGGCCAGCGAGCCGGGGCTGACCGCCACGCGGCCCACCGCGGTGCGCGCGCCGGCGTCCCACATCTGCGGCGCGGAGGAGTCGAACACCGCGTGCCCGGCGCGGTCGCTGGCGACAAGGCCCTGGTTCGGCGTCGTGCGGACGGTCAGGCCGTCGGCGGCCAGCCCGAAGCGCAGCGAGGCGAGGGCCGGATTCGCCGCGGCGGCGCGGGTCTTGACGACCAGGACCTCGGCGAAGCCGTCCGCCTGCGCCTGGAGCTTCAGGTCGACGCCCGGCAGTACGTCGCGGTAGGTGGCGCTGTCCCCGGACAGCGCCGGGGCGGGTAGCGTGCCCGGCCAGGTCAGGGTGATCCGCTTTCCCGCGCTGCCGAACTGAACGAGCGGCGCGCTGCCGCCGCCGGAGAAGGCCAGCTGCGTCGGCACGGCGGCCGGGGAGACGGCGCCGGCGGCCGAGCGCTTGAGCGTGAGGTCGAGCGGAACCCAGGCGGCGCCACGGCGGACCCGGAACGGCAGCGCGTGCTGTTCGAGCGTGTACGTTCCGTTTGGATTCGCGTAGGTATCGCCGGTTTCGGTGGCCAGCGCGGGCACCAGGACCCGATGGCCCGTCGCATGGGCCTTCGCCTCGGGCGATTGGGGGGTCGCGGTGACCGCGGGAAGCGCTGTTCGCTCCGGCGGCGCGTGCAGCGCCGGGGCGAACACCCCCGTTGGTCCCGCGCCGACCGCCACCGCGATCGTAGCGAGCAGGCCGAACTTCCCAAAGGTCACCGTGACCCCTCCCCCATGCCGAGGCGGCACCCGATGCCGCCTGCCGCGTCGAGTGTGATCGCCGGCTCTGGCGCGCCGCTGACGCCGTTCTGACTCGCCGTGCGTCGCGGGCTGTGCCATGCTGGCCGACGAGCCGGAACGGCAGGCGCGCCACGGGTCCGGCAGCTGCGCGGCACGACCAGGGGGCAGGGCAGGTGGGGGACGCATACGAGTTCCGGGTCCTCGGGCAGCTTGAGGCGAGGCGCGAGGGCGCCGTGATCCCGGTGCGCGCGGCGAAGCAGCGGGCCCTGCTGGCCGCGCTGCTGGCCGAGCCCAACCACGTGGTGTCGGTCGGCGCGCTGATGGAACAGATCTGGGGCGAGCATCCGCCCGCGCAGGCACGCGGCGCGCTGCACAGCTACGTGATGCGACTGCGGCGCGTCATCGGCAGCGACGACGATCCGGCGCCGGTCGTCACACACGCCGACGGCTACCAGATCACGGTGCACGACGACGCCCTCGACCTGCTGCGCTTCCGCTCCCTGCTGCGCGAGGCCGCCGCACCCCAGGCCACCGCCGATCCGGCGCGCCGCTCCGCGCTGCTGGCGGCGGCGCTGGCGCAGTGGAGCGGAGACCCGCTCGGCAACGTGGAATCCGAGGCGCTGCACCGGCAGACCGTGCCCGTCTGGGTCGAGCAGCGCCTTACCGCCCTGGAACAGCGCATCGACGCCGACCTGCGCGTCGGCCGGGCGAGCGAGCTGCTGGCCGAGTTGCACGAGCTGACGGCGCGGCACCCGCTGCGCGAACACTTCCACGCCCAACTGATGCTCGCCTGCTATCGCGCGGGACGGCAGGCCGACGCCCTCGCCGCCTACCGGTCCGTGCGCGCGGTGCTGGCCGACGACCTCGGCATGGACCCCGGGCCCGTGCTGCAACGGCTGAATGCCCAGATCCTGGCCGCCGATCCGGCGCTCGCAGCCCTCGACTACGACGTGTCGCAGTCGCGCCCCGTGCCCCTGACGACGGCAGCCGCACCCCGGCCAACCGCCGACCAGGCCGGCCCGGCAGCCGACCGATCCCGGCCGACCCCGGCCGAACTGCCGCCCGACATCGCCGACTTCACCGGCCGGCAGGAGCTGGTGCGGCACCTCGAATCGCTCCTCGCGCCGCCGCCGTATACGCCGCACGAGCCGGGACGTGCCGCGGTGTCCGTCTGTGTCGTGCGCGGGACCGGCGGCCTGGGCAAGACGACGCTCGCCGTGCACGCAGCGCATCGCGTGCGGGAGCACTTCCCGGACGGGCAGCTGCACATCGATCTGCGCGGCACCCGGGAGTCCGCGGTGTCGCCGACCGACGCGCTGGCCCGTTTCCTGCGCAGTTTCGGCGTGGAGGACCAGGCGCTACCGCGGGAGGAGGACGAGCGCGCGGCGCTGTACCGCAGCTTGCTGGCCTCGCGGCGGGTGCTGGTCGTGCTCGACGACGCGCGCGATCCGGCTCAGGTGCGCCCGCTGCTGCCGGGGACGGCGGGCAGCGCGGTGCTGGTAACCAGCCGGCACGCCATGACCACGCTCGACGGTGCGAGCCGACTCGACCTCGGTGTACTCAGCCCCGAGGAAGCGCGCGCACTGCTGGCGCGGATCATCGGCGAGCAGCGCGCCGCGGCGGAACCCGAGGCGGTGGACGCGGTGCTCGCCCGCTGCGCCGGTCTGCCGCTGGCGATCCGGATCGCCGCCGCCCGGCTCGGCTCCCGGCCGGACTGGACCGTGGCGGCGCTGGCCGAGCGGCTGGCAGACGAGAGCGGCCGGCTCGACGAACTGCAGGCGGAGGACCGGGCCGTGCGGGCGACCTTCGCGGTCAGCTACGCGGAGCTGCCGGCCTCGGCCGGCCCGGACGCGGCGGATCCGGCCCGCGCGTTCCGCCTGATGAGCCTGTCCGAAGGGCCGGACATCGACCTGCTCGCCGCGGCGGCGCTGCTCGGGCAGGACCCGGAGCCGGTGGCCGAGGCGCTGGGCGGCCTGGTGCAGGCGCACCTGCTGGAGTCGACGAGCCGGGCGCGCTACCGCTACCACGATCTGCTGCGCCTCTACGCACGCGAGCTGATCTCGATGACGGACGGCGGGCAGAGCGCGGCGGACAGTGCCCGCAGGATGCTGACTTGGTACGCGCAGTCGGCGGGCGCCGCGATGGACACCCTCCACCCTTACGAGGCACACCGGCGGCCGCGCTATGACACGCCCGCGCATCCCGCGCCGCCGTTCCGCGATGCCGCCGCGGCCCGCGCCTGGCTGGAGAACGAGCACGCGAACCTGCTCGCGGCGGCGGCGAACGCGGCGTCGCACGGCCGGCCGCAGACCGCGGGCGAGCTTTCCATGATCCTCTGGCGGCACCTGATGTCGACCGGCCGCCACAATGACGCCCTGGTGCTGCACACCGCCGCGATGAAGGCCTGCGGGGCAATCGGCGACGGCTACGGACAGGCGCGCGCGCTGGGTGCGATCGGCATCAGCCAGTGGCGGCTCGGCCGCAACCAAGAGGCGCTGACCGCCATGGGGCACAGCATCAAGCTGCTGCGCATGCTCGGCCGCCGCACCGACGAGGGTATCGCCCTGAACAACATAGGGCTGATTTACTGGCACCTGGGCCGCTATCAGGAGGCGGCGGAGCACTATCAGCGGGCGCTGGTCATCGCCCGCGACACGGGCAGCCAGCTGAGCGAGGCCAACGCACTCGGCAACCTCGGATCGGTCTACGGCAGGACCGGACAATACAAGGAGGCCCTGCACGTCCTGTCCGAGGCGCTGCGCCTGCAGCAGGAGACCGGAAACCTGACCAACGAAGCCGTCGTGCTCACCAGCCTCGGCAACGTGTACGGACGCATCGGCCGAGGCGAGGAAGCGCTCGCGCACCTGCGCCGCGCCCTGGAGATCAACCGCGAGATGAACAACCGCACCGGCGA
The DNA here is from genome assembly GCF_035650855.1 of Actinocrinis sp. Classification (GTDB taxonomy): domain Bacteria; phylum Actinomycetota; class Actinomycetes; order Streptomycetales; family Catenulisporaceae; genus Actinocrinis. Next base: position 28,387 of record NZ_DASRGV010000233.1, on the reverse strand, counting down.
GGCCGAGTCGCTGCGCACGCTCGCCGCGGTGTACCGGGACCTGGGCCGGCACCCGGAGGCCTTCGAGCAATACGACGCGCTGTTCGCGCTCGTAGATCAGCTCGGTTCGCAGGACCTTGAGGCGGTCGCCCGCAACGGCCACGGCCAGGCGCTTTCGGGGGTCGGCAGGCACGACGAGGCTCAGCGCGAGCACGAGCGCGCGCTCGCGCTGAGCCGGCAGACGGGCGACCACTACCAGCAGGCCCTTGCGATCGAGGGGCTGGCCCGCGCCGCCGAGGCCCGGGGCGAGCTCGCTCGCGCCCGAGACCGCTGGCTCGACGCCCTGGCGCGGTATCAGCACCTTGGCGTTCCCGAGGCCGAGGCGGTGCGCGCGCACCTCGATCGCAGGTGACGGCCGGGCCGCTCCGTTAGGCGGCCACCTGCGGGAAGCCGACGGGGCTGCGGTGGCCGGCCCGGTCGACGGCTCGGATGCCGAACTGCACGTTGTCCTTCGAGATGTCGAGCGTGACGGCGGTGACGTCGCCGACCTCGATCGCCGAGGTCCAGTCGGCCGAGGTGGTCTCGCGCAGGACGACCTCGTACCCGGCCAGGTCGGCCTCGGGGTTCGCGGTCCAGCTCAGCGTCGTGAGGTTGGTGCCCGACAGCGTGCCCGGCGGCGTGGTGTGGATCTGCACGCCTTTCGGCGTCGCCGGCGCGGTGGCCAGCGACCACAGCGCGGCCGCGTTCACCCTCGCCACGCGGGCCAGGTAGTCGAAGTCGACGAACTCGATCAGGTCGCCGAACTGGACGCCGTCCACGACCTGGGTGTTCTGGTGCTCGTGGTCGAAGTTCTCGCGCGGCTCGGTGAACCTGGCCGCCGGATAGCCCTGTTGCTGGAACGAGAGGTGGTCGCTGCCGCGCAGGTACCGGTCGCGGCGCCAGATCACCCGGATGTCCACGCCGGTCAGCTCGCGCGGGGCGGACTCGGCGACGAACCGGGCGAGCTGGTGGGTCGCGCCGTCGTTCTCGCCGCCGACCGACTGCATCAGCGAGATCTGACTCGCGGTGGCCGCGGTCGGGATGCCCTCCACGAACAGCCGCAGGCTGTGCGGGTTCGGCGGGGTGCCGTCCCAGGCCTGACTCGCCCCGACGATGTCGTTGCTGAACATGCCCTGCACGTCGGCGCCGGCCGCCTTCATCTGCTGGGCCATGAACGCGGATCCGTAGAGGCCCTGCTCCTCTCCGGCCACGGCGGCGAACACGACGGTGCCGGGGAACTGACGGGTCGCGAACAGCCGGGCGAGTTCGAGCACGACGGCGACGCCTGACGCGTCGTCATCGGCGCCGGGGGCGTCGCTGGTGAAGTCCAGGACGTCGGTCACCCGCGAGTCCAGGTGCCCGGTGACCACGTAGAAGCGCTCGGGCGCGGCGGTGCCCTTGAGCGTGGCGATGCAGTTGGTGATCTTGGTGGGGACCGGGATCCGCGACGAGACCGGCTGGATGAACGACTGCCGCTGCACGGTCATCGCGCTGTTCGACATGGCGGCGATCGCGTCCATTTGCGCGATCACCCAGTCGGTGGCGGCGCCGATGCCGCGGTTCGGGTCGGTCTGGCTGGACAGGGTGTGCCGGGTGCCGAACTCGGTCAGCCGCTGCACCGTAGCCCGCAGCCGGTCCGGGTCGATCCGGCGCATCAGGGCCCGCAGCGCCGGGTCCGGTTCCCGCCGGCGCAGCGGCGCCGCGGCGGAACTGGCGGCGTGTGCCGTCGTACCCGCGGCCAGGGGCGCCGCGACCGCTGTGGCGGCTGAAGCAGACAGGAGCGCACGGCGGGTGGGCCCGGTGCGCGAAGACGCACTACTTCTCTCCATCTTCGCATCACTCACCCGTTAGGCGGTCTTGTCAACGGGGCGCGCGGAATACTGTCCCTGACGGCCCGCCCGGCTCGTTCCCGCCGCCCGCTGCCCCGGAGAGTGCTGACGATGACGCAGTCGACCACCGAGCGGTACCGCGCCGCCCGAGATTTCCTGCAGGCCTCCTCCCGCGACTACCGCACCGCGGTCGCCCGGTTCGCCTGGCCGGACTTCGGGGAGCGGTTCAACTGGGCGATCGACTGGTTCGACGCGATCGCCCGCGGCGTGCCGCGAACGGCGCTGTGGATCGTCGAGGAGGACGGGTCCGAGGCGCGCTACTCCTTCGACGAGATCGCGCACCGCTCGGACCAGGTCGCCGCGCATCTGGCGGCACACGGCGTGGACCGCGGCGACCGCGTGCTGTTGATGCTGAACAACCAGGTCGAGCTGTGGGAGTCGATGCTGGCGGTGATGAAGCTCGGCGCGGTCATCCTTCCCACGACCACCGCGCTGGGCCCGGCGGACCTGACCGACCGGGTGACCCGCGGCGAGGTCAAGCACGTGCTGGTCAACGCCGCGGACATCGGCAAGTTCGACACCGTGGCCGGCGACTACGGCCGGTTCGCCGTCGGGGAGGCGCCGCAGGGGTGGATCGCGTACCGCGACGCGTATCAGCTCGACGCGCCGCCGGCCGGACACCCGGGCACGGCGCCGTCGGACCCGCAGCTGCTCTACTTCACCTCGGGCACCACGAACCGGCCGAAGCTGGTCGAACACAATCAGGTCTCGTATCCGGTCGGCCACCTGGCCACCTCGTTCTGGGTGGCGGCAACGCCGGGCGACGTGCACCTGAACATCTCCTCGCCCGGCTGGGCCAAGCACGCGTGGAGCTGCTTCTTCGCGCCCTGGATCGCCGAGGCGACGATCTTCGTGTTCAACTACACCCGGTTCGACGCGGCCACGCTGCTCGGCCAGATCCGCCGGGCCGGGGTCAACACCTTCTGCGCGCCGCCGACGGTCTGGCGCATGCTGATCAAGGCCGATCTGTCCGGCGGGCCGGGACAGCTGCGGGAACTGCTGTCGGCCGGGGAGCCGCTCAACCCCGAGGTGCTGGACCGGGTGCTCAAGGCGTGGGGACTGACGATCCGCGACGGCTACGGGCAGACGGAGCTGCCGCTCGCCGTCGGCAACGTGCCCGGCATGCCGGTCAAGCCGGGCTCCATGGGCCTGCCGCTGCCCGGGGTGCCGATCGTGCTGGTGGATCCGCTGACGGGGCGAACCGCGCGGGAAGGCGAGATCTGCGTCGACCTCGCCAGGCGGCCGATGAGCCTGATGACCGGCTACCGGGGCGACCCCGAGCGCAACGCCGAGGCGATGGCCGGCGGCTACTACCACACCGGCGACGTCGCGTCTCAGGACGCTGACGGATACATCTTCTACATCGGACGCACCGACGACGTGTTCAAGGCGTCGGACTACAAGATCTCCCCCTTCGAGCTCGAAAGTGTGCTCATCGAGCACCCGGCCGTGGCAGAGGCGGCCGTCGTACCCGCGCCGGACGAGCTGCGCCTGGCGGTACCCAAGGCCTACATCGCGCTCGCGGCCGGTTACGAGCCGTCGAAGGAGATCGCGTTCGAGATCCTCAAGCACGCCCGGGAGCATCTCGCCCCCTATCAGCGGGTGCGCCGGATCGAGTTCTTCGCGCTGCCCAAGACGATCTCCGGCAAGATCCGCCGCGTGGACCTGCGCGGGCGCGAGGAGCAGGCCGCCAAGGGCGAGACCGAGCTCACCGAGTGGCGCGACGAGCAGTTCCCGGAGCTGCGCGGCTGAGCAGCGGGCGCTGTCGGCGGCGGCTGGCAGGATGCCGAGCAGGCCGTCTGGCCGAGCGCCGCGAAGGGAGCCCCGATGTCCGTCCGCTACCAGCTGGTGATCGACTGCGCCGACCCCGACCGCCTCGCCCGGTTCTGGGCCGCCGCCCTGGGCTACGAACTCGCGCCGCCTCCGGCCGGATTCGCCGCCTGGGACGACTTCTACCGCAGCATCGGCGTGCCGGAAGAGGAGCTGACCGGGGGCGCGGACCGGATCAGCGACCCGCACGGCGGCGGGCCGGCGATCTGGTTCCAGGTGGTCTCGGACCCGAAGGCCGTGAAGAACCGGCTGCACATCGACATCCACGCCAGCGGGGACCGGACGGACCCGATCGAGACGCGCAAGAAGCGCGTGGACGCCGAGGCCGCCCGCCTCGTCGAGCTGGGCGCCACCCTGACCGTGGTCATGGCGCAGGAAGGACTCGACCACTACGCGGTCGGGATGAAGGACCCTGAGGGAAACGAGTTCGACATCAACTGACCGGACCCGGCCCGACCTGGACCAGCCGGATCCGACCAGCCGGCCGGCTGTTCGCGTGCGCCCTGTTGCGAGCCGTGCCGCTTTTCGAAGCGCTTCGACGATTAAACGGTTCAGTTCGTTGATCGATTGCCTGTGGAAAAGCATTGTGCTGATGAAGGTCAGCGTCTACCATCCCCGGTGAATCGAAGCGCTTCGACGACGAGGAGCCGCGATGCTCGCCACGGGCAGGCCGAGAAGGACGACACTGATCATGGCGGCCCTGGTCGCCGCAACGACGACGCTCACCGCCTGCAACAGCGGCGGCTCCGGATCCGCCGCGGGCAGGGTGCTCACGCTCTGGCACTACGAGGCGGCGGACAGCGCGATGGGCCTGGCCTGGAGCCAGGCGGTCAAGGACTTCGAGGCGGCGCACCCGGGCGTGACGGTCAAGGTGGAGACCAAGACCTTCGAACAGCTTCAGAAGACCGCTGCGATGGTGCTCAACTCGAGCAACGCGCCGGACATCCTGGAGTACAACAAGGGCAACGCCACGGCCGGCCTGCTCTCCAAGCAGGGCCTGCTCACCGACCTGACCCCCGAGGTCGCCCAGTACGGCTGGGACCGGAAGCTGAGCTCGAACCTCGCGGTAACCTCGCGGTACAGCAACGGCGTGATGGGTTCTGGCGACTGGTACGGCATCCCGAACTACGCCGAGTACGCGATGGTCTATTACAACGTCGACCTCTTCAACAAGTACCACGTCCCGGTGCCGAAGACCTTCGCCGACTTCACCGCCGCCATGGACACCTTCGTCAAGAACGGGATCACCCCGCTGGCGGACGCGGGCGCGGAGTACCCGGCGCAGCAGTACCTCTACGACCTCGCGCTCAGCAAGGCCGACCCGGCCTGGGTGACGGACTATCAGATCAAGGGCAAGGCCGACTTCCACGACGCCGCCTGGAGCTACGCCGCCAGCACCCTCGCCGATTGGGTGCGCAAGGGCTACATCGCCAAGAACTCGGTGAGCCTGAAGGCCACCGACATGGGCAACGCCTTCGAGTCGGGCAAGAGCCCGATGATGGTCTCCGGCAGCTGGTGGTACGGCACCTTCGAGTCCGAGATCAAGAACTTCGCCTGGGACACGTTCCTGTGGCCCGGAAGCAGCCTGGTGCCCGGCTCCGGCGGCAACCTGTGGGTCGTGCCGAGCAAGTCCGGCAACAAGCAGCTGGCCTACGACTTCATCAACATCACGCTGCAGAAGGACGTGCAGGACGTCATCGCCAACAAGGGCGCCGTCCCGGTGGCCGCGAACCCGGCGGACGTGACCGACCCGAAGGCCAAGGAGCTGATTCAGCACTACGACACGCTCGCCGCCTCGGGCGGCCTGGCCTACTACCCGGACTGGCCGGTGCCGGGGTTCTACGACACGCTGACCGCCGCGACCCAGGACCTGATCAACGGCAAGGACCCGAACTCGGTGCTCGGCAGCCTGCAGACCGCGTACCAGCAGGGCCTGAACCAGTGAGCGTGGCCGCAGCCGCCGGCCGGACCGAGGCGGCGGCGCCGGATCGGGCGGCGCGCGCCGCCCGGCGCCGCCGCGGCCGGCGCACCGGCCGCGGCTACCCGCTGTTCCTGGTGCCCGGCGCGGTCCTCTTCGCGGCCGTGATCGCGGTGCCGTTCGGGATGAACGTCTGGATCAGCTTCAACCGCTGGCAGGGCGTCGGCCCCATGACGTGGATCGGCCTGGGCAACTACCGGCGGCTGGTGGCCGACTCGGTGTTCTGGTCCTCGTTCTGGCACAACGTCCTGCTCATCGTCGCGATGGCCGTCGTGCCGACGGTGCTGGGCCTCGTCGTGGCCGCCGCGCTGTTCGACTATCTGGGCAAGAAGTTCGGGCCGCGCACGGCCAGCGTGCTGCGCGCCTGCATCTACCTGCCGCAGGTGATGCCGCTGGCGGTCATGGGCGTGGTGTGGGGCTGGATCCTGGCTCCCGACAACGGCGTGCTCAACTCGGCGCTGCGCGACGTCGGCCTCGGGCCGCTGGCGCACGACTGGCTCGGCGACCCGAAGACCGCGCTGTATTCGGTCATGGCGGTCATGGTCTGGATCCAGATCGGCTTCCCGCTGGTGGTCTTCATGGCCGGGCTGCAACGCATCGACCCGACGCTGTACGAGGCCGCCGAACTGGACGGGGCCTCGTGGGCCCGCCGGTTCTGGCACGTGACCGTCCCGCAGATCCGGCCGGAGTTCTACGTCGTACTGCTGATGTGCACCATCGCGGCGCTCAAGGCGTTCGCGCCGATCTACGTGCTCACCCGCGGCGGGCCGGGCTACTCGACCGACATCCCCTCCTACTTCTCCTATCAGAACTTCTTCGAGAAGACGCAGGTCGGCTACGGCGCCGCCACCGCCACCGTGCTCGCCCTGATCACGCTGGTCATCACGGCGGTCTTCGTGACGGTGCAGTTCCGCCGGCGCGACGACGAGGAGGTCTGACCGTGTCCGTGTACACCGCCCGCCTCGCCCGCAACCGCACCGGCGCCCGCCGCCGCGGCGGCTACCCGGTGCTTATCGCCTTCGTGCTGGCCGCGCTGCTGATGCTGGCCCCTTTCGGGCTCGTCGCGATGAACGCGGTCAAGACCAGCACGGACTACGCCGCGCACGGGCCGCTCGCCTGGCCGCACGGCCTGAGCCTGGCCAACCTCAAGACCTTCTGGAACCTGGTCGACTTCGGCCAGGTGCTGCTCAACAGCACCCTGATCAGCGCGGCGGTCGCGATCCTGGCCGTACTGCTGTCCATCCTCAACGCCTACGCGCTCGGCATCGGACGGGTGCGGGGACGCACGTGGATCATCGTCGCCTTCCTGATCGCGAACCTGCTGCCGCAGGAGGGCCTGGTCTATCCGCTCTACTACCTGGCCAAGCAGGTCGGCCTGTACGACACCCGCACGGCGATCATCATCATCTTCACCGTCGTCCAAAGCGCCTTCGGCACCTACCTGCTCTCCTCCGTCCTCGGCGCCTTCCCGCGCGAGATCCTGGAGGCCGCGCGCATCGACGGGGCCGGGACCTGGCGGATCCTGTGGCGGGTCGTCGTCCCGATCAGCCGCCCGACCCTGGTGGTGCTGCTGACCTTCTTCTTCATCTGGACCTGGAACGAGTTCCTGCTCCCGCTGGTCTTCCTGGTCTCCAACCAGAACCAGACCGTTCCGGTCGCGCTCGGCCTGGCCCAGGGCGAGCACATCGTCGACGTGACCATGCAGGCCGCCTCCGGGCTGCTCGGCATCCTGCCCGCGATCGTCTTCTTCCTCATCTTCCAGCGCACCCTGACCCGCGGCGTCACCGTCGGTGCGGTCAAATGACGGCGGAGGCCCGCAGCCGACCGCCCCTTATCAGCACGATGATGATGCAGGCGACGATCGGGATCAGGCCGCAGGCGAGCATGCCGGCCCGCGCGCCGAAGTGATTGGTGAGTCCCCCGATGATCGGCGCGCCGATGGGGGTCCCGCCCATGAACGCGATCAGATAGAGGCCCATCACCCGGCCCCGCACCTGCGGGTCGACCCGCAGTTGGACGGACGCGTTCGCCATCGCCTGGAACGCCAGGTTCGCGGCGCCCATGCAGATGAGCAGCACGAGGAAGCCGAGCAGGTCGGGCGCCACCGCGTCGAGCGCCTGGAAGAGGCCGAACAGGCCGCCAAGGATGACGATCAGCCGCAGCCGGCCGGCCGGGCGGCCGCCGGCCAGCAGCGCGCCGGCCACCGAGCCGACCGCGAGCACCACGTTGAAGAGCCCGTACATGCCGGCTCCGGCGGAGAAGGTCCGGCTCGCCATCGCGGTCAGCACGATCGGGAAGTTCAGGCCGAACATTCCGACGACGCCGACCAGGAAGATGGTCCAGAACACCTGCGGGCGCTCGCGGACGTGGCGCAGCGCGGTGCGCAGCGGCCGGGGTTCGCGGTCAGGCGGGGCGGCGGGGATGAGATCGCTCGCGCGCAGTCGCAGCAGCCCGACCGTCGGCCCGAGATAGCACAGCGCGTTCGCCGCGAACGCCCAGCCGGTGCCGACGGTCCCGATCAGCAGACCGGCCACGGCCGGACCCACGAGCCGGGTCGCCTGGAAGACCGCGCCGTTGAGCGAGATCGCGCTTTGCAGGTATTGCGGCGGCACCACCTCGGCCACGAAGACCTGGCGGGTGGGCGCGTCGACCACGAAGACCAGCCCGCAGAGGAAGGCGAAGACGTAGACGTGCTCGGCGCGGATCGCCCCGACGATGGTGAGCGCCGCGAGCGCCCCGGTGAGCAGCGCGTTCGCACTCTGCGTGGCCAGCAGCAGCCGGCGCCTCGGGCAGCGGTCGGCGAGCAGGCCGCCGTGCACGCCGAACAGCAGCATCGGGAGAAACTGCAGCGCCATGGTGATGCCGACGGCGGTGGCGCTGTCGGTGAGGCGGAGCACCAGCCAGTCCTGCGCGACACTCTGCATCCACGCACCGATGTTGGCCAGGCTCTGCCCGGCGACGTAGGTCCGGTAAGCGCGGAAGCGGAGTGCCGCGAAGGCGCCGCTGGAAGACTTTGCAGAGCTGGAAGAGTTTGAAGAGCTCGGAGAACCGGCGGAGCTAGACAGGTTCGCGGAGTCGGACGAATTCGAGGAGTCGGGCGAAATCGAGATCGGATGTCGGACGGTAGCCGCCGAAGTCACGGGAAAGCCTCTCGCAGGTAATGCGGTGCTGCCATTCTCTGCCGCGAAAAGCTCATAGAGAAGGCCGATGATCCGATGAGCAGTTATAGGGTGCTGTTATGACCGCCTACGATCCCGAGCTCCTCGCCACGCTGCTCGCGGTGGAACAGACTGGCAGCTTCACGCAGGCCGCCGAGCGATTGGGCATCCGGCAGCCGACCGTGAGCCAGCACATCCGGCGCCTGGAGCAGCAGGTGGGGCGGGTGTTGGTGCACCGCACGACGCACTCGCTGGCGCTGACCCCGGACGGCGAGGCGATGATCGGTTTCGCGAAGACGATCCTGGCCGCGCACGAGCAGGCCGCCGCCTATTTCAGCGGCACCCGGCCGCGCGGTCGGCTGCGCATCGGCATCTCGGACGACCTCGCGCTGACCGGGCTGCCGCAGATCCTGCGCGAATTTCGGCGCGACAATCCGCAGGTCGACTTCTACCTGACCGTCGACCAGAGCGGAATGCTGCACGAGTGGCTGGCCAACGACAAGCTGGACGTCCTGATCGGCAAGCGCCTGGACGGCGAGGAGCGCGGCCAGCTGGTCAAGCGCGACCGGCTCGTGTGGGTCGGCACGCAGTCCACCAGGCTCGACTTGAGCAAGCCGGTGCCGCTGGTCGTCTACCCGGCGCCGAGCTTGTCGCGCACTGAGATACGCAAGGCGCTGAACCGGGCGCAACTGCCCTACCGCAGCGCCTGTGTCTGCCGAGGGGTGAACGGCCTGATCGCGGCCGTGGCGGCCGGAATCGGCATCTCGGCGATGGCAGCCAGCCTCGTTCCGGCGCAGCTCACCGCGCTGGGCCCGGCGCACCGGCTGCCGGAACTCGGCCACATTGACCTGGTGCTGCTGGCCAACGCGCGTGCCGAGCAGCGTCCGGCCGTCAAGGCACTGATCTCCACCATCCTGGCGAGCGGCTCCCGCTCGCTCATCCCACAAGTCGCCGGCCGATAGCGAACCGGCGCCGCGCTTCAGAGCTCAGCGACGCAACTCGCGCCGATCAGCGCGGGAACGCACGCAGCGGTGACTTGTCGCCCACCGACCACCGGTGCCCGAACGGGTCGGTGAAGCCGCCTTGGCGATGCACTCCCCACGGCATGTCGTGCTCCTCGACCTCAGCTCCCCCGGTCGCACCTGCGGCGACGGCACGGCGGATGAACTCGTCAGGATCATCGACGAACAGCTCGACGCGCGTGCTCGTGGCGCCGATCTGGATCGGGCTCGCCTCGGCGGGATTCTTCGGATTGACCTCGTGCAGGAAGAACGGGGCGCCCCCGATCTCCAGGCCCGCCACGCCGCCCAGGTCCCACAGCTGCCCGGCTCCGAGGGCACTCCTGTACCAAGCGACCGCCGCGTCCGCGTCGGGAACGATCAGCATCACCGAGACGGCCGGCGACGAGTCGGGTGCCCCCGAGCTCCGGGCGTCAGTGCGGTCCTCCGATTCCGGTGTCATGCCACCAGCATGCCTCAGCGCGCCGACAGAAGCCCCGGACGGCGCCGCCCGGCTTTTGTCACAAGCTATGTAAGCACCGCAGGTTGCGCTCTTGCCGGTGGCACCCTGGTTGTGGTCAAGTGACGACGTATCAAGCGACAGGGAAATGGGGACGGCATGCGCGGCGTACTGAGCTCGACCATCGCCGCGATCCGGGCGTACCGGCGGGTCGCCGCGCGGACGAAGCCGACCCGCTCCGCCGAACACGACCTTGCCAGCGTCGGCGTGCATCCCACGGCCGGCGCCGCGCAGTTCGCGGGCAGCCTGTTCAAGTCCCCGCGGCGGCGCAGCGTGATCGCGCTGGGCGCGGCGATCGCGCTGGCGATCATCGGGCTCGCCGCGGCCTGCCTCGGTGCCTCGGAGCTCAACGGCGGATCGAACTCGAGCCATCCGAGCACCGTCCTCGAGCCGTACGGCGCCGTCCCGGCGGCCACCTCGAGCAGCGCCACCAAGAACACCGCGAACGAGCACACGCCCCCCGGCTCGCCGCAGTCCACGACCGGCGTCGCCGGAGGCATGGTGCTGGGCGCGACCCAGGCGGCGGCCGGTTCGACGTCAGGCACTGGCGCGGGCACGGGTACCGGTACGGGAACCGGCACCGGCACGGGCGCGCAGACCTCGGCAGTCCCGGTGCCATCTGCGAGCACAGCAGCGCCGACCGCGTCGCCCACCCTGCTCGATCTGTGCCGCTCCGTCGTCGCCGCCGGAAACGGCTGGCCGTCGGTCCTCAAGGGTGCCGACCGGGCGACGGTGATCGCAGCGGCCGGAACGAAGAAGAACGTGCTCCCCTACTGCACGAACCTGGTCGCCAACGCGTAACGCGCCCGCGCAGCGCAGCTCGGCTCTGCACAAGCCGCGTCGAGCCGCGGGCGAGCTATCGCTGGCCGAGGCGGCCGACGCGCGGCCGCAGCAGCCTCTCCACCGGTTCGCGCTGCTGCGGGAGGAGAGATGCGGACAGGACGGGGCTGCCGGGCAGTGGCACGCCGAGCCGCAGGAAATACCCGAGCAGCTTTGCGGTGGCTGTAGCGTCGCCGATCGCCTTGTGCGCGTCGGTGAGCGCGATGCCCGCGTGTCGGCAGCAGTCGGCGAGCTGGTGGCGAGAGGCGGGGATGTACCGCTTGGCGACGCGCAGGGTGCACACCCCGTCACGGATTTCGGGCGCTGCGATGCCTGCCTGAGCGAAGTGCGCGATGAGGAACTTCGCGTCGAACGGCAGGTTGTGAGCCACGACCACCCGCCCGACCAGCAGGCTGTGCAGGGCGGAGGCGACGCTGCGGAAACTCGGCGCGTCGCGGGCCATGGCCTCCGTGATGCCGTGGACGTGCGTCGCACCGACCGAGCCGAGCGGCCGGATCAGCGTGTCCCAGCTGCCGGTGATCCGCCCACCGCCGTCGACGTGCACGATCGCGATCTCCACGACCTCCGCCTTCGGCGGGTGGAAGCCCGAGGTCTCCACATCGACGACCGCGTATCCCGTCGAACCCTGGGTTACGGGATTGCGGGCGGCCGGCACGGTGGGTTCGGTGCGGCTTCCAAGCGGGTGGGTCACGATCACTCCTTCGCGCGTAGCTGATGATCCATCAGGTACGCGGTGCGAAGCAAACGTGACACGGCGTCGTACACGAACGCTGAGTATGTTTCGCCGAGGCGCCCCGCGCCGCGACCGCCTGATCCTAATCGGCGACGTGGAATTCGATTCGGTACAGGAGCGTGTCGTCGTGGACGGGTCCGGCGTGGGCGGCCCGCCGCCGCAGCGATTCGAGATCCGCGTCGCCGCAGCGTCGCAAGTCGGCCTCGTCGATGGCGGAGAAGGGAACCAAGTCGACCGAGTCGACCACGATCTGGCCGCTGCCGACGCGGTAGCGGCCGCCCGGCTTCACCTTCGGCCGGCTCCAGAGCCGGAACGAGACCGTGATCTCGCCAGAAAGCACGTCCTCACGCAACTCCCGACTGAACTCCATAAGCCCACGCTATGACGGTCAGTTCATCGGGTGCACGACGGGAGAGCTCATGCCGAGCTCGGAGCCGACATTCCCTTCGCCCGCCGGAATTACTCCGCTGCTCTGCAGGGTCTGATAAACCGACACGAGCAGCGAGTCGAGCTGGTCCGCGGTGCCGACCGCGCTGTTGGCGGCGAGCGCGATGAGCGTGCGCGAGCCCGGCAGGTAGACGTGCAGCACGCGGAAGCCGTAGGTCTCGCCCTCGTAGAACCAGACCGTTCCGGTGAGCGGCGAGGTGAGCTGGGCGACGCCGAGGCCGTAGCCCTCGGGGTCGCTGGGCGTGGTGGTGCTGATCGGCAGTCCGGTCTGGGTCGACACCAGGCTTTCCAGTTCCCGCTGCTGCTTCGCGGGGAGCAGCCCGCCGCGGTAGAGCGCGCGGTCCCAGGTCGCCATGTCGTGCAGGGACGCGATGATGGCGCCGGCGCCCTGCGCGAAGGTCAGGTTGAGCGGCGGGACCGGGTAGCCCTGGAGCGAAGGATCGGCGGACTCGAACAGGTAGCCGGTCGGCATTCGGGCCGCGAAGCTCGCCGGGCACGTGTAGGGCGCGAAGCAGGTGTTGCGCAGTCGCAGCGGGATGAGGATGCGCTTGGCGAGCTGATCGCCGTAGCTGTCGTGGCTCACCCGCTCGATGACCAGCTGGGCGAGGACATAGTTCGTGTTCGAGTACGCGTACCCGGAGCCGAGCGCGGGTCCATACGCGTAGGAGACGAGCTGCGCGGCGTGGAACGTCGCGTTCGGATTCGCCGCGAGCGCCTGCAAGTACGCGGGCTGCGACGTGTAGTCCGGGATGCCGCTGGTCATGTCCAGCAGTTGTTTGACGGTGACGCGGCTCCAGGCGGGATACTGCGGCAGCCAGGTGCCGAGCGTGTCGTTGATCGACAGTTTCCGCTCAGCCTCCAGCTGCAGGAGCATCACGGACGTGAACGCCTTGGTGTTGCTCCCGATCTGCCAGAGCCGCGCGGGGCGATACCGGGGTCTGGCCGCCGTACGTCGTCGTGCCGGCGGCGAGGCTGATGTCCCGCTCGTCGTCGCGTCCTGCGAAGGTCACCGCGAGCCCGAGCGCGGAGATGTGTTCCGGCACACCACGCGCGGCCAGATACTGCGAAAGATCGGTTCGCAGAGAACTGATTAGCGCGCCGCGGCCCGAGGCCGGTCCCGAGGTAGCGGCGCTCGCGGGAAACGACGAGCCGACCACCGTCGCGGCGATCAGCGCAGCGACCGGGAGCATTCGGCGACTGCCGTGACTGTGCGTGCGTACGCGCATGATTTCCTCCGTGGTGTAAAGCTAGCTTTACACCACGAGACGCGTCAAGCGTCCTTTACATTTCTGCGTACTGCGACCCGTGAGGCGAGGGCTGAGCCGGGAAGCGGCTGCGAGGTGCCGGCGAAGCGGATCAGGGCCGGCCGATCGCGCGTCTGTGGCGGGCCACCGCACCAGCCGGGCAGGCCCAGAACGAGTACGTGGTCTGCGATGCGGATCGTCCGCTCGACTCGGCAGACTGCGGCCGCGAGCACTCCGTTCAGGATCGGCAAGTCGTCTGGGTCCGCTGTATCCCGGGTCGGCTCGCCGTACTCCGCCTCGCTTTGTGCGGTCGCGCCTGGGGCGTTGGCGGTCAGCGGTGCGGATGTCACGCCGCACCAGCCGGCGCGCCCCGCCCGAGCGCGTCCGCGAGATCACGTCCGGAGCCTTTGGCGGTGGCCCGATCGCACTCGGCGCGGCGCTGCAGCAACTCGGCCCCGTCCGCGCCGGGCAGAGCGAGCGTGCGGGTGTAGTCGTCGATGGCGTCACGCCAACGTCCCGCGGCCTGCCTCAGGTAGCCCCGGTTGTAGAGAAGATCCGGGTCGTCGAGGGCCGCTTCGACCGCGCGGGTCAGGTCGCTGAGTGCGGCCTCTTGATCGCCGCGGTCGAACGCGAGCCCGGCGCGGGCCGCCAGGGCCGGCACATATGCGGGGTCTGACTCGAGCGCGCCGTCGAAATCCGCGAGCGCGGCCGCGGCCGCGTCGGCGCCGCCGGATGCGAGCGTGAGCGTCCCGCGCCGGTACAGCAGGCGCGCGTCGCCGGTGTGGAGCAGCTTGAACCGGGTTCCGCGGGAGTTGCGGCTCCTGGGCGTCACCGCCCGCGAGTTCGAGGTGCTCGAACTGATGGCGAGTCAGACCGGCAACCGGGACATCGCCAGCCGTCTCTACATCTCGCCGCGCACCGCCGAGAAGCACATCGCGAGCCTGATCGCCAAGATCGGCCAGCCGGACCGCGCCGCACTGCACCGCTACTCGCGAGACACCGTCCTCACCTGGCACGCGGACCGTGCGGACGGTGACGGGCCGAGCCTGCACACGCAGACCGCGCTGAGCACGCCGGACGCCGACCCCGGACACGGGCCAGGCTGACGAAAAGGCCTGATTCGGCGCACCCTCGGCTTAGACCGGCCGCGCCGTCAAAACCGGCTGGAAGAAATGCGACTCGTCCACGCTGTGCCACGTCACGTCGTCGAACCCGCATTCCCGCACGAGTTGCGCCAGTTCTTCCAGCGTCCAGGCCCGCGAGGTCGCCCGACGCACCCGGACCTGCCAGCTATCGCCGTCCGGCAGCAGCTGGATGTGGTCGAAGTCGTAGACCCCGTCGTCCTGCCAGTGCCACAGCTGGAACGTCACCACCTGCCCTGCGGGGGTGTCCGTCACGGCCGGCACCGTGGATTGCCGACGGGCCTGCCGGGCGTCGCCGTAGTCCTTCGCCGTGAGCACCAGCAAGCCCTGGTCGCGCACGACCCGCCGCATGCCGCCCACCGCGCGGCGCACCTCGTCCTCGGTCAGCAGGTGCGCGAGCGCGTTGTCCGCGCTCAGCACGACGTCGAACGAGGAGTCGGCGAACGGCAGCGCGCGCATGTCCCCCGCCGCGGCCGCCATCACCAGCGCGCGGCGACGCGCTTCCGTGTCCGCGCGTGCCGCGGCAGCCGGGCTCAGGTCCGTGGCCACCACGCGGTGTCCGCGCTCGGCCAGGCCGATCGCCTGCGTGCCGATCCCGCAGGAGCAGTCCAGGATGTCCAGCGGCTTCGCGCGGCGCAGGTACTCGCGTACCAGCGCGTCCAAGGCGCTCCCCTGCCGCGCCACCGATAGCGACCAGTCCGGATAGATCAGGTGGTAGTCATCGGCGAGCTCGTCGTAGAAGCGCTGCGCGGAAAAGGGAGCCACGGCGGAACACTACTTCGCCGGCGCGGGGCGACGTGCGCCGATTTTCGGCCGTGTTCGGCGGTGTACGGAATCCGCGATGGCCGCCACGCCCGGCGGACACCATGGACCGGACATCCGAGCAGGCACGCCGCTCGGTGACGGCATCGCGTCTCGACTACTCGGAAGGATCGTGACGTCCCATGACCAAGGCAGCTGTGCGCCGCAGAGCGGCCGCGTTCGGATCGGCCCTCGGCGCCCTCCTCCTGTCCGCCGCCGCCGTGCCCTCCTCCGCGTCGGCGGACAGCGGGCGCGCGATCAACTCGTACGTCACCTGCTCAGACGGCACGCTCATGTACGGCTTCGCGATCAACTACGGCTCGGGCTGGACCTACACGGCCCTGGGCGCCTCCGGCTACCAGGTGAACTCGCAGGAGAAGGAGGTGACCTTCATCGTGCCCACCACCGCGAACAGCGTGGCGCTGGACACGTACTGCGGGGGTAACGGCTACGTCGAGAACAGCAACTGGGTGGGTTACACCTACAGCCTGACGCCCGGCACCTCGACGGCCACCGCGAACTGGGTGTGCAGCCTGTATCAGTATGCGTACTACGGCTACTACACGACCGACCGCAGCTGCAACCTCACGTCCATCTCCTACGGGTGATCCGCACGGTGGATCGGGTCCGCGCCCGGGGTCGCGCGGACCCGATCCACCGTCCGGCGGTCGGGTTCACGGCGCGAGGCCGTCCAGCTGTTGCTGAACGCGCGAGGCGGCGGCGAGCCGGTGCTGCGCCAGGTAGAGCTCACGCGCGCACTCCCAGGAGCCGCGGGCCTGATCGAGGCGGCGCTGCGCGAACCGGGTCTCGGCGATGTGCCGAAGGATGTCGGCTTCGAGATAGCTGTGGCCCTGGGCGCGGCAGATGGTCAGGGCCTGGTCGTAGTAGTCGAGAGCCTGGTCGTATTCGCGCAGGTGGTGGGCGACGCAGCCGAGGCTGTCGAGGGTGTTGGCCTCCCCGATTCGCTGCTCGTTGAAGGGCAGGCTGCGCAGCAGCGCGAGCGCGGCCTCGCAGTTGGCCCGGGCCTCGCCGTACTTGCCGAGCCGGATTTGCAGCCAGCCGACGCCGTTGAGCGCCCTGGCCTGCTGGTAGGGGTCGTCCAGCGTCTGGAAGATCAGCAGGGCGCGGTGGGCATGCTCCAGCGCCCGGTCGTCGTCGCCGTGCCGTTCCCAGGTCCCGCCCAGGCTGTGGTGGATCTGGGCCTGGCTGGTGATGTCGCCGGCCTGCTCGGCGAGGGTCAGGGCTTTGCGAAGCGAGCGGAGGGCGTCGGTGGTCCGGCCCAGTTGGGCGTAGGCGTCGCCGAGCATCTGCTGAGCTTGCACCCGGGCGGCCTGTTCCGGCAGCTGCCGGGCGCTGGCCACGGCGAGCTGCCAGGTTTCGGCCTGGTGCGCGATATGGCCGCGGCGCCGGTGGTAGGGGTCGAGCGCCCAGGCCAGATGGTAGACCGGTGCATCCCAGCCCTGGGCTCGCGCCAGCTGTTGGGCGGCCAGGAGGTTGCCGTGCTCGGCATCGAACCAGGCGATCGCCGCACTGGTGTCGGGCAGCGGGTGGGTCACCGCTCCGGCTTCCGGCTCGGCTATCAGGGGCGTGGGACAGTGCGCGAGTAATTGAGCGCCCGCATATGCGGTATGCACGTAGAAGTCGACCAGACGCCGTAAGGCGGCTTGCAGTTCGGCAGGGGGGTGCTGCTCGTCGGCTTGTTCGGAGGCGTACAACCTGAGCAGGTCATGCATGCGGTAGCGCTCGGGAGCGTGCTGTTGGACCAGGTGCGCGTGTTCCAGCGTGCGCAGAAGGGTGCGGGTTTTCACCAGCGGCAGGCCGAGCAGTGCGGCCGCGGCGGCGAGCGCGAGGTCCGGGCCGGGGGCGATGCCGAGCAGTCCGAACGCCCTGGCGACCTCGGGCGACAGCGCCCGGCTGGACCAGGACAGCACGCCACGCAGGTCGACCTGGGGTTCGCCGGCGTCGAGGCCGTCGAGCCGGTGCGCGCTCTCGTGCAATTCGGCGGCCAAGGCCGCGAGAGTCAGGTGGGGATGAACGGTGGCGCGGGCGGCGACGATGCCCAGCGCCAGCGGCAGCCCCGCGCAGCAGTCCAGCAACGCGGCCGTGGCCTCCGGTTCGGCGTCGAGACGGGCGCCGCCGAGGTGGCGGGCGAGCAGCCGGCGGGCGTCGTCCTCGGGCAGCACGTCCAGCGCCACCGATCGCGCGCCGTGCGTGGCGATCAGCCCCGTCAGTTGTCGGCGACTGGTGATGAGCACCGTGCACGTCGCGTCTCCGGGCAGCAGCGGAGTCACTTGCGCGGTGTCGCGCGCGTTGTCCAGCAGGATCAGCATCCGGCGACCGGCCGCCAGGCTGCGATACAGGCCGGCCTGGGCTTCCGGAGCGACCGGCACCGCGGCGGGAGGCACGCCCAACGCCTCCAGGAAGCCGCGTACCACGGCGGCCGCAGTCATGGGCTGGCCGACAGGCTCGAATCCACGCAGGTTGACATACAGCTGGCCGTCCGGGAACCGGTCCAGGTGCCGGTGCGCCCAGTGCACCGCGAGCCAGGTCTTTCCGATTCCGCCCATACCGCCGATCGCACAGATCACCGGCGTGCCGTCGTCCCGCGTTTGATCTTCCAGAGCCGAGTCCAGATAGGCCAGCTCACGGGTACGGCCGGTGAACGTCCGGGGCGCGGCCGGCAACTGCTGCGCCGCTCTCACCACCGTCACCGCCGGCGACGCTCCGGCCCCTGCGGGACGCGGTCCGCTCCGGCTGCGTCTGGTCCGCCGGTCGGCCTCTTCGATCCGGTCGCGGGCGGTCGCCAGTGCGCCGCGCTCGGCCCGGGTCGCCCCCAGCACCTCGAGCAGCGCGTCGAAGCGGTCGGTCGGGGGCAGGGTGCGGGCCGTGAAATATTCAGCGATGGCGGTCTGGGACCAGCCGGTCCTGGCGGCCAGCTCCCGGTAAGTCAGGTTGCTGTCCCGGCGGCTGCGCGCGTGCCGGCGCCGCAGATCCCGCAGCAGAGCTGCGAGATCCTCCAGCGTCGCCGCCGTAGCCGCGGCCGAGACCAGCGGGTCGGTGTGCCCCGCGCCGGGCTGCCGCGCGCCGGATTCCATCGCGGCATGGTTCCCCGATAACTGCGAACTCATACATCGCGGCGCGGGCACTCTATACGGAAGCTGATTGTCAGGGAGCGACGAAGTAGTACCGGTGATGGGTCAGCAGCATGCCCTTGTCGGAGAGCGTGAAGAGGTCCGCGAACTCCACCGCCGCCGCCTTGCCGCCGCGGCCGGACCTCGACGGGGTGTACCGGCCGGTGACCACCACCGTGTCGCCGGACGCGACGACCTTGCGGATCTCATGCCGGGAGGGCGGCCCCGCCAGGCCCTTCTGCAGGCTGAGCACCTGCGCCCGGCCTCGCCCCAGCGGAGCCTCCGGCCAGCGAAGCTGCGCGTCGTCGTCGAGCAGCGAGCCGTAGCCGTCGATGTCGCCGGAGTCAAGGTAATGATATGACAGGCGCACGTGGTCGATCCCTGCCGCGGTGACCGAGGCGCTCGGCCGCAGGGACTCCGCTTCGTCGCTGAACATGGTGCACATCCTTCACGTGCGGCCCGACCAGAGTCGGCGATTTTCTGAGCTGGAAGGCAGAAACCTTCGACGTCAGACACTCTGGCAGGGCGGCCCTACCCCGCGTTATCCCGCCGCTATCGTCCGTTCGCCTCCATGCCGACTCCGTTGCGTGGACACAGCGCGTTCAATCGGTAACACTGTCGATCAGTCTCGCAACGCTCGAATAGCAGTCAACGAGCCCTGGAGAAGCAGCGCGCATGGCCGAGCCGTTCACGGCGCCCAGCACCAGCAACTCAGGATTCGTGTTCAGCGTCCTGGGGCCGCTCGAGGTGCGCGGGCCGGCCCGGCCCGTGCGGATCCCGCCCGGCCGGCAGGAGGCGGTGCTGGCCGCGCTGCTGCTCGAGGCCGACCGCGTGGTCAGCGTCGACTACCTCGTCGATCTGATCTGGGACGAGAACCCGCCGAGCACCGCGCGCACGCAGGTGCAGATCTGTGTCTCCCGGCTGCGCAAGGAGCTGTCCGACGCGGAGATCGACGCGCCGATCTCCACCCGCCCGCCCGGTTATCTCATGCGCGTCGGCCCGGATGCGTTGGACCTGCAACTGTTCACCCGCAACGTGCACCAGTCCCGCGTCCTCGCGCGCGAGGGGCGCGTCGCCGAAGCCGCCGATCTGCTGCGTACGGCGGCGGCGTTGTGGCGCGGACCGGCGCTCAGCGGTCTGCCGAGCGAGACGCTGCGGACCAAGGCGATGCGGTTGGACGAGGACCGGCTGGCCGCTGTCGAGACCTACCTCGAACTCGAACTCAGCCTCGGCCGCCACCACCAGCTCATCGGCGAGATCGGGCTGCTGCTGCACGAACATCCGCTGCGCGAACGGCTGCGGCGGCAGTACATGCTCGCGCTGTACCGCTCCGGGCGGCAGGCCGAGGCGCTGGACGCGTACCGGGTCGGCCGCGACCTGCTCGCCGACGAGCTCGGCCTCGACCCCGGCGAGGAGCTGCGCGCCCTCGAGGCCTCGATCCTCGCCGGCGACCCGGACCTGCTGGTCGCCGCCGAGCCGCTGGCCCGCCCGGTCGCGGCGGCCGCGGCCTCCGCGAGCGCGGTGACCGGGGCGGCGCCGGGCCCGGCGGCGCCCGGGGACGACCCCGTGGTCTCCGCGTTCCGAGACGAGAAGCCGCATCAGCTGCCCGCGGACACCGCGGACTTCATCGGCGGCGAGCCGCTGGTCGCCTCCGTCCGCGAGGTGCTCGACGGCGCGGGCGCAACCCGGGTGGTGATGATCGTCGGCCGGCCCGGCATCGGTAAGAGCACTGCTGCCACGCACATAGGGCACCTCCTCGGCGACGCCTATTTCCCGGACGGGCAGCTGTATTGCGACCTGCGCGGTACTGGCCCGGAGCCCGTGTCGCCGCGGCAGGTCCTCGGCCGCTTCCTGCGCGCGCTGGGCATTCCCGGGTCGATGATCGCCGACTCGGTGGACGAGCGCGCCGAGATGTACCGCACCATCCTGGCGACGCGCAGGGTGCTGATCGTGCTCGACGACGCCGCCGCCGAGCGACAGGTCGCGCCGCTGCTGCCCGGAGCCGGCCGCTGCGCGGTCATCGTGACCAGCCGGGCGCGGCTGACCGGGCTGCCCGGCGCGCACTGGATCGAACTGGACATCCTCGGCCCGCACCAGGCGCTGGAACTGCTCGGCCAGGTGATCGGCGCCGACCGGGTGTCCCGGGAGTACGAGGCCGCGGCCGCGCTGGCGCGCACCGTTGGCGGCCTGCCGCTGGCGCTGCGCATCGTCGCCGCCCGGCTGGCCGCGCGCCCGCACTGGTCGCTGGCCTCGATGGTGGAGCGCCTGGCCAACGAGCGGCACCGGCTCGACGAGCTGGCCCACGGCGAGATGACGGTGCGCGCCAGCCTCTCGCTGACCCACGACGGGCTCGGCTGGGCCGATCGCAGGCTGCTGCGGCTGCTCAGCCTCGCGCAGGGACCGACGCTGCCCGGCTGGCTGGCCGGCGCGCTGCTCGACGACCACAGGCCGCAGCCCTCCGACCTGATGGAGACGCTCGTCGACGTGCAGATGCTGGACGTGGTCGGCGTCTCGCGCAGCGGCGAGTTCCACTACCGGCTGCACGAGATCATCAAGATGTTCGCCCGCGAGGAGCTCGAGGCCAACGACCCGCCGGACGTGCAGCACGCGGCGGCCGAGCGGATGATCGGCGGATGGCTGGCCATCCTGCAGCAAGCGCACCGGGCGATCTACGGGGGCGACTACACGGTGCTGCGCGGCGACGCGACCCGCTGGCAGCCCCCTGACGCCTACGTCGGCAGGCTGCTCGCCGAGCCGCTGGACTGGATGGACGGCGAGCACGTGAACCTGTGCCACGCGGTCGGCCACGCCGCGACGGCCAAGCTGGACGAGGCCTGCTGGGAGCTGGCCACGACACTGGTCACCCTGTTCGAGGCGCGCGGCTATCTCGATCTGTGGGAGAGCACGCATATGCAGGCTCTGACAGCCGCTCGACAGGCCGGCAACAAACGGGGCAGCGCCGCGCTGCTCGGCTCGCTCGGCACGCTGTACCTGAGCAAACGCCAGGCCGAGCAGTCCCGCTCCGCGCTGGAGTCGGCGCTGCGGTTGTTCGACGAGCTCGGCGACGTGCACGGCCGGGCGCTGTGCTGGCGGGACCTGGCGCTGCTGGAGCGGCAGAGCGGGGACTCGGAGCGGGCGCTGGCGCTGTACGAGCGGTCGCTGCGCGCCTTCGACCAGGCCGGCGACATCGTCGGGAAGGCGACGGCGCTGACGCAGAGCGCGCATATATGGATGCAGCGAGGGGACGGGGGCGGCGCGCACGCTCGACTGGAGGAGGCCCTGGCGATCTACCGGTCGGTCGGATACGCCGGTGGCGAGGCGCGCGCACTGCGCAGGGTGGGACAGGTCTTGCTTCAGCGGGGCGAGCCGGAGCAGGCGGAGCATACGCTCGCGGAGGTGCTCGCGATGGTGCGCGGCGCCGGCGACGTGATCGGCGAGGGCCATCTGCTGGTCAACCTCGCCGAGGTCAACCTCCATCTGGGGCGCTATCAGCAGGCTCGCGAGCTGTTCGAGCGGGCGCTGGCGATCCGGGAGCAGATCATGGACGCGGGTGGTGCGGCGCTGGTGCGACTGGCGCTGGCCAAGCTCTGTGTCCGGCTGGAGGATCCGGGGCGGGCCGCCGGGCTGCTCGAGGCCTCGATCGCGGTGCTGCGCGAGCGCTCGATGACCCGGGAACTGCAGGAGGCCGAGCGGTTGTTGGAAGGGCTCGGCGCGGAAACCGCGGCGCCCTGAGGAATTAACCGGTTATTGCGATAAGACGACCGAGGCAATTCAGTCCCACGGGTCGTTCGCGCTGCTCGGCGTCGCGCTCGCGGTGGGGGCCGCGGTGGCCGTTCCGTCGGCGGTCACGGAGTGGCCCGCGGCCGGACCCGAGTGGTTCTGCATCGCGCTGACCGCGAGGGAGCCGCAGGCCAGAGCGGCGGCGAGGCTGAGGGTGGCGGCCGCGCTCTTGAGGGTGTTGACAAGCATCTCAGTGCCTTTCGCTCGGGGTTGCTTCGGTGAGTCCCAAGCTAGGAAAGGCGGGAATCCCGGCGTTATCGCCGCCGCTATCCCCGCATTATCACGGCCGCCCGATGCACGGCCCGGCCGGAACAGTTCGTGATAGCGGGCGGGATAGACGCGGCGATGTCGCGCCGATAACCGGGCCTCGGAATATCGGGGACAGCACGTCGGCACCACCACCCACGCTCCGCCGCGGCCCGGTCCTCGGGACCTTCGCGCGCCGGCCAGGCCGGCCCGGGTCCGCGGCGCCGACGATTAGCGAGGAGGCACCGTGACCGGAACCGGAACCCCCACCGCCGAACCCCTCACCGCCGAACCCGCCGCGGCCGAGGCGCCCACCGCCTTCGGCCGGCTGGTCCGGCACCACCGCACCAGGATCGGGCTGACCCAGCGGGAGCTGTCCGACTTCTCCACCATCAGCGTGCGGGCGATCCGCGACCTCGAGCAGGGCCGGGCGAAACGCCCGCGCCACGACACGGTGCGCCTGATCGCGGACGGGCTGCGGCTCGGGCCGAAGGCCCGCGAGGCGCTGGAATCGGCCGCCTGGCAGGACCGGGTCGGCTGGCCGCTCAAGGCGGACTTCGACGCGGAGCCGCCGGGCGCCCCGGCCGCGCCGGACGCGTTGATCGGCCGCGAACCGCAGATCCGCGCGCTGACCGCCGAACTGTCCGCCGGACCCGAGCGGCTCACCCACATCGTCGGGCTGACCGGCGTGGGCAAGACCCGGCTGGCGCTCGAGGTCGCGGCGCGCGTCCACGCCGAAGCCGGCTTCCCGGTGCTGTGGTCCGCGCCGCAGGACGCGCCGGTCGAATACACCCTCAGCGACGCCGCGGAAAACCTGGCGCCGGTCGTGCGCGCCTGCGTCACCGGCCTGTTCTCGCCTGGTGCGGCCGAACGGGAGGGCACCGCCGCGCTGGTGAGGCTGGTCGGCGACCAGCCGGCGCTGCTGGTGCTCGACGGCGCCGGCGACCGCGCGCCTCGTGCCGAGGGCGTGGCCCGGCTGCTGCGCGACTGCCCGCGGCTGCGGCTGCTGGCCACCTCGCCCGCGCCGTTCGGCCTGCCGCGCGAGCGGGTCTTCCTGCTTGAGCCGCTGGCCGTGCCGCAGCCGTCTGACGAGCACGACGCCCGCGCGCTCGAGCAGGTGCCGTCGGCGGCGCTGTTGCTCGGCCGCATCCGCCGGGTACGGCCCGGGTTCGTCCCGGAACCCGGCGACCTCGCGGCGGTGGCGCGCATCTGCCGGCTGCTCGACGGGCTGCCGCTCGCGCTGCGCGCCGCCGCCTCCTGGCTGCTGGTCTACGACCTGGCGACGCTGCACGCGTGCCTGGCCGACGGCCCGGGCCCGCTGCTGCGCCATCTGGCCGGCCCGGACGAGGACTGCCCGCTGCCCGGCGCGCTGGCGCTGGCGCCGCTGCGGCTCTCCGCGCCGGTGCGCGACCTGCTGGCCGCGCTGTGCGAGCGGGGCGGCGAGTTCGGCCTCGCCGATGTCATGGCGCTGACCGGAGCGGACGTGTCCGACTGCGGCCGGATGGTGCGCGAGCTGCTCCTGCTCGGCGCCACGCGCACCTGCCACGCCGGCGGCCAGGCCCGCTTCCGAGTGCTGAACCTGGTGCGCGCCGCGCTGGCGGGCCCGGGCGCAACTGCTGCCCGGCTGCCTCGGGAACTGCCGCAGGCGGACAGCGGCCGGGTGTCCCATGGATGGCGCGAACGAGTATGACCGCGAAGACCCCGCCCCCAGCCCCGGCCGCCCGGGGCGCCGCATCCCCTCCTGGAGGAGCCGTGTCATCGAGCACGAACACGGTGTCGCAGCAGACTGACCCATCCGGCGGGCGCGCACCAGGCGCCGCGGCGGCGGTCATCGCGGGCCTGGGCACCTGCCTGCCGGACCGCGCGGTGAAGAACGAGGAGATCGCCCGCCGCCTCGGCGTGAGCGTCGACTGGATCGTCGAGCGCACCGGAATCGAGCAGCGCTTCGTGCTGGAATCCGCCGGAGCGACCTCGGACCTGGCGGTGGAGGCGGGGCGCCGGGCTCTCGCGTCCTGCGACGCCGGGGAGATCGGCTTCCTGATCCTGGCCACCTGCACCCCCGACCACACCTTCCCCTCGACCGCGCCCGCGGTGGCCGCCCGGCTCGGGCTGCCCGGCATCGCGGCCTTCGATCTGAACGCCGCCTGCTCAGGGTTCGTCTACGCGCTGTCCGTCGCCGACGGCATGCTCGCCTCCGGCGGCTACCGGGCCGGCCTGGTGATCGGCGCGGACGCGATCTCCACGATCATCGACCACGACGACAGCGTCACCGCGCCGATCTTCGGCGACGGGGCCGGGGCGGTCGTGGTGCGCGCGGGGCACGCCGGCGAGCCCGGCGCGGTGGCCGCGCACGTGCTCGGCAGCGACGGCGCGCAGGTCGACCTGCTCAAGACCGCCGGCGGCGGTTCCCGGCAGCGCGCGGCCGACGTGCCGCCGGATCCCGCGGACAGCTACCTGACCATGCAGGGCCGGCTGGTGTTCCGGCACGCGGTGGCCCGCATGACGCAGGCCTCTGTCACCGTGATGCAGCGGATGGGCTGGAGCCCCGCGGACGTGGACCGGCTGGTCGCGCACCAGGCCAACCGGCGGATCCTGGTGGCCACCGCGCAGTCCCTCGGGATCGCCGAGGAGCGCGCGGTGGTGAACGTGGACCGGGTGGCCAACACCTCGGCGGCGTCGATCCCGCTGGCCCTCGCGGACGCGCTGGCCGACGGCACGCTCGAACCCGGCCACCGGGTGCTGCTGACCGCCTTCGGCGGCGGCCTTACCTGGGCCTCGGCAGCACTGACCTGGCCCCAACTGTCCGTCAACGCAGGCGGCTGACGCAGGCGCTGGTGTTCCCGGCACCGCGCCGACCTTCCGGCACCGCTGCAACCTTCCCGCACCGCGCCAACCATCCGGCGCAGCCCGACCCGAGATCACGGAGAGCATCATGGACATCACCCTGGATACGACCACTGAGACGACCGGCGCCGCCGTCCTCGACCGCGTGCACGAGGTCATCCGCTACGTCACCCCCGAGCTGGACGGCCGCTACGCGCCCGAGCAGAAGCTGGCCGACCTGGGCGTCGACTCGCTCTCCCTGGTGGAGATGCTCGTGCAGGTCGAGAAGCGCTTCGGCATCGCGCTCGACGATGACGAGGTCGTCCAGGTCGAGACGATCCAGGACATCCTCGACGCCGTCGAGCGGCACGCCTGAGCGGCCCGCGCCGCGAGCAGCGACCTTCCGACCCGCGACCGTCAGGAGCCGACCATGTCCTCCGAACCGGCACCCGTTCCCCCCGCCCCGGCGCGCCGCGCCGCGCCCGGCGGCGGCGCCCGCCGGCTCAACCCGGCCCAGCTGGGCGTGTGGTACGCGCAGCGGATGGATCCCGGGAACCCGGTGTTCACGATGGGCGGCTACCTCGAGATCCACGGGCCGGTCGATCCGCAGCTGCTGCGGGCCGCCGTCACGGCGCTGATCGACGAGGACGAAACCGCGCGGCTGCGCTTCACCGAGGCGGACGGCGTACCCGCGCAGCACTTCGGGCCGGCGCCGCAGACTGAGCCCGGGGCGCCGCTGGTGGAGCTTGTCGATCTGACCGGCGGGCCGGACCCCTCCGGCGAAGCGGCCCGCCGGATGCGTCAGGACATGGACACGGCCCGCGACCCGCTGCGGGACCGGCTGTTCGGCCACCTGCTGTTCAAGCTCGGTCCCGAGCACTACCTCTGGTACAACCGCGAGCACCATCTGATCCACGACGGCTACACCTCCACGCTGATCCGGCGCAGGGCGGCGCAGCTCTACACCGCCCTGGCCACTGGCACAGAGGCCGGGCCGCCGCTGGGTTCCTTCGCCAGGCTGCTGGACGAGCAGGCCGCGTATCCGCAGTCGGCCGCGTATCGCCGGGATGGCGAGTACTGGCGCCGGATCATGGCCGATGCCGCCCCGCCGTCCGGCCCGGCGTCCGCGGGCAATCCGTCGCACCGGGTCGCCCGCCGGGTGGATCTCGTGGACGACGCGGTGTTCGCGGGGTTGCGCCGGTTCGCCGAGCGCACGAACGTGACCTGGCAGCAGGCGTTCGTCGCGGCGACCGTGGTGCACCGGTATCTGTGGACCGGCGACCCGGACGTGGTGCTGAGCCTGCCGATGCCGGGCCGGCTCGGCCCGACCAGCGGCGCTCCGGGCATGGCGGCGAACATGCTGCCGCTGCGGTACCGCGTCGAGCCGGGGCAGACCGCTGAGACGCTGGCGGCCGAGGTCGCGGCCCAGATGTTGCGCGCGCAGTGGCATCAGCGCTATCCGGCCGAGGAGCTGCTGCGGGATCTGGGCTGGCCCACCCGGGCCGGCCGGCTGTTCGGCCCGGTGGTGAATATCGTGGCCGGCGACGAGCAGTCGGACTTCGCCGGGATGCCGGCGGTGCACCATCTGCTGTCTACCGGCGGCACCGCCGAGGAGCTGTCCCTCACGGTCAGCCGCACGCCCAGCGGGAGCCTGCGGGTTGACTACACGATCGACGAGGCGTTCGCGGAATCCGCCGACCTGACGGCTTATCAGCGCACGTTCGCCCGCGTGCTGGCCGCGCTGGCCGAGCGCGCGGACACCGCGGTGGGCGAGCTGGAGCTGCTCGATGCCGCAGAGCGCGAACTGGCACTGTGCCGGTGGAACGACACCGCCGTCGACATCAGGCCCCTGCTTCTCGCCGATGAGGACGGCACCGAGGCCGGGGACGGCGAGCGGCCGCGAAGCCTGGAAAGCCTCGGCGCCTTGGTCGAACGGCAGGCACGGCGCACACCCGACGCGACCGCGCTCATCTACGAGCACGAGCGGCTGGAATACGCGGAGCTGAACGCTCGCGCCAACCGACTGGCGCGGCGGCTGCGCGCATCCGGCGCCGGCCGCGGCGCGATCGTCGGGGTGCTGCTGGAGCGTGGCCTGGACTTCGCGGTGGCCCTGCTCGCGGTGGCGAAGACCGGAGCGGCGTACGCGGTGCTCGACCCGGACTTCCCGGACGAGCGGCTGCACACGGTGATCGGGGACGCGGCGATCGGCGTGGCGGTCACCCGCGCCCGGCTCGCAGATCGGCTGCGCGGCGTCGCATGCCTCGTGCTCGTCGACGAGCACGCCGAGCAAATCAATGCGCTCAGTGGCGACGATCTCGGCGTCGAGGTGTCAGCGCTGGATCCGGCGTGTGTGATGTTCACTTCCGGTTCCACCGGCCGGCCCAAGGGCGTGCTCTCCCCCCACCGCGCCCTGATCGCCACCCTCACCGCACAGCACTACGCCACCTTCGGACCCGGCGAAGTCTTCCTGCAATGCTCCCCCGTCTCCTGGGACGCCTTCTCCCTGGAATTCTGGGGCGCCCTGCTCCACGGCGGCACCTGCGTCCTACAACCCGGACAACGCCCCGAACCCACCCACATCGCACGCCTGACCGCCCAACACGCCGTCACCATGCTCCAACTCTCCTCCGGCCTCTTCAACGTCCTAGTCGACGAATACCCCCACGCCTTCACCGGCGTACGCCTCGCCTTCACCGGAGGCGAACCCGCCTCCGGCACCCACACCGCCAAAATCCAACACCACCACCCCCACCTGACCATCGCCAACGGCTACGGCCCCGCCGAATCCATGGGATTCACCACGGTGTTC
>NZ_DASRGV010000232.1:0-2799 GCF_035650855.1 Actinocrinis sp. | reverse complement strand
GCGTCAAAGTCGCCCCAGCGCAGAATCTCGATGCCGTGCTGGGTCAGCTCCGGGCGCACTTGCTCCTGGAAGAGCTGCGCATGCCTGATCATCAGCTCCCGCGTCGTGGCCCAGATCCGTTGCAGTACCTCGCGGTGGGTGAAACCGGAGGCGGTGGACCCGGTGGCGCCGGTGGCGATCCGTCGCTTGAGTCCGGCCACCCGGACCATGAAGAACTCGTCGAGGTTGTTGGCGAAGATCGCGGCGAACTTGGCCCGCTCCAGCAGCGGCACCTCCTTGTCCTCGGCCAGCTCGAGTACCCGGCTGTTGAACTGGAGCCAGGAGGATTCGCGGTCGAGGAAGCGGGGGAGGTCGGCGGCCGGTTCCATGATCCAAACTCTCGCACGTGAAGGTGAACTGCGGGTGTCGGGCGGAGGGACACCGGGCGACCGAACCAGGGCTCACAATCCCGGTCGGGGGCGGTGTGGAGGGGAGCGGGAAGAGTGCTACGCCGCCGAGCCGCGCCGTTCGTACATGGTGTCCACGGCCCGATTGCCGAAGCCTAGGGACAGGTACAACCGTACGGCCGGTGTGTTGTCGCCATCTACATACAAGATGACGTTTTCTAGTCCTGATTGCGCCAAATGCTGTAATCCGACCAGGGCGAGCAGTCGGCCGAGCCCGCGGCGCCCGGACTGCGGATCCACGCCGAGCACGTAAATCTCGCCGACCCGGCCCGCGCCGTAGGTCCCCGCCGGATGCACCTTGGTCCAGTGGAAGCCGATCAGCCCTTCGGCGGAACGGGCGAGGAAGAAGCCGGCCGGATCGAACCACGGCTCGGCCTCGCGCTCGGCGAGATCGTTTCGAGTCCACGACCCCTGCTCCGGGTGATGCGCGAAGGCGCGCGCATTGAGCGCCAGCCACGCGTCCTCGTCCTCGCCGGGCCGGAAGGTGTCGACCTTGACGCCCTCGGGCGGCTGCGGCGGGGTCAGGTCGGGTCCCGAACCGCCGCCCAGCTTCAGTTCCATCAGCCGCAGTTCGCGGACCGCGGTCAAGCCGAGCCGCGCGGCGAACTGTTCGGTGCCGGGCAGGCTGCCGTGTGCCCAGACGTGCAACATCCCTGTGGTTTCCGCGAGCGTGGCCTCGATGAGGGAACGACCAATCCCATGCCGCCGCGAGTCCGGCGCCACGCATAGCTCCGCGGTCCTGCTCTGATCTGCATCGGGCGGCGCAAGGTACAGATAGCCGACGAGCTTGCCGCCTTCGTAACGGGTGAAATGCGGCTCGTCGAGGCCGTCGTGCAGCAACGCGAGGCGACCACTCTCGGAGATCGGCGAGACGCCATCCGATTCAGTTACCGCACGTACCAGCGCCAACGCCTCGGCCCGATGAGCCTGGGTGAAGCGCGCGGCTGTGCCTTGTGGCCCCTCGTTCGTCTCTGTCACATCGTCAGGTTATGCGCGGCACCGGCTGCGCACAGCTTCAGCCGGGTACGGCCTCTTCAGACGCGTACAGCCTCGCGGTCCGAGCGCTTCTCCGGGTTGACGAACCGGTACCCGACGTTCCGCACCGTACCGATCAGCTGCTCGTGCTCCGCGCCGAGCTTCGCGCGCAGGCGTCGCACGTGTACGTCTACCGTGCGCGTGCCGCCGAAGTAGTCGTAGCCCCAGACCTCCTGGAGCAGCTGCGCCCGCGTGAACACCCGGCCGGGGTGCTGCGCCAGGTACTTGAGCAGCTCGAACTCCTTGAACGTCAGGTCCAGGACCCGGTTGCGCAACCGCGCGGTGTACGTCGCCTCGTCGATGGTCAGGTCGCCGTTGCGGATCTCCAGCGGCAGGTCCTCGGTGCCCGCCGCGGCGGCGAGGCGGCCGACCGCGAGCCGGATGCGGGCCTCGACCTCGGCCGGCCCGGCGGTGTCCAGCAGCACGTCGTCCACGCCCCACTCGGCGGTGACCGCGGCCAGCCCGCCCTCCGTGGTGATCAGCAGCATCGGGCAGTCGAGGCCGGTGGTGCGCAGCACCCGGCACAGCGATCGGGTCGCGGGCAGCTCACGGCGGCCGTCGACCAGCAGCACGTCTGCGGGCGCCGTGTCCATGAGCGCGGCCGCCTCCGCCGGCGCCACGCGCACCGTGTGCAGCAGGAGGCCGAGCGCGGGGAGCACTTCTGCTGAAGGAGCAAGAGCGTTGGTCAACAGGAGGAGGGTGGCCATGGGGTGGTGCTCCTTCCGCCGTGCCGCACAGGTGCCGGATAGGCGGTTGCATTAACGCGACGGGGTTCGCCGTGTTTCCGCAACCGTGCCGGCGCCCACACCGCAGAGCCGGCTAGTGAGGCGTGTGTAACGTGCTCGTAAAAAACACGAAGGATCCAGTGGCCTCATCGCCCGGATCCTCTGAAGGCAGGATAGCCGACATGGACAGGGTATGTCTGCGGGGTGACGAACCTTTCTCGCTTCGTTATCGCGCACGTGTCGCGCTAGGGGGCGTGAACAGGTTGCTTGACCCCGGCGACGCGTGTGAACGCATCTGCGTGTGACTAACACCGCCACCCGGGTACCGTTGCTCTGGCGCACGCCGAAACAGGGAGGGAGTGAAGCCGGTGCAAGCAACAGGCACGGCGACCCTGCGTTACTGGGCCGCCGCGCGTGAGGCCGCGGGCACCTCCGAGGAGCAGACACGCGCGGAGACGCTCGGCGCTGCACTCTCCGCCGCAGTAGCCGATCGTGGAGCCGAGGGCGGCCGGCTGGCCAGCGTGCTTAAGCGCTGCTCATTCCTGGTCGACGGGCAGCAGGTCGGCAAGCGCGACCCGGAGAGTGTCCACCTG
>NZ_DASRGV010000231.1:0-4699 GCF_035650855.1 Actinocrinis sp. | reverse complement strand
TGATGATCGTGGTGGGGATCGGGGTTTCCAGCGACGTGACGATCGTCCTCGGTTTGGGGATCGAGACAACCGCGAGCATGGCGGCTTTGATCGTGACCGTGGTGGGGACCGCGGTGGCGATCGCGGATTCCAGCGCCGGGACGACCGGCCATCCTTCGGCGACCGCCCGCGCGGCGACCGGGACCGCGGCGGAGACCGCGGGTTCCAGCGTCGCGACGACCGCCCGCCCTACAGTGACCGTGGCGATCGGCGCGGAGGCTTTGAGCGCCGGGATGACCGACCCTCCTACGGCGACCGTCCTCGGTTCGGCGACCGCGACCGCGGCGGGTTCGACCGCGATCGGGACCGCGGCCGTGGCGGCTTTGACCGGGATCGTGGTGGGGATCGTGGGTTCCAGCGTCGCGACGACCGCCCGTCCTACGGCGACCGCGACCGTGACCGCGGCGGCTTTGATCGTGACCGTGGTGGGGATCGTGGGTTCCAGCGCCGTGACGACCGCGGCGGCTTCGAGCGTCGCGATGACCGGCCGCGCTTTGCGGATCGTGACCGGGACCGCGCTCGGGACGGCGAAGCGACTGCCAGCGAGCCCGCGAAGCAGAGCGACTCCGCTGAGGACTTCGACGAGCTCTCGCTGCCCGACGACATCGACACCTCGGACCTCGACGCCGACATTCGTGCCGAGCTGCGCACGCTTGTGCGGATGAAGGCCGAACTCGTCGGCGGTCACCTGGTGATGGCCGGGCGCCTGGTCGACGAGGACCCCGAGAAGGCATATGCGCACGCCCGCGCCGCGCAGCAGCTCGCTCCGCGCCTGGCCGCGACACGCGAGGCGCTCGGCCTAGCCGCCTACCTCTCGGACCGGTACGCGGAGGCGCTCTCCGAGCTGCGCGCCGCGCGCCGGATCACCGGCTCCAACCACCAGTGGGCCGTGATGGCCGACTGCGAACGCGGTCTGGGCCGGCCGGAGAAGGCGCTGGAGATGGCGCAGGCCCCGGAGGCCAAGGAGCTGGACAAGGCCACGCAGATCGAGCTGCGGATCGTGGCCGCCGGGGCGCGGCGCGACCTGGGGCAGCCGGACGCGGCCGTGGTCCTGTTGCAGGGCGCCGACCTGACGCCGGCTCAGCCCGAGCCGTGGACCGCGCGGCTGCGCTACGCCTACGCGGAGGCGCTGCTCGAAACCGACCGCGAGGAAGAGGCGCGGGAGTGGTTCGCCCGCGCCAGCGAGGTCGACCCCGAGGGACTGACCGGCGCCGGCGAGCGGCTGGCCGAGCTGGACGGACTCACCTTCGACGAAGTCGAGGAGGAGCTCGACGAGGACGAGGCCGAGGTCGACGACGAGTTCGAGGGCGCGGACGACGAGCTCGACGAAGACGAAGATGACGATGAGGACGACGACGAGCCGGACGAGGAGTTCGACGACGAGGACGACCTCGAAGAGGATGACGAGGACGCAGACGACGAAGCGGACGGGGACCACGAGGAGCACGAGGACGGCGCTCCTCGCTCGTCCGCCGAAGAGGGCGTCGGTCCCCACCTGGAGAACGACGAAGAGCAGTAAGCCGGCGCGGGACGCGGTACGTCACCGCCACTGATCACGCGCCACGCGAACGACGATGGGCGAGCCTGCACAGGCTCGCCCATCGTGCTTTCGAGGCCTAGTGGCGTGCGGTATGGCGAGCCCTAATCGGCTCTAGCCCTCGTCCAGCAGACGCAGCACGAGGCCGGTCGCCGGCTTCGGCGCGAACGCGGTGGACTTGCGCGGCATGCGGACCCCTACTGCGGCCAGATCCTTGACGGTGGACTCGGCGACCGGCCGCAGCAGCACCGCCAGGCCGTGATGCCGCTGGGCTTCGACGACCGCATTGCGCGCGTCGTGGTCGAACCGGATGTGATCCGCCGTGTCGGGGACGTCCCAGACCCTCCGGGCGAGCGCCAGGTGCAGGACCGTGGCGTCCAGGCGGCGCCAGGCCTCCGGCCGGTCGTCCGGAATCGCCTCGGCCAGCAGTTCCGGCTTCGGATCCGCGATGATCCAGGCCCGCTGCCGGTCCACCGCGGCCACCGCGATGCGTTCCGGACCTATCCGCCCCAATGCCTCCAGCGCTGCCTTGTACCCGCCCTCGACCTGCGTGACCGTGAAGTGCTTCGCCGCCGCGTCGAGGGCCGGGGCGACTGGCAGGTCCGGGATCCAGCGGTGGATGCCGCGGACCTGGAGCGGATGCCGCTTCGAGTCGACCAACAGTGCCAGGCCTCGATCCGTACCAGGCCGGCCAAGGGTCGCGAGGCGCTGGTAGGCGGCATAACGGTGATGCCCGTCGGCGATCAGGGAACGGCGCGGCGCCAGGTCGGCCGCGATGATCGCGTGCTGCGCCGGGTCCGTGATGGGCCATAGCCGGTGGTGCGTACCGTCCGCGGTGGCCGCGTCGACGATCGGATCGGCACCATCGGCGTACCGCTCCACCAGGTCGGAAGCCGGACCGCCGCCCTCGTAGGTGAGCAGGATCGGCTCCGGGTTCGCCCCGGTTGCGTGCATGAGCGCCCGCCGGTCGGCGACGACCGCGTCCACGACGTCCTCGTGCGGAAGCACCGGCCCCGAATCGTCCGCGGGAAGCTCCAGCGCGCCGATCAAGCCGCGCTGGTGGCCCGCCGGACCGGTCTGCTCATAGACGTAAAGCGCCGGCTGCGGGTCCAGGACCAGCGCTTCTTCCTCTCGCCACTCCTGCAAAGTGCGCGCCGCCCGCCGGTAACGCAGCCGAGCGTCGGGCTCATCCAGCTCCGGAAGGATGAGCCGAACGATGTTATGCGCGCCGCTGCGGGCAAGTCGGTGTGCCTGAATTGGGTCGATCATGTCGTACGGTGGCGATATGACTGCCGCCGGGTCGCCGACCTTGGCGCGTGCGAACCGCAGACCGCGGAACGGGACGAGCGCGAGCCGCCCTTGATGGTCGGTGCGCGCAGCGTCGGCCTCCGGAGCGGGGTTCATACGCAAATGCTATGGGGTGCCGCCGACGGGGCGGCACTACGACGGCCGAGTCGAAAGTGACAGCTCGGGAAAGACGGGAACAGCGGTAATAACGGAACAGATCGAACTCCGGGAGGCGCGAAGTGGCTGAGGGAGCGCAGCAGTGGCATGGCGACGCGGCGGACGAGCGGTGGGCCGGACCCGGTGAGCCGCTCGACGACTCCGCCCTCTCCGGGGAGGTCTACGACTGGTACCAGCGCGGTATCCAAATGCTCGACAGCGGTAATCCGGCGGCAGCAACGCAGCTGCTAGTGCGCGCGGCCGACCGCGTACCGCGTTCGCGTTCCGTTCTGGAGGCCCTGGCACGGGCACAGTTCGACGCGGAGCAGTACGAAGAGGCGGCGCAGGTGTTCCGCACGCTGGCGGAGTCGAACCCCGACGACGATTACGCACAGTTCGGCTGGGGCTTGGCCGCTGCCCGGCTCGGGGACTATGAGCTCGCAGTCGAGCACTTGGCGCTGGCCGCGGCGATGCGGCCGGACGTGCGCTACTACACACAGGCGCTACGCGGGGCGCGGGCGACCGTGCGATCCCGGTCGGGTGCCGGCAAACAGGGCAGGGCCTAGTCGAAGTCGCGGCACCGTCTCGCAGAGTGCACTGACGGGCTGGCCGCTGACAGGTCATGCGAAAATCGGGTGTTGTGACGAACTTGGAGAGCGTGGCGGCGGACGAGGCGACTACGGCGGAGCAAAAGCGGCGGGCGGCGCAGGAGAAGCCGCTCGCCGCGTTATACGACACGGCACTGCTGGACCTCGACGGGGTGGTGTACCGCGGCGCGGACGCCGTACCGAACGCCGTGCCCGCATTGTTGTCGGCGGCCGGTGCGGGAATGCGGCTCGCGTACGTCACCAACAACGCGTCGCGCACGCCCCAGGCCGTGGCATCTCACCTGCGTGAACTCGGGTTGCCTGCCGACGCGGACGACGTAGTCACGGCGGCGCAGGCCGTCGCGCGGATCATCGCCGAGCAGGTACCCGAAGGCGCACGCGTGCTCGCGATCGGCGGGGAAGGACTGCGGCAGGCACTACTCGAGCACCGGCTCACGCTCGTGAACAGTGCCGAGGACAATCCCGCAGCCGTCGTACAGGGATACCGGCCGGACACGATGTGGAAGGACCTCGCCGAGGCCGCATACGCGATCCAGCGCGGTGCACCGTGGTTCGCCGCGAACACCGATCGCACGATGCCTACCGCGCGGGGGATCGCACCAGGCAACGGAGCGCTGGTAGGCGCGGTCGCCGCCGCGACCGGGACCTGGCCGACCGTGGCCGGCAAGCCGGAGCCCGCGCTGCACCGCGAGACCATGATCCGCACGAAGGCGCAGCGCCCGCTCATCGTCGGGGACCGGCTCGACACGGACATCGAGGGCGCGAACCGAGCCGGCGTCGACTCGCTGCTCGTGCTCACCGGCGTCACGCGGCTGCAGGACCTGAAGGACGCGCCGAAGGAGCACCAGCCCACCTATCTGGCCCAGGACCTGCGCGGACTGCTCGACCCGAGCCGGCTCATGCAGTGGCGGGACGCCTGAACTAGAAGATCTTGCGCAGCTTGATCAAGTCGCCGAACGACGCGTTGACCTTGATCCGGCCCGAGGTCCACGCGGAGATGAAGTTCAGGCTGCCGTCCACCAGCTTGAGCAGGTCGTCACTCGGGATCGTCAGCCGGATCTGCGCTTGCGGC
>NZ_DASRGV010000230.1:0-19916 GCF_035650855.1 Actinocrinis sp. | reverse complement strand
GTCTCCACCACGACGCGCTGGCCGCTGGAGGCCTGGAGCTTGGCCATGACCGCCGCGAAGATCGCCGTCGAGTGCGGGTACTTCGTCACGA
Organism: Actinocrinis sp.; assembly: GCF_035650855.1. Taxonomy (GTDB): domain Bacteria; phylum Actinomycetota; class Actinomycetes; order Streptomycetales; family Catenulisporaceae; genus Actinocrinis. The sequence goes on along the minus strand of NZ_DASRGV010000230.1, from coordinate 19,825 downwards.
ACGTCTTGGTCGCGAAGTAGCCGTCCACGGGCACCGCGGACGCGTTACCGGTCGCCAGGTCCTGGTCCAGCTGCAGGCCGCCGCTGATCTCAGCCGCCGTCACGTACGGCTCCTGCAGCACCGCCGCCGTCGCCTGGTGCGACGCGACCGCGCCGATCGCCTGGGCCGGGTTCGGGTTCGCCACGATCGCCGGGCAGTTGGTCGGCAGCGGCGAGCCGAGCGACTGGAACCAGGCGGCCAGGGCCAGGTACTCGGTGCCCTGCTTGCTCGGCACCACGATCGAGACCGAACCGTTGCAGTTGAACGCGTTGCCGGCCCCGGCGCCCCAGGTCGGCAGGGTGAAGCCGGTGCGCTTCAACAGCGCGATCGTCCCCGAGCCGGCGTCGTAGCCCTCGCTGACGACGCGGATGTTGTCGCTGGTCGCCAGGGTCGAGCTGCCGTTGAGGAACTGCGCGTACTCGCCGTACGCGATGTCGATCTTGTCCGACGCCAGCGCGGCCAGCTCCTCCTGCTGGTTGTCGAACTTCTGCACCGTGATGTTCAGCCCGGCGTCCATGAACGCGTGCGTCGTGGTCGAGCTGCCGATCTGGAACGGGACCGCGCCGATCGAGTCGATCAGGCCGACCCGCAGGTTCGGCTGGTCCGGGCTGCCGAGCCCGTTCGAGCTGCCGCTGCACGCGGTCGCCGCGGCGGCGAGGAGCGCGGCGGCCAGGCCGAGCGCGATCCCGGAGCGATGGCGCGACCGGCGGGCTGGCTGGCTCGGCTGGAACATGGCTACCTCTCGGGACGTTCAGTGCTCGGCGGCGCCATGCTAATCCACCGGATACCCGCCCTGAATAGCGGGCGTGGAAATCCGGTGCGGCGCGGCCGGCGTGAATGAGGACACGAATATCGCATATTCAAGGCACCGATTGGCGATCTGATTCGGCACTTCGCTACGCTTCGCGGTCAATCGGCCACGAACCGTAGAAGATCGCATTCTCGCTGCTCAAGGCGAGTATCCGAGGCGCGGTCGGCAAGTGTGGCAGCGCGGTGGCCGGAAACGCCAGGGCATGGCGGGAAAATCTCGGGAATCCTGTCCGGATCATTATGTTATGTCCGGAAATGTCGCATGCTGCGGAGTGATTTATGTCGGCCCCGTCTTGGCCTCGGTGCCGGTGCTGTGCTGGAATGCGTTTCCTGAACGAACCGCCGGGCGAGGCCCGCCGCGGTCGAGTCGCGACGACCGCCGAGCAGCCCGCCGATCGCGGCCGGTGTGCCCGGCCGCAGTGTTACAACTGACATGACGCGCGCAGTATTTGGTGCGGTCACGAACTTGGTGAGGGCAAGTGCAGACACGTCCCGTGACCCCGCGACGCGAGCCTGCCCAGTCGGGGCCGCGCGCGGGCCGGCCGGGTGCGCCGGAGCGCCGCCGTCCGTCTCAGCCCGCCGACCCCGCCCCGGTGCAGTCCGCAGCCAGGCCCGGCCTGTTCTCGCTGCGCAGCTGGCGCGTGCGCAACCGGCTCACGCTGCTGGTGCTGCTGCCGCTGCTGGCCGCCGTCGGCCTGGCCGCCGCTCGTATCAACACCCTGTACCAGGACGAGACGCACTTCAGCAACGCCCACTTCGAGGCGCAGACCACCACCTCCGTTGAGGAGGTGCTGCTCGCGCTCCAGCAGGAGCGGCTGGCCGCCTCGGTGTGCCTGTCCGTCATGCAGCCGTGCACCATGGCCGCCGCCGACGCGCGCGCCCAGCAGAACCAGGCCGACCAGCAGAACTTGAACCTCAAGCCGCTGCTCGAGTCCTACGTCACCGCCTACACCGACGCCCAGCAGGCAGCCACCACTGCGATCACCCAGGTCAGCGCGGTGGCCAACCAGGTCATCACCGGCACCTCGTTCAACCCGAACCTGCGCGCCTTCGCGACTGAGGCCTTCGGCCGGGTCACCGACCTGGGCGAGATACGCAAGGTGGCGACCGGCAGCCCAGTGCAGTCCAGCCTGGCCTTCCGCGCCTACACCAGCATCATCGACGACGTCATGGGCGTCATCGGCCAGACCGCGAGCGACACCTCGGACGCCCTGGTCGCCCAGGACAACGCCGCGCTCTCCGCGCTCGACAACCTGGTCGAGGCCCAGTCGATCGCGCAGCTCTACACCCAGGAAGTCATCGCCAACGGCCAGATCGGCGGGCAGGGACCCAACCCGGACCCGGTCGAGGCGAAGATCCAGTCGACGAACCTCAACCAGGCCATCGCGACGCAGACCTCCGCGCAGAACGCCTTCCTGAACGTCGGCGCGCCCTCCCTGATCCAGTCGTTCCAGGCGACGGTCTCCGGCCCGGACATCACCGCGGCGCAGGCTGCGGTCGCCCGGGTGCTCTCGATCCTGCAGGGCAGCGCGACCTGGCAGAGCAGCAGCTCCCAGCTCGGCCCGGCCATCGTCGACGAGTCGCTGCCGGCCACCATCGGCGACCTGCGCACCGTGCAGGGCACCGCGATCCAGCAGATGATCACCGACTCCGGGACCCTGCTGAGCAACGCGCAGTCGGACCTGTACAAGAACATCGCGATGATCGTGTTCGCGTTGCTGCTCTCCTTCTTCGGCATCGCGCTGGTCGCGCGCTCGCTGGTCGGCCCGCTGCAGGCGCTGCGTACCGGCGCCCTGGACATCGCCGCCAACCGGCTCCCCGAGGTGGTCCGCAGGCTGCGTGACGCGGACAACTTCGACGCCGAGACCGCGGTCGATCCGATCCCGATCAGCTCGAACGACGAGATCGGCCAGGTCGCCCGAGCCTTCGACGAGGTCCACCAGCAGGCCGTGCGCCTGGCCTCCGAGCAGGCGCTGCTGCGATCGAACGTCAACTCGATGTTCGTCAACCTCTCCCGCCGCTCGCAGTCGCTGGTCCAGCGCCAGCTGCGTCTTATCGACGAACTGGAGAACAGCGAGCAGGACCCGGACCAGCTGGCGAACCTGTTCAAGCTGGACCACCTGGCCACCCGTATGCGCCGCAACGGGGAGAACCTGCTGGTCCTCGCGGGCGAGGAGCCGGGCCGCAAGTGGAGCCAGGCGGTCCGCCTGCTCGACGTGATGCGCGCCGGCGCCTCCGAGGTGGAGCAGTACGAGCGGGTCGCGCTGCGCGACCTGCCCGACGTCAACGTGCTCGGCCGCGTCGTCAACGACCTCGTGCACCTGGTCGCCGAGCTGCTGGAGAACGCCACCTCGTTCTCCGCTCCGGAGACCAAGGTCTCGGTCACCGCCAACATGCTCAACACCGGCGGCGTCATGCTGGAGATCGAGGACGCCGGCATCGGCATGACTCCCGAGGAGCTCGACGACGCGAACGAGCGGCTGGCCAACCCGCCGGTCATCGACGTCGCCATCTCCCGCCGGATGGGCCTTTACGTGGTCGGTCGGCTGGCCACCCGGCACGGCATCCAGGTGCGGCTGCGCCGCTCGGCCGGAGGCGGCATCACCGCCCTCGTGCTCGTGCCCAGCACGCTCCTTGCCGGCGCCGACGGCGAGCAGCAGGCGCCCACCCCCGAGCTGTCGGCCACCGGCGCCCGCTCGCTCGGCGCGCTGCCCCGCCGCGGCGGCGGCCAGGCGAGCTTCCCGGACCAGGAGGGGACTGGCGACATCGCCGCCTTCCCGGCCGAGGGCGCAGGCGCTCCGCCGTACCGCGGTGCGGCGCCGTCCGGGCTTGGTACCGCACCGGCCGGTGCGGGCAGCGGCTCGCCCACCGGCGTCGGTAACGCACCGTCAGGTCTGTCCAACGGCGACCAGTTCGCCGACCTGCCGCCCTTCGGCGGCGCGCCGACCCCGCCGAACGGCCCGGACGCGCTCCCGCGTCGCGGCGAGCCTCGCGACGGCGGCCCGTCCGCGCCCAGCCCGACGATCCCCGGCGCGCGCACGCCGTTCGAGGACCGCCCCGGCATGGCCTCCGGCCTCGACGCGCTGCTCGACCCCGACGCCACCACGCAGTTCCCGCCGATCAGCGGCGGCCGCCCCGGCACCGTGCCCGAAGGACCCGGCCGGTTCCCGCCCTTCGGCGGCGGACGCGACGCCGAATCCGAGCGGCCCGCGCCGGGCCGGGACACCGCCGGCCAGGGCTCCGGTGGCCAGTTCGACATCCAGGGCCTCAGAAGCGAGCCCGGCCCCGGCCGCCCGGCCGGCGGTCGCGGACCGGACTCCGCCTCCACCGGCCAGTTCCCCCGGATCCAGGACCCCTCCTCGACCGGCCAGTTCCCGCGCGCGAAGGACCCGTCCTCGACCGGTCAGTTCCCGCGGGTGCCCGGCCCGGACGCCGCGCCGCAGTTCCCCGGCCCGGCCACCGAGCGCCCGGACGCCGCGGCGCCCGGCTCGCGTCCGCAGGACCCGGCCTCCACGGGCCAGTTCCCGCGGATCCAGGACCCGGCCGGCCAGGGCCCCGGATTCCCCGGCCCGGCCTTCCCGCCGCCCGCCGGACCCCAGGTCCCGGCGGACGCGCCCGCAGCCCAGGCTCCCTCCGCCCCGGCGACGCCGACCGCGCCCCTGCCGATGCAGGTCCCGTCGGAGCTCGACCTGCCGCAGGTCGCGCCGCTGGTCCCGTCCTCCGCGCCGACCGCCGTGGAGCGGCTCTTCGCCCAGGACCCGCTGCCCCCGGCCCCGGCCACCGACGAACGGCTCCCGATCTTCGAGGCGATGGAGTCCGAGTGGTTCCGCCGCCGGGACGAGGCGCGCGCCCAGGCCGCCCTCGCCCAGGCGAACACCGTGCTGCCGCCGCTGCCCACGATGCCGCCGCCGGCCGCCCCCGCGACCTCCGCGGCGCGCGGATCGGGCAGCGGCAGCAACGGCACGGCTCCCGGCAGCGGCCTTGGAACCACGCCGGGAACCGGCTCAGGCACCACCTCCGGAACAGCGGTGACGGCCCCGGCAGCGGGATCGTCCAACGGCACCGGAGCCAAGTTCGACCTCGGGTCGACGGGCACAAGCACCAGCAGCTCCGTCTCCAGCCCGGCCGCTCCCACCCCGAGCGCGCCGAGCGTCCCGACCCCGTCAGCTCCGGTCGCCGCGCAGGCACCGGCGGCTTCGGCGAGCGCGCCCGCACCGGCCGCCTCCGTCGCGCCGCCAGCTTCCGCTTCGGTCGGCCTCCCCGTGCAGCCCCTGGCGACGGCGCCCGCCACCGATGAGAAGCCCGCCGCCGACTCCCGAGGAGCCTCGCCTATGGAGAACACCTCAGCCGCCTGGTCATCGCCGGGAGACGAGGGGTGGAAGGCCGCCCAAGCTGCGGCCAAGCCGGTGGCTGCGGGTCTGACCACGAAGGGCCTGCCCAAGCGGGTGCCCAGGTCGAACCTCGTGCCCGGTTCCGCGGGCGGCTCGGGCGCGGCGAAGGCCACCCCGCCGATCATCCCGCCGCGTTCCGCGGACGCGGTACGCGGCCGGCTCTCCAGCTTCCACCAGGGACTGCGGCAGGGCCGTGACGCCGCGGCGACCGACCACGAGCCCGGCCAGGACGGGGAGAATGACGACTGATGACCGCTTCGCGTCCGGTGGGGGACGCCTGGCGGCCCGCCACCCGCTCCCCGCACTCCCGCACCTGCCCGACCATGTACCGACGTTCCCTTCGGAAGGGGATGCACTGTGAGTGAGCTGAGCCAGGCGGCGCAGAATCTCAACTGGCTGATCACCAACTTCGTCGACCGGGTCCCGGGGGTGGCGCACACCGTCGTGGTCTCCTCGGACGGCCTGCTGCTCGCGGTGTCCAACGGTTTCCCGCGCGACCGCGCCGACCAACTGGCGGCGGTGGCCTCGGGCCTGTCCAGCCTGACCCAGGGCGCGGCCCGGATCTTCGAGGGCGGGGCGGTCACCCAGACCGTGGTCGAGATGGTGCGCGGCTTCCTGTTCGTCATGGCGATCAGCGACGGCTCGGTGCTCGCCGTGCTGGCGTCCTCCGACTGCGACATGGGTCTGATCGGCTACGAGATGGCACTGCTGGTGGAGCGGGCCGGCGACGTGCTCACCCCGGCGCTGCGGGCGGAACTGCAGAACGCGCTTCCCCGGTAGTCTGCGGACCAGGCCGAAACGGCGGCGCACGATTTCAGCGTGAAGGACGGTTTCATTGAGCTCAGGACACGATTCGTCACCGCTCGTGCGGCCGTACGCCATGACCGGCGGCCGGACCCGGGCGCGCTACCAGCTGGCCATCGAGGCGCTGGTGTCCACGACGCCGCGCGGCCGCACCGGGGGTTTCGGCCTCATGCCGGAGCACCAGCGGATCTGCGACCTGTGCGTAGAGGTGAAGTCGCTGGCCGAGATCGCCGCGCTCATGCGGATGCCGCTCGGCGTCGCACGGGTGATGGTCGGCGACATGGCCGAAGCCGGCCTGATCGCCGTCCACCAGTCCAACACCACCGAGGGCAAGCCGGACCTCGCACTTCTGGAAAGGGTGCTCATTGGACTTCGCAACCTCTAGCCCGCCCGAAAGGACCGCGGGGCCGACGACCTCTGTCAAGATCGTCGTCGCCGGGGGCTTCGGGGTGGGGAAGACCACGTTCGTCGGCGCGGTCTCGGAGATCAATCCGCTGACGACTGAGGCGGTCATGACCGCCGCGAGCGACGGCATCGACGACCTGACCAAGGTTCCGGACAAGACCACCACCACGGTCGCGATGGACTTCGGCCGGGTGTCCCTGGACCGCGAGCTGATCCTGTACCTGTTCGGCACCCCGGGGCAGAACCGGTTCTGGTTCATGTGGGACGACCTGACCCGCGGCGCCATCGGCGCGGTGGTGCTGGTCGACACCAGGCGACTGGCCGACTGCTTCTCCGCGATCGACTACTTCGAGGACGCCGGCCTGCCGTACATCGTCGCGCTCAACTGCTTCGACGGCACGCTCAGCCACGCCGTGGACGACGTTCGGGAGGCGCTGTCCATCCCGAGCGACGTGCCGATCGTGACCTGTGACGCGCGCTCCCGCGAATCGACCAAGCTGACGCTGATCCGCCTCGTCGAGCACGCGATGAGCCGCTTCGCCGCGATGCGCTGACCGCAGGCCGGTACCTCGCCGCCCGCCGACGCCCCGCACGCAGCTGCCAAACGTGCGGGACCGGCGGGCGGTCGCGTGCGCGCGGTTCGGCGTCGTCCTTTTGGACGTAGGTCGGCCCGCCTGGATGGCATCGGCCCGCGCTCCGTGATGTTGTTCGAGGTATGGCTGCCGTCAAAACCTCGCCCGCGGTGATCCCTCACGACGAGACCCATTTCGGATACGTGGTCTTCATCGCGGCGGCGGCCGCGATGGGCGGGTTCCTGTTCGGCTATGACAGTGCCGTGATCAACGGCGCGGTCACCGGCATCCAGAAGCACTTCAACGTCGGCGCGAACCAGACCGGCTTCGCCGTGGCCGCGGCGCTGATCGGCTCGGCGATCGGGGCGTGGATCGCGGGGCAGCTTGCCGACCGGATCGGCCGGGTCAGGGTCATGCTGCTGGCCGCGCTGCTGTTCACGGTGAGCGGCATCGGCGCCGGCCTGCCGTTCAACATCTGGGACCTGGCGTTCTGGCGGGTCATCGGCGGCCTGGGCATCGGCATCGCCTCGGTGATCGCGCCCGCCTACATCGCGGAGGTCGCGCCCCCGGCGTACCGCGGCCGGCTCGGCTCGCTCCAGCAGATGGCGATCGTGCTCGGCATCTTCGTCTCCCAGCTGGTCAACTACGCGCTCGCCCAGGCCGCAGGCGGAAAGAGCGAGAATCACCTGTGGGGCCTCGGGGCCTGGCAGTGGATGCTGCTGATGGAGGTCGGGCCGGCGGTGCTGTACGGCGCGCTCGGCTTCATCGTGCCGGAGTCGCCGCGCTATCTGATCGCGATCGGGCAGGACGAGCGCGCCCGCGAGGTGCTGACCAAAGTCGAAGGGCACGAAGACACCACGGCGCGCATCGCCGAGATCCGCGCGGTGGTGGCCTCCGACCGGCGCTCCAACTGGCGCGACCTGCTCGGCCCGTCCGGCCGGATCCTCGGGATCGTCTGGATCGGCATCGGCCTGAGCGTCTTCCAGCAGTTCGTCGGCATCAACGTGATCTTCTACTACTCCTCGCTGCTGTGGCAGTCGGTCGGCATCAACGAGGCCAACTCGCTGCTGATCAGCGTGTCGACCTCGCTGGTCAACATCGTCGGCACGATCGTGGCGATCCTGGTGATCGACCGGATCGGCCGCAAACCGCTGGCGCTGATCGGCTCCGCCGGCATGGCGGTCTCCCTCGGCGTCGCGGCCTGGGCGTTCTCCTACGCGACCGGAACCGGCAGCAACGCGCACATCCCCAGCGACGAGGGCACGGTCGCGATCGTCGCCGCGCACGTCTACGTGTTCTTCTTCGCCATGTCCTGGGGCGTCGTGGTCTGGGTCATGCTCGGCGAGATGTTCCCCAACCGGATCAGGGCCCTGGCATTATCCATCGCTGCCTCGGCGCAGTGGATGGCCAACTTCGCGATCACCCAGAGCTTTCCGTCCATGTCGCGTTGGGATCTGAGCGGCGCCTACATCATCTACGCCTGCTTCGCCGCGGTCTCGATCCCGTTCGTCGCGTTCCTGGTGCGGGAGACGAAGGGCAAGGCCCTGGAGCAGATGGGCTGACGTCGCCCGCTGCCCGCCGTCCTGCATTTCCCAATAAAACTCCGCGCTGACATCTTCGCGACGCGGCTTTGCTTCCGCGGCGAGTCTTGTTCTCGTTCTGGCTCGGCCACAGACGCCCTTGTGCGCTGTGTGTCTCGCGATAGCTTTGCCGACGGCTGTTGAGGGTAACGCGGGATACGCGGGCACGGGTTTTCTCGTTGCCCACGTTCCGGGAAACTGCCGCTCTATGCCGCGTACGCTTGCGCGCGCTGGACATACCGGTGTCCGGTTGGGGCGCTCCACACCACTTCCCCTTCGCGTCCGCGCGTGACGTTCCAGGTTCCGGCGCTCTTCAATCGGTGGTGTCTGCGGCACAGCGCGTGCAGGTTCTGCGGCACTGTCGCCCCGCCTACTTCAGGCTGGTGGTGCTTGTACGGGGTGATGTGGTCCAGGTCGCAGCGCGCCGCGGGCATGGCGCAGCCGGGGAAGGTGCAGTGCCGGTCGCGCAGCCGCACCAGACGGTCCACGCTCGCGGTGGGCCGGTAGGTGCGCGCCTCCGCGTGCAGCAGCGTGCCGTCCGGGGCGGTCAGCAAGCGTCGCCAGGTCGCGTCCTTCCCGAACGCGATCGCGCGGGCCTGCTGCGCGCTGATCGACCCAGGGCTTTGCGGGTGGCCGCCACGCTCTGGTGCGGCAGGCGGGCCAGTACGCGTGCCTGTGCGGCGCGCGCGAGGTCGGGGTCGAGTCCTGCGGCGATCTCGACCAGGGTGCACGCGTGTCCTGGTCTTGCCTCAACGAGCGTCGGCGAAGCTATCGCGAGACACACAGCGCACAAGGGCGTCTGTGGCCGAGTGGTGTTGTGAACGAGACTCGCCGCTGAAGGAAAGGCGCGTCGCGAAGATGTCCGCGCCGGGTTTTGATTGGGGAGAAGCGCGATGGCGGGCGGCGGCCGGGCGGGTTGTCCAGTTCAGCGAGACAGAGTGCGAGGCCGCTCAGGTGGTCGCGCGCAGCACCAGGATGGCCATGTCGTCGGACAGCGGGGCGTCGCCGAACTCCTCGACCGCGCGCTGCACTCGGGCCGCCACGGCGGCGGCGGACATGGTGCGGCACTCGGCCAGGACGCCCGCGAGGCCGTCCGAGTCGAGCATTTGGTCGCCTCTCCTGCGCTCGCTCGCCCCGTCGGTGAACGCCAGCAGCGTCTCGCCCGGCTTGAGGTTCAGCGAGTCCAGATGGAAGCCCGGGTCGCCGTCCAGCACGCCGAGCAGCGGCTGGCTTTCCGCGCCGGGCACGACCGCGCCGTCCTGGCGGAGGACCAGGGGCGGCGGATGGCCGGCACAGACCAGCGCCAGGTTGAGCGAGCCGTCGGGCAGCGGCTCGGCCTCGGCGTAGAGCAGCGTCAGGAACCTGCTGCGCTCGCCCTCGTCCAGGATCGCCCGGTTCAGCCTGGCCAGCACCGCCGGCGGCCGCAGCCCTTCCCGCGCGAGCAGCCGCAGCGCGTGCCTCGCCAGGCCGGTGACCGCCGCCGCCTGGGGACCGGTGCCGCACACGTCGCCGATCGCCAGACCCCAGCAGCCCTGCCGGATCTCGAACACGTCGTAGAAGTCCCCGCCGACCAGCGCGTCCTGGCTCAGGTGGGCCGGCGCCTCGGTGTTGCCCGCCGGGTTGTAGACCACTGCGATGTCCGCGCCGGGCACGTCGGGCACCAGGGGCGGCAGCAGCGAGGACTGCAGCGCGTGCGCTGTTTCCCTGCGGCCCGCGTATGCGAGCGCTGAGTCATAGGTGACCGCGACGCGCCGGCCGAGGTCCCAGGCCAGTTCCGCCGTGTCGTGCGGGAACCGGTACTCGGCCGGGCTGGCCAGGGTGAGCGTGCCGAGCTGCCTGCCGCGCGCCGAGAGCGGAACGATGAGCAGCTCGCCGGCCCGCAACGCCTCCGCCTCCGGCACTCCGGCCAGCAGCGGCCACTCCTCCGCGGTGCTCGACTCCTCCGGCGCGCCGGAATCGATCACCGCCTTCTCCAGCGGATCGTGCAGGCCCTCGTCCGCGTGCCAGACCAGCGCCAGGGTGGCCCGGCCGGCCTCGTCCAGCCGGTGCACCGCGCACCAGCGGGCGAGCGACGGGACCACCAGCTGCGCGGCCAGCGCGAGGGTCCGCTCCGGGTCCAGCGAACCGGCGAGCAGCTCGCCGGCCTCGGCCAGGAAGGAAAGCGCGCCGCGGCGGGCCCTGCCTGCTTCGGCGAGCCGGGCGGATTCGACGATGGCGGCTATACGTTCCGCGCCCTCGCCGAGGCGCAGCGCGTCCTGCTCGGTGAAACGGCCGGGCTCGCGGGCGACGACGCCGAGAAGGCCCGTGGTGCCGTAGAGCCCGGCGATGCCCGGTGTCGCAGTCAGCGGGGCCGTCGCCATGGAGCGCATTCCGCCCGCTGCCAGCGCACTGATGAGCGGCGTTCCGTGGTCGGAGGGACCGCGCAGATCCGGGTACACGGCGGGCAGTCCGGTCAGCCCGATCCGGCCGGCCGCGCTCGGCGGCGATGTGACTTGCGGCATTCCCGGCGGCAAGCCGGTCTGCGCGCGCAGCCGCAGCCCGTTGTCCGGGCCGCCGTCCTCCGCGAGCAGTACGAACGCGCCGTCCGCGTCAAGCAGGCCCTTGATCTTCTCCGCGGTGAGCGCGAGGTAGTCGTCGAGGTCTGCGATGGCGTTGCGGTTGTTGTTCGTCGGGCGGACGCTGCCGGCCTCGGCCGCGCTGGCAGAGCCCTGCGGCGGGGCGAGCGCGGGTCCGTGATCATCGCGTCCGCCGTCGAGATCGATGACGAACCAGACCTGCTTCATCGAATGTGTGTACTGCACGCCCCAGGACGACGCGAGCTGCGCCGACAGGTACAGGCCGCGGCCGCCTTCCGGCATCCCGACCTCCAGCCCGCCGACCTCCTCCTCCCACCCGCCGTTCAGCGCCGGAATGGCCCGTCCCGGGTGGCGGTCGGCCACCGCGACGCGCACCGCGGCCGCCTCGCCGTCGTAGTCGCGCAGCAAGGTGCAGGAGACCTCGGCCGGAGTTCCGGCGTGCACGATCGCGTTGGTCACCAATTCGCTGGCGATGAGCACGGCGTCGTCGACCACCGACTCGCCGCCCCACTTGCCGACCGTGTCGCGGACGAACGCGCGGGCCGGCCCCACCGCCGAGGGGTCGGGACCGAACAGTGCCGTGTTCAGATCGTTCAACGCGTCGTCATCCGCCTTGCTCACTCGTCGATCGTATCGACACCGGCCACGATGTGAAGGAACGGAAAGTGTTCGTATGGTCCCGTTCTGTAGGTGGAATTCTGCTTTTCTTTCCTGTTCGCCTGATACGGTGCGAGACTGGCTCAGGTGTGTACGTACCCGCCCGGTGTCTGCAGCTCACCCTGAGCCGCGACCCGGCCGGCCCGTGAGCGAGGAGAGGACCCCATGGCCCAGCGGACAGGGACGGCGGCCGAGCGGTCGGGAGCCGCGGTCCGGCTGGAGCTGGACGACGGCTTGGAGCTCGGCGGGCTCGTCAAGGTGCTGCGCGCGGTACGTGACGGCGACCTGAGGGTCCGGCTCGAGGTGGTTCCCGGCACCCCGCTGGCCGAGGCCGCGGCGCTGTTCAACGAGATCGTGGACCGCCAGCAGGTCTTCTGTGCCGAACTCGATCGGGTCGCCGCCGCGGTGGGCCGTGACGGCCGCCTCACCGAGCGTATTCCTCCGGCCGCGGGGCGTGGCGCGTGGGAGCAGGCCGCGCAGTCCGTCAACGAGGTGCTCGACGGCATCGCCGGCCCGATCGCCGAGATCGACCGGGTCCTTGAGGCGCTGGCCGACGGCGAGCTGCAGGAAGCGGTCGCGCACCCTGCGGATCTGGCGCCGGACGGCCGCACCCTGCGTGGTGACGTGCTGCGCAAGGCCCGCGCGGTGAACCGGCTCGCCTCGCAGCTCAAGGACGTGCACGACGCGATGGCCTGGCTGGCGGCGACGGTCGGCGGTGAGATCGCGCTGACCGACAACCCGGCCGAGACCCCGTTCCGCCCGGACCGGATGCCGGGGGAGTGGGCGGGGCTCGTCTCGGCGATGGACCACTCGTGGAACCGGCTCGGCGGGCAGATCCAGGAGCTGCTGCAGGTCACCTCCGCGGTCGCGGACGGTGACCTGTCCCGCAAGGTGGAGGGCCCGGCGTCGGGGGCGATGGCCGGGCTCAAGCGCACCATCAACGACATGGTCGACCAGCTCTCCGACTTCTCCTCGGAGGTGATCCGGGTCACCCGGGAGCTGGGCACCGAGGGCCGGCTCGGCGGCCAGGCCAACGTCCCGGAGGCCGCCGGCATCTGGCGCGACCTGACCGACTCGGTCAACTCGATGGCCTCGAACCTGACCGCGCAGGTCCGCGACATAGCGGGCGTGACGACGTCGGTCGCGCAGGGCGACCTGTCGCAGAAGATCACCGTCGAGGTCGCGGGGGAGATGCTGGAGCTGAAGGAGACCATCAACACGATGGTCGACCAGCTCTCCGCGTTCGCCGACGAGGTCACGCGTGTGGCGCGCGAGGTCGGTACGGACGGCAAGTTGGGTGGTCAGGCGCGGGTCCCGGGCGTGGCGGGCACGTGGAAGGACCTGACCGACAACGTCAACTTCATGGCGAACAACCTGACCGACCAGGTGCGTAACATCGCGCAGGTCACCACGGCCGTGGCGCGCGGCGACCTGTCCGAGAAGATCGAGGTGGACGCGCGCGGCGAGGTGCTGGAGCTGAAGAACACCATCAACGCGATGGTGGATCAGCTCTCTGCGTTCGCCGACGAGGTGACTCGTGTGGCGCGGGAGGTGGGTACCGAAGGACAGCTCGGCGGTCAGGCCAAGGTGCCGGGCGTCGCAGGGACCTGGCAGGACCTCACCAACTCGGTGAACCTGATGGCGAACAACCTCACCACGCAGGTGCGTAACATCGCGCAGGTCACCACTGCCGTCGCCCGCGGCGACCTGTCGCAGAAGATCACGGTCGACGCGCGCGGCGAGATCCTCCAGCTGAAGGAGACCATCAACACGATGGTCGATCAGCTCTCTGCGTTCGCCGACGAGGTCACCCGAGTCGCGCGCGAGGTGGGTACGGAAGGGCGGCTCGGCGGTCAGGCGCGGGTGCGCGGCGTCGCGGGCACCTGGAAGGACCTGACCGACAACGTCAACTTCATGGCGTACAACCTGACCAGCCAGGTGCGCGAGATCGCGCAGGTCGCCACCGCGGTCGCGCGCGGCGACCTGACCGAGAAGATCGAGGTGGACGCGCGCGGCGAGGTGCTGGAGCTGAAGAACACCATCAACACCATGGTGGATCAGCTCTCTGCGTTCGCCGACGAGGTCACGCGTATCGCCCGCGAGGTGGGTACCGAGGGCAAGCTGGGCGGCCAGGCGCGCGTGCCCGGCGTCGGCGGCACCTGGAAGGACCTGACCGACAACGTCAACGGGATGGCCAACTCGCTGACCAGCCAGGTGCGCAACATCGCGCAGGTCACCACGGCGGTGGCGCGTGGCGACCTGACCAAGAAGATCGACGTCGACGCGTCCGGCGAGATCCTGGAGCTGAAGACCACGATCAACACGATGGTGGATCAGCTCTCTGCGTTCGCGGCGGAGGTCACCCGAGTCGCCCGCGAGGTGGGTACCGAGGGCAAGCTGGGCGGCCAGGCCCGCGTGCCCGGCGTCGGCGGCACCTGGCAGGGCCTGACCGACAGCGTGAACCAGCTGGCCGGAAACCTGACCACCCAGGTGCGCGCGATCGCCGAGGTGGCCACCGCGGTGACCCGCGGCGACCTGACCCAGCTGATCGACGTGGAGACGGCCGGGGAGGTGGCCGAGCTCAAGGACAACATCAACCAGATGATCGCGAACCTGCGCGAGACCACCCGCCGCAACCAGGACCAGGACTGGCTCAAGGGCAACCTGGCCCGCATCAGTGGCCTGATGCAGGGCAAGCGGGACCTGCTCGCCGTCGCGCAGCTGATCATGGCCGAGCTGACCCCGGTGGTGAACGCCCAGCACGGCGCCTTCTACCTGCGCGAGTTCGACTCGGTGCGGATGCTGGCCGGGTACGGCCGGCTCACCGCGCCGCCCGGCGAGAACGGCAGCCCGGCGCCGATCCGCTTCCGCGTCGGCGAGGGCCTGGTCGGCCAGGCCGCGGACCAGCGCACTCCGATCCTGGTGGAGGAGGTCCCGTCGGGCTACCTGCCGATCTCCACGGGACTCGGGACCGCGCCGCCCGCCTCGCTGATCGTGCTGCCGGTGCTGTTCGAGTCGCAGGTGCTCGCGGTCATCGAGTTCGCCTCCTTCCACAAGTTCACCGAGATCCAGCTGGCCTTCCTCGACCAGATCGTGGAGACCATCGGCGTGACGGTGAACACCATCATGGCCAACAGCGTCACCGAGGACCTGCTGATCAAGTCGCAGCAGCTGACCGCGCAGCTGGAGGACCGCTCCGAGGAGCTGCAGCGCCAGCAGGAGGAGCTGCGCCGCTCCAACGCCGAGCTCGAGGACAAGGCGGCGCTGCTGGCCAGGCAGAACAAGGACATCGAGGTCAAGAACTCGGAGATCGAACAGGCGCGTCAGGCCCTTGAGGAGCGCGCCGACCAGCTGGCGCTGGCCTCGAAGTACAAGTCCGAGTTCCTGGCCAACATGTCGCACGAGCTGCGCACGCCGCTCAACAGCCTGCTGATCCTGGCCAGGCTGCTCGCGGACAACAACGACGGCAACCTGACCGACAAGCAGGTCGACTTCGCGGAGACCATCCACTCCGCGGGCTCCGACCTGCTCGGCCTGATCAGCGACATCCTGGACCTGTCCAAGATCGAGGCGGGCCGGATGGACGTGCAGGCCGCGCCGATAGCCGTCAGCACCCTGGTCGAGTACGTCGAGGCCACCTTCCGCCCGCTCACCGTGGAGAAGGGCCTCGACTTCAACATCAGGCTCGATCCGAAGGTCCCGGCGGAACTGCACACCGACGAGCAGCGGCTCCAGCAGATCCTGCGCAACCTGCTGTCGAACGCGGTGAAGTTCACCGAGCACGGCTCGGTGGAGCTGCGCGTGACGGTGGAGGACGCGGTCCGGCTCGGCCCGGTGCCGGAGAGCGAGTCCGGGGACGCGGCGCCGCAGCGCGCGATCGCGTTCACCGTCGCGGACACCGGGATCGGCATCGCGGAGGAGAAGCTGCGCATCATCTTCGAGGCCTTCCAGCAGGCGGACGGCACGATCAGCCGCAAGCACGGCGGCACCGGGCTCGGCCTGTCCATCAGCCGGGAGATCGCGCACCTGCTCGGCGGCAACATCACCGTGGGCTCCACGCTCGGGCGCGGCTCGGTGTTCACGCTCTACCTGCCGACGGATCAGAACCCTGAGTCAACGGGTGCGCACCGCCCGGTCGGCGCGCGGCTGCCCGAGCAGCGCGGCGTGGTCGACGCGCACAGCATGGAGAAGGCGCTGGCCGGCGCGGCGACGGCGGACCGCGGCAAGGCCAACGGGAAGATGTTCACCGGACGGGATGCGGCCCGTGACGAAGCGCAGCGCTTCACAGGACGCTTCAATGGTGAGACCGTTCTCATCGTGGACGACGACGTGCGTAACGTCTTCGCCCTCACCAGCGTCTTAGAACAGAGAGGACTTTCGGTGCGCTACGCGGAGAACGGCCGCGAGGGCATCGACGTACTCGAACGTGCCGACCACATCGACCTGGTGCTGATGGACATCATGATGCCGGAGATGGACGGTTACGCGACGATGGCGGCGATCCGGCGGATGGACCGCTTCGCGCAGCTGCCCATCATCGCGCTGACCGCGAAGGCGATGCACGGCGACCGGGAGAAGGCGCTGGAGGCCGGAGCGTCCGAGTACGTGACCAAACCAGTAGACATAGACCAGCTGCTCGGGCTGATCAGGAGCTGGCTGAATGCCGAGGAGGACGGTCGACCGGTACGGTAGACCGATCGCGGAAACGGACAGGCGGCCGCAGGACCCCGGCCGCCGCTGACGGAAGGCGACGGAACGCGTGGCAGACCGAGCGAAGATCCTGCTGGTCGACGATCGACCAGAGAACCTGACGGCCCTCGAGGCCGTGCTCGGCGCGCTCGACCAGACGCTGGTGCGTGCGGGCTCCGGCGAGGAGGCGCTCAAGGCGCTGCTGACCGACGACTTCGCGGTGATCCTGCTGGACGTGCAGATGCCCGGCCTCGACGGCTTCGAGACCGCCGCGCACATCAAGCGGCGGGAACGCACCAAGGACATCCCGATCATCTTCCTGACCGCGGTGTCCAACGGCCCGCACCACACCTTCCGCGGCTACGCGGCCGGCGCCGTGGACTACCTGTCCAAGCCCTTCGACCCGTGGATCCTGCGGGCTAAGGTCTCCGTGTTCGTGGAACTGCACCGCAAGAACCAGCTGCTCAAGGAGCAGTCCGCACTGCTGGCGCACCGCCTGGTGGAATCCGGCGGGGCCACGGAGGCGGACACCGGCTCGCAACTGGTCGCGGAGCTTTCGGCGCGGCTGGCCGCGGTCGAGGAACACACCCGCACCTTGGAGAAGCTGGCCGGGGACGCGGAGCGCGAATCCGTGCCGCGCGAAGAACTGGCGAGCACCGTGGAGGTACTCAGCACCCGGCTTTCCCGGCTGCGCTCCGCGATAGACGCCTTGGCCTGACGGCGCTTCAGCCTCCGCTGCGGCGCGGCAACACGCCTCGGCGTTGATCTTCCGCTAGCCTTCCGAGCATGGCGACCTCTGCCCGAACGCCTTCGACCCGGCAGAAGAAGACGGGTTCGGATACGGGCATGTCCCCGAGCGGCGACGGCGCGGCCAAGACCGGCGCCGGCTCGGGCACGAAGCGCAAGAGCGGCGCGAGCGGCAAGGGCAGTGCCCCGCGGCGCACCGCGAGCAACGCCGCGGGCACCAAGGCCAGGTCCGGCGCGAACCGGAACCGGCGGTCGAACCCGTCGCGGCCGGTGACCAAGGGACCGTTCGAGCTGTTCTGGCAGGGCATCGCGGTCGCCATATCCCTGGTGTGGATGGGCGTCGCGCGCTCCGCCGGGCACCTGTTCCGCCGGGCCGGCTCCGGCGCCCGCAACCTGCACCCCGACCACCGCCGCGACGGCATCGGCCTCGGCCTGCTCGCGGCCGCGCTGGTCGTCGGCGCCGCGGTCTGGCACCAGCTTCCCGGCAAGGTGGGCGGCGCCCTGATCACCGTGATCACCGGCGGCGTCGGCGTGCTGGACAAGCTGGTACCGCTCGTCCTCATCGGCCTCGCCATCAGGGTCATGCGACACCCGAGGGAGACCACGCAGGAGGCCGGCCGGATCGCCATCGGCCTTACTTTCCTCACCCTCGGCGTCGCCGGGCTCGTACACATCGCCCGCGGCGCGCCGACCCCGTCGATGGGCGCGCGGGCGATGCGCCACGGCGGCGGCTGGCTCGGCTACATCGTCTCCGCGCCGATCTCCGCGGTCCTGTCGCAGTGGCTTGCGGTACCGCTGCTGCTCATCGTCGTCGCGTTCGGCCTGCTGGTGACGACGGCGACGCCGGTGTACCGCATCCCGGACCGGTTGCGCACGCTGCGCTTCAAGTCCGACGCGATGCTGTACCGCATCCTGCGCGGCACGCCGCCGCCGGATCAGATGCCGACCGTCGTCGAGGACGATCCGACCGACCTGCCCGTCCCGCAGCGACAGCCGAGGCGCCGCAAGCCAGGGCCCGTCGATCCGGCCCTCGACCCCGCGAACGGCCTGCCGCTCGGCGATCCGGTCCCGGGGCTCGACCCCGACGCCGATCCGGGCGAGGCCGAGCCGACGGTCGTGCTGCCGTTCCCGACCCAGGAGCGCAAGCCGTCGCGCGGCGGATCCCCGGCCCCGGCGAAGGCCGGCAGCAGCCGCTCCCAGGGTGCTGATGTGCCCGCCGTGCCGCGGGTCGAGCAGCTGACCCTCTCCGGCGACGTCGTCTACCAGCTGCCGGCCCCGGACCTGCTGGCCAAGGGCGTCCCGCTGCGGGTGCGGTCCAAGGCCAACGACCAGGTCGTCGAACAGCTCACCAGCGTCTTCGAGCAGTTCTCCGTCGACGCGCAGGTCACCGGGTTCACCCGCGGCCCGACGGTCACCAGGTACGAGGTCGAACTCGGCCCCGCGGTCAAGGTGGAGCGCATCACCGCCCTGTCGAAGAACATCGCCTACGCGGTGGCCTCTGCCGACGTGCGGATCCTCTCGCCGATCCCGGGCAAGCAGGCCATCGGCATCGAGATCCCGAACATGGACCGGGAGATGGTCTCGCTGGGCGACATCCTGCGCTCGCCCACCGCGGTCTCCGACCACCACCCGATGCTGGTCGGCCTCGGCAAGGACGTCGAGGGCCGGGACATCACCGCGAACCTGACCAAGATGCCGCACATCCTGGTCGCCGGGGCCACCGGCGCGGGCAAGTCCACCTGCATCAACACCCTGATCACCTCGATCCTGATGCGGTCCACCCCGGACGAGGTGCGCTTGGTGCTGGTGGACCCCAAGCGGGTCGAGCTGACCGCGTACGAGGGCATCCCGCACCTGATCACCCCGATCATCACCTCGCCGAAGAAGGCCGCGGAGGCCCTGCAGTGGGTCGTGCGCGAGATGGACCTGCGCTACGACGACCTGGCCGACTCCGGCTTCCGGCACGTGGACGACTTCAACAAGGCGGTGCGCGCGGGCAAGCTCAAGCCGCCGCTGGGCAGCGAACGCGAATATCGGCCGTACCCGTACCTCCTCGTCATCGTGGACGAGCTCGCCGACCTGATGATGGTCGCGCCGCGGGACGTCGAGGACTCGATCGTGCGCATCACGCAGCTGGCCCGCGCCGCGGGCATCCACCTGGTGCTGGCCACCCAGCGCCCGAGCGTCGACGTGGTCACCGGCCTGATCAAGGCGAACGTGCCCTCCCGGCTGGCCTTCGCCACCTCCTCGCTGGCCGACTCCCGAGTCATCCTCGACCAGCCGGGCGCCGAGAAGCTGGTCGGCAAGGGCGACGCGCTGTTCCTGCCGATGGGCGCCTCGAAACCGGTCCGGCTCCAGGGTGCGTACCTGGCGGACAAGGAGATCGAGGCGGTCGTCAAGCACTGCAAGGAGCAGCTCACCCCGGAGTACCGCACCGACGTGACCGAGGGCGCGGCCGGGCCGAAGAAGCCGGAGGAGGAGATCGGCGACGACCTCGAGCTGCTGGTGGCCGCGGCCGAGCTGATCGTCTCCAGCCAGTTCGGCTCCACCTCGAT
>NZ_DASRGV010000229.1:0-14694 GCF_035650855.1 Actinocrinis sp. | reverse complement strand
GGGGCGGGTGAGACGGGGACGGTGGGGTGCGCAGGCGAGGCAGGCGTGGGGGCCGACTCGGCCTCAGTTGCCGAGTCGGCTCCTGCCGCATGCACGGGGCTCGGACCGGCTGACGGGATGTCGGCTTGCTCGGACGAGGCGGCTTGTTCGGAGGATGCGGCCGGGGTCAGCGGACTTCCTCGAGTTCGTCCGCTGCGCCGAGGGCCTCGGCGACGTCGGCAAGCGCGTCCGCGGGGACCGTTCCCTCGCCGCACAGGCCGACCAGCTTGGACGCGCGCACGCCGAAGTCCGCGAGCAGGTCCGCGTCGCCGGCCGGGCCTGAGTGCAGCGGGCGGTGCTCGCCGGGCTCCTCATCGAGGTCGGCCGCCGGGTTGAGACCGCTGCCGTTGAGCAGTTCGTCCCCGACCTCGTCGGCCTCGCCGTCATCGTCGAGCGCGTCGTCGATCCCTCCTGCGCCCACGTCGTCGAGGCCGACCGCGCCCACTGCCGCGGCCACGGGCTGTTGCGCGGGTCGGCCGTCCGGTCCGACCGGCAGCAGGTCACCCGAC
This sequence comes from Actinocrinis sp., assembly GCF_035650855.1. Classification (GTDB taxonomy): domain Bacteria; phylum Actinomycetota; class Actinomycetes; order Streptomycetales; family Catenulisporaceae; genus Actinocrinis. The sequence goes on along the minus strand of NZ_DASRGV010000229.1, from coordinate 14,146 downwards.
AGCAGCAGATCCGCGTACGCCGACCGGGAGACCGCGGCCATGTCCGAGACGAACAGCCGCGGGTCCTCGTCGGCGTCGAGGCGGATCACGGCGAACCACACGTCCTCCTGCTCGAGCAGCAGCACGGAGGTTTCCGGCTCCTCTTCGTCCTCGTCGTCCTCGGGAACCTCCCGCATGAACTCCACCAGGCCGGCGACGTCCTCGATCTGGTCCAGATCGGCGTCGCGGGCCGTCCAGCGGTCCGCTGACCGCGCCAGCAGTGCGGCGAAGTACGCCACGGCGAGCACACTCTCCCCTCGAATCTCGGGCCGCGCGGTCACCGTCCCGCGCGGCCGGTTTCACACTCAACCATCACGCCATTCGTCGGCCTGGTCGTCCCGCCGGGCCGCCTTGGCGAACTGCTCGCCGAAGCCGAGCCTGGCCGCGAGCCCGCCGACCGCGTCGCGCAGCCGCAGGTCCCGTTCAAGCTGGAGCTGTTCGCAGACGAACGCCAGGTCCAGCGGCCCGAGGCCGAGGTCCGCGAAGATGCTCTGGTCGCCGAACGGCACCTCGTCGAGCTTGAACGGGTCGGCCTCCGGGTCCAGCCGCTCGAGCAGATCCCCGGCGATCTGGTCGTCCGCGCCCGCGGCAGCGTTGGACAGGAACAGCCGGACCTCCCGGCCGACCAGCCTCGCCGCCAAGAAGTACTCGTCGCCGAGCCCGACCAGACCGATCGTCGGGCCCTCGGAGACCTGCTGGTGCAGCGCGAACAGGAAGTCGTCGAGGGATTCGGCCACATGCGGTGGCAGCCCGACCGCCTCCCAGCGTCCGTCCTCCTGGAAGGCGGCCACGGCGAAGTCGACGAGCTCGTCGTCAAACTCCAAGTAGTCCGCCTGCCGCGCCATTTCCGTCCTCTCCAGCGGTTGCGTACCACGAACCAGGGCCGTGCATGCATGCCTCACGAAGCAATGTCTGCACTCGCATCGTGACAGAAAGCGATGCTCCACGGCACCGGTTCGCGCGCGTGTATCGGCGCGCCGCGTTCAGGGGCGGCTCGGCGGCCCGGATCAGCCGGGCGGATCAGTACCGGAAGGTACGGAGGACCCGGGCGTGCAGTTCCGCGGCCCGGGCCCGGCGGGGCGCGACCCGCCTGCGCAGTTCACGCGCCTCGGCGAGGTCGGCGAGGAAACGGGCGCGGCGGACGCGGCGGTCCCGCTCGGGGTCGGAGGTGACGGAAGCGGAAGGGGACGGGGAGATGGGCGTGGACGCGGGAATCCCGGTGGCGTCGGGCTTTTCGGCGGAGCGCCGGGCGTCGGGCTTCGGGGCGTCGCTCCCCTGCTCGTCGCGCTCGCGGCGGCGATCGGTCATGGCCGGACCCCTTCGTCCATGTTCGGCCGTTTCCTTCCGGTCGATCCCTACCCGGCCGTCCCGGCTGGTAGACGTGGGGACCACGGATCGAGGCCAGGCTGAAATCAAAGACCGGGTGCCCGCATAGACTCTGCGCATGCGCATCCATGTCGCGGAGCATCCGCTGATCGCCCACAAGCTCACCGCGCTGCGCGACCGGAACACCGACTCGCCGACGTTCCGCAGGCTGGCGGACGAGTTGGTGACGCTGCTCGCCTACGAGGCCACCCGGGACGTACGCGTGGCGCCGCTCGACGTTGAGACCCCGGTCGCCCCGGCCCGCGGCGTGCGCCTTGCCGCGCCGAAGCCGCTGGTCGTGCCGATCCTGCGGGCCGGGCTCGGCATGCTGGACGGCATGGTCCGGCTGCTGCCGACGGCCGAGGTCGGCTTCCTCGGCATGGTGCGCGACGAGGGCACGCTGATCGCCTCCACCTACGCGACGCGGCTACCGGACGACATCTCCGACCGGCAGTGCTACGTGCTCGACCCGATGCTGGCCACCGGCGGCACGCTGGTCGCGGCGATCCGGCTGCTGGCCGAGCGCGGCGCACGCGACGTGACCGCGATCTGCCTGCTGGCCGCGCCGGAGGGGATCGCGAAGATGGAGAAGGAGCTGGAAGGCCACCCGATCCCGGTCACCGTGGTGACCGCCGCGGTCGACGACCAGCTGAACGAGCACGGATATATCGTGCCGGGGCTCGGGGACGCGGGTGACCGACTCTATGGAGTTGTATAAGTTCGTATTGCACGGAGACTAGAAGTTCATAGAGGGCGTTATTACAGCGCCTTAACCGCGGCGACGACCTTGCTGAGGCTCTCCTTGGCGTCGCCGAAGAGCAGCGTCGTCTTCGGGTCGTAGAGCAGGTCGTTCTCGATGCCGGCGAAGCCCGGGCGCAGCGAGCGCTTGCAGAAGACGACGGCTGCCGCGGTGTCCACGTTGAGGATCGGCATGCCGTAGATCGGCGCGCCGGGCGTCGTCTTCGCGGCCGGGTTGACCACGTCGTTCGCGCCGACGACCAGCGCCACGTCCGCGCTGCCGAGCTCCAGGTTCGCCTCGTCCATCTCCAGCAGCGACTCGTAGGGCACGTTCGCCTCGGCAAGCAGCACGTTCATATGACCGGGCATGCGGCCGGCCACCGGGTGAATGCCGTACGCGACCTTGACCCCGCGCGCGCCGAGCAGGTCCGCCAGTTCGCGGATGGTGTGCTGCCCCTGCGCCACCGCGAGCCCGTAACCCGGAATGACGATCACCTTGCGGGCGTAGCCGAGCAGGATCGCGATGTCCTCCGGCGTTCCGGAGCGCACCGGGCGGGTCTCCGCGGCGGCGGCCGGACCACTCGCCGTGGCCCGGAAGGCGCCGAACAGGATGCCGGTGAGCGGGCGGCCCATCGCCGCGGCCATCAGCCGGGTCAGGATCGTGCCGGACGCGCCGACCAGCGTTCCGGCCACGATCAGCAGCGTGTTGCCGAGCACGTAGCCAGAGGCCGCGACGGTCAGGCCGGTGAAGGCGTTGAGCAGCGAGATCACGATCGGCACGTCCGCGCCGCCGACCGGCAGCACGAACAGCACGCCGAGCACCAGCGAGACCAGCAGCAGCGTGGCCAGCAGCCCGGTGGAGCGCACCGGCAGGCCGGTGACGGCCAGGGCGATCGCCGCCACGAAGACGCCGGAGGAGATCCAGCGGCCGGCCGGCAGGACCACCGGGCGGGTGGTCATCAGCTCCTGGAGCTTGGCGAAGGTGACCATCGAGCCGGCGAAGGAGACCGAGCCGACCAGGATGGTGAAGACGGTGGCCGCCTCGTCGCCCATCGCGATCTTCGAGGACTGCGAGGCCACGGTGAGGAACTCCACCAGCGCGACCACCGCGGCCGCGCCGCCGCCGACACCGTTGAAGATCGCGACCAGCTGCGGCATCGCGGTCATCTTGACCCGGGTCGCGGCCGGCACGCCGAACACCGCGCCGACCGCGATCGCGCCGAGGATCAGGCCGATGTGCTGGAGGTGGCCGGTGCTCAGCGTGATGATCACGGCGATGGCCGCGCCCGCCGCACCGGCCCAGTTGCCGTACCGCGCGGTCTTCGGCGCGGAGAGACCCTTGAGGGCGAGGATGAAGCAGATGGCGGCGATCAAGTAGCCGAACTGCGCTCCGGTGCTCATCGGCGGTCCTCGCCGCGGCGCGCGGAGAACATCCGCAGCATCCGGTCGGTGACCACGAAGCCGCCGACCATGTTGACCGTGCCGAGCACGATCGCGATCAGGCCGAGGGTGATCTGCACGGCGCCCGAGGAGACCCCGGTGATCAGGATCGCGCCGACCAGGACGACGCCGTGGATGGCGTTCGCCCCGGACATCAGGGGGGTGTGCAGGGTGGAGGAGACTTTGGAGACCACCTCGAAGCCCACGAACACCGCGAGCACGAAGATGGTCAGCAGCCCCACGCCGCCGATCTGGTTCGCCACGCGCCACCTACTCCGGTTGAGCGGACTGGTCGGAAGGTCCGGGTGCTTCCGGCGCCTCGGTTGTTTCCGGCTGGACTGGCCCGTGGGCCGGTTCGGGCTCAGGCGCAGGCTCCGGTCCGGGTTCCGGTTCGTCCGGGGCCAGCGCGTTGCGCACCGCCTCGTGCACGAAGCGGCCGCCCTCGGTGACCCGTGAACCGGCCAGGATCTCGTCCGCCATGTCGCCGGCCTTGATCAGTGCGATGAACGCGGAGACGTTCGCGCCGTACAGCTTGCTCGCGTGCACCGGCAGCTGCGAGGGCACATCGGCCCCACCCCACACCGACACACCGTTGAATACGCCGGTCTCGCCGGGCTTGGACAGGGCGCAGTTCCCGCCGCTCTGCGCGGCCAGGTCGACGACCACGGAGCCCGGCCGCATCGCCGCGACCATCTCCTCGGTCACCAGCAGCGGGGCGGCCCGGCCCGGGATCGCGGCGGTGGTGATCACGACGTCGGCCTCGGCGACGAAGGGGGCGAGCGCGGCGTGCTGGCGGGTGGCGAAGTCAGCGCTCTGGCTCTTGGCGTAGCCGCCCGCGCCCTCCTGGGTCTCCAGGTCGAGGTTGACGAAGGTCGCGCCGAGCGAGCGGACCTCATCGGCAGCCGCGGAGCGCACGTCGTAACCGCTGACCACCGCGCCGAGGCGGCGTGCGGTCGCGATGGCCTGGAGGCCGGCGACCCCGGCGCCGAGCACGAGCACACGGGCCGGCGGGATGGTGCCGGCCGCAGTCATGAAGAGCGGGAAGAAGCGCGGCAGTAGCTCGGCGCCGACGAGCGCGGCGCGGTAACCGGCGACAAGTGCCTGAGACGAGAGCGCGTCAACGCTCTGTGCGCGCGAGATGCGCGGGATCAGTTCGAGTGCGTAGGCGGTAACCCCTTGGTCTCGCACCGCGAACATGGCACGAGATTCCTGAAAGGGGTTGAGAAGGCCGAGGAGGCTGGCGCCTGAGGGCAGCGCGGCGATGACTGACGGTTCCGGGGCGTTGACTACGGCGAGAACGTCGGCACCCGCGGCGATCTGCTCCGCGGACTCGGCGATCTCGGCGCCGGCCGCGCGGTAGTCGTCGTCGCTGGCATAAAGATGCCGACCCGCACCGGACTGGACGGTGACCGTCGTGTCCTGCGCGGCGCACAGTGCGGACACCGCCTCGGGCGGCAACGCCACTCGGCGTTCGCCCGACTTGGTTTCCGACAGCACTCCGATACGCATGGCGTGCACCGTACCCGTCAGTAGGAAGCTGGGGGAAGAGACCTTGCGAAAGCATTGTCACTCGTGAGTGATCGTTTGACCACGACCCGACCAAGGCTGCAGCGGTCGTGTCACCGGCGTGCGCGCCCGCGTGCGAACAACCGGACGAATCGCCGCAAGCTGATAACTATCGGGCAACGGCGCGGATCACCTTGCGGACACTCGGTTTCCGGCCCCCGGCACACCGGGTACCCCTATCTAGTCAGCCGCAGCGCAGCAGATCAGGCTACGCTGGTATCGGTCAGGACTTACGTGCCACACGTGGTCCGTCGTCAGCGGTCTGACCCGTGCGGGCCGGTCAGGGCGGTGCGTCGGTGTCGCGTTCGGAGGGGAAGGATCGCGATCGTTATGCCGAAGGCAAAGCCGGCCATTCAATGGGGCCTCGTGCTTTTCGTGCTGTTCTGGATCGTGCACGACCCGATCACCACTTCGGGCTTCGTGCAGGACGTGTTCAAGTTCATCTCGAGCTTCTTCCACTCCATCGGCAACATCGTCAGCTTCCACAGCAACGTCCACTAGCCGATGACCATGTTCCCGTCGACGCCGTCGGCTCAGGCGCCAGGACACATACGCAAGTTCCTGGACCCTGACGAGAAGGTCGTCATCCACACCCGGTTCCACTGGGCGCGGCTCGTCGGTCCGGTGGCACTGACCGTGGTCGGCGTGCTCGTCACGATCGCGGTCAACGTCTCGCAGCCGGTCAAGACCGGCAGCGCGCTGAACGTGGCCTGGGTGCTGTGGGCGCTTTGGGTGCTGTGGGCTTTGGCGACGATGTGGGACATCCGAAAGGCGATGGCGCTGCGCAAGGCGGACGCGCGTACCCAGCTGTTCGCTGCGGTACTCGTCGCCGCGATCGCGGCCGGGATCGCCTGGCTGGTGCAGAGCAAGCAGTTCGGCGTCGGCGGGATGCTGCTCGTGGTCCTGCTGGTGGTGATCGGCTGGTCGGCGCTTCAGGTCGGCGAGTGGGCGGACCGCTTCTTCGTGCTGACCAACAAGCGGATCGTGGTGATCGAGGGGATCATCACCACGACCGTGCGCTCGATGCCGGTGTCGCGGTTGACGGACATGGCTTACCGGCGCTCCGGTTTCGGCAGGCTGCTCGGGTACGGACTGTTCGACGTCGAGTCGGCGGGCCAGGACCAGGCGCTGAAGATCATGGACTACGTGCCGAATCCGGAGTTCACCAACCTACAGATCTCGCACCTGCTGTTCGCCAGCCCGAAGCCGGACCCGAAGAACATCGTGATCGGCGGTCAGGTCAACCCGAACAGCGGCAACGTCTCGCTCACCGGCCAGATGGACGGCTGATCCGGATCCATCCGGCCGGTGTGTATCGGCGCGCGAAGCGTGCGCTGAAGCGTGCCGAAGAAGTGAAGAAGTATTGCGTCAGCTTCCGGGGACGATGACGGACAGGCCGGCGCTGTCCACCTGGCGCAGGGTGAGATGGTCGGTTTGCAGCGCGGCGCTCCAGGCGGCCGCTTCGATCGCGGTCACATGCGTGCGCACCACCCAGACGCGCGCGCCGGAGTGCGACCGCGCGAGGGAAAGCGCCTGGTCGAGCGCGGCCCGCACCCCTGAAGTATCGCGGTTGCGCGCGATCACGAGCTGCGGCTGGTCGGGAAAGACCGCGATGTACTTCTGCAGCACGGCCGTGCTCGCGCTCTGCGCCGGCGTGCCCGCAGCCCAGTAGTAGGCGAAGCCCCAGTTGCTGTTGAGGTTCACCAAGACCACGTCGTCCGGGGTCCGGTGCTCGTATACGTATGCTGCCTGAGTACGGACGTCCTCGGCAGGCAGGTCGTGCGAGCGGATGTCGTGACGGGAACCCACGATGAACGCCCCGACCGCCACCACCGCAACAGTCATGGCAGCGAGACTCCGCGGGCTGCGGGAAGCCGCCCACCGGCCGGCCCGCCGCACCGTGCCGGATGCGATCAGGTCACACAGCCCCGCGATGCCGATCGCGGCCAGAGCCACCCCGATGACTAGCAGGAAGGTCGAGGTGCGCTCGTCGAGCAGTGGGTACTTCTTCAGCCCGGAGACCGCGATCATCTCGGGGCCGAGCAGCGCGATCGCCAACGCGACGGCTGGTCGGGCCACGCGCACCAGCACGACCAGACCCAGCGCCGCGAACAACGCGATCAACCAGGTCGGGCCGAGACCGATGAACGAGTGCAGCGTCGCCAGGTTCTCCCGGAGGAATCTGAGGCTCGCGCCCAGGCCGTGGCGCAGGGGGACGTAGTAGGCCTCCCAGTAGCTGGTAAGGCCGGGCACCACCGCGCGGGCATCGAAGACCACGTACACGATGCCTATCCCCACGCCGGCGGCCACGCCTCCGATCGCGGTCTCCAGCAGGCGCGGCCAAGCCCTGCGCGCTAGGTGCAGCAGGGCGAGCGCTCCGAACGCGGCCACGGCGACGAAAAGCGTCGTGTGGCTGAAGAGCATTCCGACGACGCACAGCACGGCAAGCGCGGCGAGACGGCGGCGCGACCACTCCCGCTCAAGCCGCGAGAGACCCGCGAGCACGGCGAGGGCGAGGAAAGCGTCCGCGGTGTACTGCTTGAGATCGTCGCGGACCAGCAGCGCGGGCGAGAAGAGCACCGACACCGCGGTGACCGTTGCGGCCAAGATCGCGGACCGTCGGTCACGCCAGCCCAGCCCGCGGGCGAGCAGGTACGCGGCGGCGACGGTGAGCGCCGAGAAGAGCAGGGGCAGGATTCTGAGCCACTGATGGCCGCCCGAGCCGACGGCGAAGACGCGCAACAGCAGCGACCAGCCGATCGGCGTGCTGGAAGTGACCGCCGGCAACTGGCTGAGCGGGAAGCGGGTGGTTACGGCGACCCAGGCCTCGTCCGTCCAGAACGGCACCCGGAGCGCGTACGCCACGTCATGTACGGCGAACGTGGCGCCGGACAGTGCGAGGACGAGCCAGAACTCCGGGTGGCGCAAGGTGCGCGCGACAGCCCGTCGCACTCGGATGACCGTGCGGCCGAACCCGGCCGCACCGCTCAGTTCGTCGGGCGGCGCGAGAACCTCTGTCGCGCCAGAATCCACAACGCCTCCACTCCGTCGCGCGCCGTCAGCTTCTTGCCCTCTTCACGGCTGCGGGCCTTGTAACTGATCGGCACCTCGTAAGGGCGCAGGCCGCGTCGCAGCAGTTTCCCGGTGAGCTCGGCCTCCATGCCGAAGCCCTGCTGACGGATGTCAAGGTCCAGGTAGAGCTCGCGCGGGACCAGTTTGAAGCAGGTCTCCAAGTCGCTGATGTAGCAGTTGAACAACACGTTGGCGGCCGTAGTCACACCGCGGTTGCCCAGCACGTACAGGTACGAGTAGGCGTTGTGGCTGCCGAAAGTACGGGTGCCATAAACAACCTTGGCCTCGTTGCGCAACACCGGAGCGAGCAGCGAGGGAATCTCGGCCGGGGAGTATTCCAGGTCCGCGTCACACATGATCACGTAGTCGCCGGTGGCCTTCTCAGCCGCGGTGCGGATTGCGGCGCCCTTGCCCCGGTTCTCCGGGTGCAGGTGAACGCTCACACGCGGGTCGGACTCAAACGACTCGTAGAGATCACGGGTTCCGTCGGTGCTGCCATCGTCCACGATGACGAGTTCGATGTCGCACGGGTATTCGACCCCGAGCACCTCCTTGACCGCGGTGGTCAGGGTCGCGAACTCGTTGTATACGGGCATCAGGATGGACAGCTTCATGAACCTCACCGAACTTAGGTGGCGGCGCCAAGCTTGCCAGCCGGGCGCGTGGCTGCGCTAGTGTACACAGCTGCCCCTTCCCGAACCTGAAGCGGGAGCTCGACACGGGGGCTCGCAGAAAGGACCGGCATGGGGAACCGTCGCGCTGTCGTGACCGGTGGGAGCGGCTTCCTCGGTAGCCACCTGTGCGAAAGGCTGCTGGACGACGGCTACGAAGTCGTCTGCGTGGACAACTTCTGCACGGGCACGCCGGCCAATGTCGGACATCTCATGGAGCAGCCCGGATTCCGTCTCATCCGCATGGACGTGACCGATTACATTCACATCGTCGGTCCGGTCGATCTGGTGCTTCACTTCGCGTCGCCCGCCTCGCCCATCGATTACCTGCAGCTGCCGATCGAGACGCTGAAGGTCGGTTCGATCGGCACGCTGCACGCGGTCGGCCTGGCGAAGGACAAGTCGGCCCGGTTCGTGCTGGCCTCCACCTCCGAGGCGTATGGCGACCCCAAGGTGCACCCGCAGCCTGAAACGTACTGGGGGCACGTCAACCCGGTCGGCCCGCGCGGCGTCTACGACGAGGCGAAGCGCTTCGGCGAGGCGTTGACCATGGCGTACCGCCGCACCGCCGGCGTGAACACCGGCATCGTGCGGATCTTCAACACCTTCGGGCCGCGGATGCGTCCATTCGACGGGCGCGCGATTCCGACGTTCATTCGCCAGGCGCTGGCCGGCGAGCCGATCACGGTGGCCGGCGACGGCTCCCAGACCAGGTCCGTCTGCTTCGTCGACGACCTGGTCGAGGGGATCGTGCGCTTCGCCCACACCGACCACAGCGGTCCGGTCAACATCGGCAACCCGCATGAGATCAGCGTGCTCGCCCTCGCCGAGCTGATCCGGAAGCTGTGCGACTCGCGCTCGCAGATCCAGTTCGTCGAGCGCCCGCAGGACGACCCGTCGGTGCGCCAACCGGACATCACCCTCGCCCGCGATCTGCTGGGCTGGGGACCGAAGGTGGAGATGGTCGACGGTCTGCGGCGCACGATCGACTGGTTCGCCAGCCACCCGGAGCTCACCGCCGCCGAGCCGGCGCAGGTACAGGCCCCGGCGTCCTGACGACGGGAGGCCGGCCGGGCGCTGCGCTGCCCTCTGGCTTCTGCGTCTGGCCTCTGCCCTCCTACGTTCTACATTCTCGCGTTCGTCCTTTCGCGGGTTCGTTGCAGCAGTCGAACCCGCGAAAGGACGATGACGTGCGCCTTTACGCGACGCCCTCGGGCACGGCGTCAAGCGTTTCCAGGATCGCCTGAGCGAGCGCGCGTGCAGTCTCCGCGGTCAACTCGACGGCCACACGCGCGCCGGCTCCGCGCTCCGGGTTGCGAAAGTCGATGTTGAGCGTGTGATCCGCCGACGCGTGAACCGGGTGGTCGAAGTACACGGTCGTCTCGGTCAGCGGGAACCAGCCCTCGGCGCCCTTTCCGCTGCCCTCGGTGTCCACCTTCGCGGTGATGTAAGTGCACATATACGATCCCTTACGCGCTCAGGTGCTTGCCGAAGAAGGACTTGATGCGCTCCCAGCCGTCCTTGGCGGCCTCCGGGCGGAAGGCGGGGCGCTCGACCATGAAGAAGGCGTGGCCGGCACCCGGGTAGCTGTGGAAGTCGAAGGACTTGCCGAACTTGGTCAGCAGCTGTTCGAGCTCTGCGACCTCCTCCGGCGAGGGGTGCTTGTCGTCCGCGCCGAACAGGCCCAGGAGCGGGCAGTTCAGGTTGGGCAGCTTGTCGTAGAGCGGGCTGATGTGCCGCAGCGGGTGACCTTCGATGCTCGACGGGTCGCCGGTCACGAAGGCGCCGTAGCAGTCCACGGCGGCGTCGAGCGGCAGGCTGCAGGCGGCGAGCACGGACTGGCGGCCGCCGGAGCAGTAGCCGATCACGCCCACCTTGCCGTTGGAGTTCGGCAGCGAGCGAAGGTACTGCGCGGCCCCGGCCACATCGCCGACCAACCGCTCGTCCGGAATCCCACCCTTGGCCCTCCCGGCCGCCGCGGCGTCGTCGGGTGCGGCGCCGGGGGCGTCGTGCCAGTAGAGGTTGGGCATCACCGCGTTGTAGCCCATGTGCCCGAACCGGCGGACGATCTCCTTCGTCGCCTCGTCGTATCCGGGCAGGTGGTGGATGACCACCACGCCGCCGCGCGGCCGGTCGTCCTGGGCAACGGCCGAGTACGCCTCGATCTCGGCGCCCTCGTGTCCGGTGATCCGTACTGTCGCAGACAGGAATGCATCGCTCATGCGACACATCCTGCACCCGCAGTCTGCAAGCCGCATGAAGCCCTCCGGTCTCAAGCGGCGATTGGCAGCGTGGTGCCCTTGGGCCGCGGTACTACCGATGGTGCGGCGGTGATCGAAATCGAAGCGATACAAACCGACGCTGGACTTCGCTCCGAATCGCGCTACGTTGATCACGCAGCCCTCGAATACACACGGGGGCTGCACTTTTGCGCCCGCAGCCGTGATTTACCTGCTGCGCTACCATGCACGGGTCATGGTTACCGCACCCGCCCCAGGTCGGGGAACTCGCCTGCTTTCCCTGCTCAACCGGCCGGTCGTCCTGCTGGCGGCCGGGCTGGGACTGTCCGCGGCCGCGGGCTCCGCGTTCATCGCGGTCGTCAACCACTCGATGCCCGTCGACCAGGTCCGGCCGCTGCCGCAGCTTTACTTCCTGCTCTCCGCGATCGGCACCGGGATGTTCGCGGCCTTCGAGCAGGAGATGACCCGCGCGGTCAGCCGCGCGCTCGCGCTCGGCCACTCCGAGGCGCAGGTGATCCGGCACCAGGTGCGCAACGCGGCCTGGGTCGGCATCGGCACCGTCGCGATCGTGTCCGCGGCGAGCCCGTTCATCACGCATCACTGGTTTTACGGCAACTGGCTGGTCTTCGTCGAGCTGGTGATCGGCCTGGCCGGGATCTGGGCGTCGTTCCTCGTGCGCGGCGTGCTTTCCGGGCGGCAGCAGTTCCGCTCGTACGCGGTCACGATGGTGGTCGAGGGCTTGGCGCGGCTGCTGCCGAGCATCGCGCTGGCGCTGCTCGGGGTCGGGTCCACCTGGTCGCAGGGCTTGGTGTTCGCCCTGGGCTCCGCGGTCGCGGCGGTGTCCGGCCTGTTCGTCGCGCGGGCGCCGATCCCGTTCGAGAAGCCGCAGGGCGCGGAGGCCGAGGTCGCCGCGAACAGCGAGCCGGAGACGGCGAACCTGGCGGCGGTGCGGCTGGCCCGGCTCACCGGCGGGGTGCTCGCCGGGCAGGTGTTGATGTACGCGATGCCGCTCGTGGTCAACGGCAGGCTCGCGGAACAGTCCAAACTGGTCATCGCGGTCGGCTCGGCGGTGGGCTTGACCCGGCTGGCGCTGTTGATCCTCTTCCCGCTTCAGGCTCCGTTGCTGCCCAAGCTGAGTGCCGCCGCCGCGCTGGGGCGGATGGCCGAGGTACGGCGGATGACGGCTTTGCTGGCGGCCGTGTGCGTGGCCGCGGGATTGGCGGGGATCGCCAGCGCGGGACTGTTCGGCCCCTGGGTGCTGACCAGTGTGATGGGCGCGCCGGTGTCGCTCTCCGCCGCGTTGCTGATGGAGTTGGCCACCGGAACGCTCTTCCTGCTGGTGGCGAACATCCTGCAGTCCGCGCTGACCGCGCTGAACCGGCAGCAGACCGTGCTGGTGGCGTGGTGCCTTGGCGTGGTCGCGATGTTCATCGTGTTCGCGGTGCCGCTGGGACCGCTCACCACCGCGGCGGTCGCCTCGTTGGTCGGACCGGCGGTGACGATGGTGGTCATGGCTTGGGACGTGCTGCGCACGACTGGCGGCTGGCACGCGTCGGCCGCTGCGGCGGCGCAGCCGGAGGGCGAGCCGGGAAAAGCCGAGCCGGTGGTTGAGCCGGCCACGTAGCTGAGCAGCACTGACCAGCGCTGAGCAGAGCTGAGTTGATCCGCGGCAGAGCGCGCAGAAGCGGTAGCAGCGGGGAACAGAAAACCGGGGCCCGGCGGATCTCTCCGCCGGGCCCCGGCCTCTTACTTGCCCTTATCGCTTACCGGATCACCGATTTTCGGATCACCGCTTTCCGGATCCTCAGCTGAAGTAGCCGCCGAGGTCGACGATCAGGCGGATGGTGCCGCCGGAGCCGTTGAAGAAGTCGACCCGCCCGCTGTTCGGCACGATGGCGGCGTTGGCCACCGCCGGGCCGCCGGGCGAGAAGTCGAGGTTCGACACGACCGGGCGCGTCACGTTGTCCGGGTACGCGGTCAGGTAACCGCTCGCGGTCTGCGCGGCGACGGTGAGGTTGCCGAGGATCGCGGTGGCGGTGGCCGGGACCGGCAGGCCGATCATGCTCGTGGCCGGCACCGTGCCGGGGCCGGAGGTACCCAGCCCGATGCGGGTGTCCACGATCCGGTCCGGGCCGAGCGCGTAGTACTTCGCGCCGCTGACGCCGGCCTTGAAGTACCCGGCCACGTCGGCGATCACGTCGGTGTTGCCGCCGCTGCCGTTGTAGAAGTCCACCTTGCCGTCCGCGCCGACCGGAACGATCACCAGGTTCGCGATCGTCTGGCTCGCCGAGAAGTCGAGGTTGGACACGACCGGCCGGGTGACCGGAGTCCCCGCCGCGGTCTGGTTCGGGTAGACGGTCAGGTAGCCGCCGCCGACCGGACGGGTCACCGTGACGTTCATGGCGATCGCGCTGATCCCGGCGGGAACCGTGACGCTGCCGAACGTGGCGCCGCCGACCGTCAGGGAGTCGACGCCGCTCGCCGGAATCGGCGACTGCGCGACGCCGGTGCCGTTACGCGTGTCCATCGCGCGCACCGGGCCGACTGCCGTGTAGGTGGAGATGCCGGCCGCGGTCGCGTCCGAGGTGAAGTAGCCGGCCAGGTCGGCGATGAACTGCACCGAGGCGCCCGACTCGTTGACGAGGTCGACCTTGCCGTTCGCGCCGACCGGCACGACGACCATGTTCGGCACGGTCTGGTTCGCCGCCCAGTCCACGCTGGAGGTCGACGGGAACGCGCCGCCGTCCGGGTAGACCACGGCGTAGCCGCCGTTCGAGTTCGCGGTCACCGTCACGTTGATCGCCACGGCGGTCACGTTGGCCGACGGCACGCCGTTGAGGCCGGTGATCTGCAGCTTGGTGGTGCCGCCTGCCGCGGCCACCGGACCGGTTCCGCCGATGCCCTTACGGGTGTCCAGGATTCGCGTCGGGCCGGTCGGCACGTAGTAGCTGGCCGGGGAGGTGACCGCGACCTTGCACGCGACGGCGACGACGCCGGTCGCCACCGGGGTGCCCC
>NZ_DASRGV010000228.1:0-8616 GCF_035650855.1 Actinocrinis sp. | reverse complement strand
ACTCGACGACGACGGGCACCGGCGGGACGCAGACGTTGAGTGTGAGCGGTAGCGGGCGCTACGTGCGGATGTACGGCACAGCGCGGGCAACCGGCTACGGCTACTCGCTGTGGGAGTTCGAAATCTTCGCCGGCAGCGGCGGCGGAGGCGGTAGCCCGTCGCCGTCACCGAGCCCGACCGGTTCGCAGCCGGCCTGGTCGACGGTCTGGAGCGCCAACCTGTCCGGCGCCGCGAACACCGCTCCGCCCTCGACCGACTGGATCGAGGACACCGGCACCAGCGCACCCGGCGGCCCGGCGAACTGGGGCACCGGCGAGGTCGAGACCATGTCGAACTCGACCGGCAACGTCTACCTCGACGGCGCCGGCCACCTGAACATCACCGCCCTGAACAACAACGGCGCCTGGACCTCCGGCCGCATCGAGTCGCAGCGCAGCGACTTCGCCGCGCCGGCCGGCGGGATGCTGCAGATCTCCGCCTCGATCAAACAGCCCAACCCGGTCAACGCAATCGGCTACTGGCCCGCGTTCTGGACGCTCGGCGCGGGCGACCGGACCGGCGGCACCTGGCCGGCCGTGGGCGAGTCGGACATCATGGAGTCGGTCAACGCGCGCAGCCAGGTCTCCGGCACGCTGCACTGCGGCGTCGCTCCAGGCGGCGCCTGCAACGAGTTCAGCGGACGTGGCAGCGGCCTGATTTACTGCGCAGGCTGTCAGACCTCGTACCACACCTACTCGGAGATCATCGACCGCACCAAGTCCGACGAGCAGATCCGCTGGTACGTCGACGGCCAGCAGTTCTGGCAGGTCAGCGAATCGCAGGTGGGAGTCGCGACCTGGCAGGCCGCGGTGGACCACGGGTTCTTCATCATCTTCGACCTCGCGATGGGCGGCTCCTTCCCCAACGCCGACTGCGGCTGCACCTCGCCGAACGTGCAGACCTCTTCCGGCGGCACGATGAGCATCGCGTCCGTGACCGTGCAGCAGGCGACCGGTACTGCGCCCCCGCCGCTGACCACTCCGACGGCTCCGGCGAGCAACCCGAGCGTCGTGAAGGTCATCGGCTCGCAAGGCAATTGGAGCCTGTCGGTCAACGGCGCGCCGTACTACATCAAGGGCGTGACCTACGGCCCGCCGACCGCGGCCGCGAGCACCTACCTTCCCGATCTCGCATCAATGGGCGTGAACACGGTGCGTACCTGGGGCACCGACGGCACGACACAACCGTTGCTGGACGCGGCGAACACCAGCGGCATCAAGGTGATCAACGGATTCTGGCTGAATCAGGGCCAGGATTACGTCAGCGACACGACGTACAAGACCAACACGCTCAACACGATCATCCAGTACGTCAACCAGTACAAGAACAACGGCGCGGTGCTGATGTGGGACGTCGGCAACGAGGTGCTGCTGACGTTGCAGAACACATACTCGGGCACCCAGCTCGAAGCCGAGCGCAACGCCTACGCCCAGTACGTCGAGCAGGTCGTGCAGGCCATCCACGCGGCTGACCCGAACCATCCGGTCACCTCGACCGACGCCTGGGTCGGCGCTTGGCCCTACTACAAGGCGAACACGCCGGACTTGGACCTGCTCGCGGTCAACTCCTACGGCGCCGTGTGCAATGTTCAATCGGCCTGGAACAGCGGCGGATACACGAAGCCTTACATCGTCACCGAGTCCGGTCCGGCCGGCGAATGGGAGGTGCCGAACGACGCCAACGGTCTGCCACAGGAGGACACCGACGAGGCCTCGGCGGCCGGATACGCGAGCGCCTGGAACTGCATCACCGCAGCCAAGGGTGTCGCCCTCGGCGCTACGCTGTTCAACTACGGGCTCGAAAACGACTTCGGCGGCATCTGGTTCAACCTGGTCACCGGCGGCTGGCGGCGGCTCTCCTACTACACCGTCAGCAACATCTACGGCGGAACGGTCACGGCGAATCAGGCCCCGGTCATCGCGAGCATGACCGTGAACAACGCCTCGGCCGTGCCCGCCGGAGGAACCTTCACAGTCAACGTCAGCGCGAGTAGCCCGATCGGCGCGCCACTGCGCTACGGAGTGAACCTGAGCAGTAAATACATCGACTCCGGTACGGCTCTGCGCGGGGCGACCTTCACCGCGAACAGCGGCACACTCACCATCACCGCTCCACGCACCATCGGAGTGTGGAAGGTGAACGTGTACGTGTACGACGGCCAAGGCAACGTCGGCATCCAGACCGCGTCGTTCAAGGTCGTGCCGCCGACCGTGAACGGCACGAACGTCGCGCGGGGCAAGCCGACCACCGCGTCCTCGTATCAGAGCACGGGCACCGGCGCACCCTTCCCGCCGAGCAACGCGACCGACGGGAACCTCGCCACCCGCTGGGCCACTGACTGGAGCGACCCGCAGTGGATCCAGGTCGACCTCGGCCAGACGACGACGATCAAGCACGTCCAGCTGGTCTGGGAGAACGCCTACGGTCAGGCCTACCAGATCCAGACCTCGAACGACGCCGCGAACTGGACCACGATCTACTCGACCACGACCGGCATCGGCGGAGTCGACGACTTCGACGTCAGCGGCTCGGGACGGTACGTGCGCCTGTACGGCACCGCGCGCGGGACCACGTTCGGCTATTCGTTGTACGAGTTCGGGATCTACTCGTAAAGGCAGCATGGAACCGGGCCGCCGGTCGCGTAATCGCGGCCGGCGGCCCCGGTCTTTGGCTGTGTCCGCTGTCTCAGTCCACGGCGATGGTCGCCGCGAGAGGCAGGCTGCCGGCCGAGTTTCCGGCCAGGACGGTGAACTCACCCGGTTCGGTACCCCAGCACCGCGCCGAAACGGACCAGTGCTGCAGCGCCCTCGGCTCAATCGCCACCGGCACCGTCACCTCCTCGCCGGGCTGCGCCTCCACGAGTGCGTATCCGGCCAGCCAGCGCACGGGCCGGTCGAGCGCGCTCTCCGCCCGGCTCAGATACACCTGAACGACCTCTCGGCCCGTTCTGCGGCCGCTGTTTCGCACCGTCACCTGCACGGTGAACGGCTGGCCGTGCTCGACTTTCCGCGGCACGCAGACGCCTTCGTAACGCCACGTGGTGTAGCCCAGCCCGTGGCCGAACCAGAACAGCGGGGGATTCCGCACCCCGTCAGCACTCTGAGCATCAGATCGCTGCGAACGTAGCCACGCGCGGTAGCCGATGTGCAGGCCCTCTTCGTAGTCGAGCACGCCCTCGACCGGCGCCGTGTCCAGGATCGGCACGTCGGCCGCGGCCGCGCCCCAGGTCGTCGGCAGCCGGCCGGTCGGCTCCGCGGCGCCGAAGAGCACGTCCGCGATGCCGTCGCCGGCCTCCTGCCCCGGGAACCAGGTCAGCAGCACCGCCGGCACGTCCTCCAGCCATGGCAGCAGCACCGGCCCGCCCGAGTTCACCAGCACGACGGTGCGCGGATTGACCGCCGCGACCGCCGCCACCAGCTCGTCCTGCCGTCCGGGCAGCCCGAGCTCGGCGCGGTCGAAGCCCTCGCTCTCGATCTCGTCCGTCGTGCCGACCACCACGATCGCCGCGTCGGCGGACTTCGCCAGCGCGACGGCCGCCGCGAGTTCGTCCTCGCTGTCGCGGCGCGGCGGATCGGCGGTCAGCGCGACCGCCAGCCCGGTCGTGGGGGAGAGGCGGCGGCGTGCCACCAGCTCGACGGGTGCGCCGGGCCGGGTGTCGAGTGCCGCCTGGCGGAAGGAGGGCGAGACGTGCACGTACGTCGGGTCGTCCGATTCCGGCTGCACGAGTTCGTCGATCAGCACTCTGCCATCGGCGCTCAATGAGACCTCGCCGAGGCCGACCACGCCGACCTTCCACGTGCCGCCGACGTCGGGTAGGAAACGGGCGCTCACCTCGACGAACTCGGCGTCCAGCGACGCGGCGTCGACCGAGGGCTCTAGGATCCGGCCGCTCAGCCGCCGCTCGCTGTGCACCTCGGCGCCCTCGGCATTCAGGTACCGGACGCGGACGCCGGGCTCGCCGGTCAGCGGATCGATCGAATTCTGCGGCGTGAGCGGAGTCGGCCGAACCGATACGTGCACGCCGGCCGCGTATTCGATCTTTGCGATATCGGCCAGGGCCGCACGGATGCCGTCGAGGGGCGTGACCGTCGCCGCGGGGAAGACGCTGGCGCTGCCGCCGCCCTGGATGCGCGCTGTCGCGGCATTCGGGCCGATCACGGCGACGCTACGCAGATCCGCACGGTCGAGTGGCAGCAGGTTCTCCTCGTTGCGCAACAGGACACTGCTACGAGCGGCAGCGTCGCGCAACAGGGCACGAGCCTCGGAAGCCGACAACGGGTCGCAGTCGCGTGTGCTGTCGGGCGTGGCGCGGTCCGCGGTATCGAGCGCGCCGACCCGCTGCGCGAGCCGGAAGATCCGGCGCAGCTTCTCGTCGATCGCCGACTCCGGGACCAGTCCGTCGCGCACGGCGGCCAGCAGCGGCTCGCCCCAGTGTGCGTTGGGACCGGGCATCGCGAGATCCTGCGACGCGAGGGCGGAGTCGACCGTCGAGCGCACCGCGCCCCAGTCCGAGATGACCATGCCGTCGAAGCCCCACTCTCCCTTCAACGGCTCGGCGAGCAGCGGATTCTCGGACATGGTCGTGCCGTTGACCGAGTTGTACGCCGACATCACGGTCCACGCGCCCGCGGCCACGGCCGCCTCGAACGGCGCCAGGTACACCTCGCGCAGTGTGCGTTCGTCCAGGCGCGCGTCGAGGGTGAGCCGCTCGGTCTCGCTGTCGTTGGCCACGTAGTGCTTCGCGGTCGCGGAGACTCCGCCGCTTTGCACGCCCCTGATATACGCCGCGCCGATCCGGCCGGTGAGCAGCGGATCCTCGGAGAAGCACTCGAAGTGGCGGCCGCCTGCGGGGGAGCGGTGCAGGTTCAGGGTGGGGGCGAGCAGCAGGTGCACGCCCTTGCGGCGCGCCTCGCCGGCGAGTACTCGGCCAAGCCGCTGCACCAGCTCCTCGTCCCAGGTGGCGGCCATCGCGGTCGCCGAGGGCAGCGCGAGTGCGGTGTCCCGCTCGTCCCAGCGCTCGCCGCGCACGCCGATCGGCCCGTCGGAGGCCACCATCGCGCGCAAGCCTGCGGCGGGCTCGGCCGCGGTGCGGAACACCGACGCGCCTGACAGCAGTCTGATCTTCTGTTCCAGGGTCAGCGCGGCGATCCGCTCGTCGAATTGGGTGCTGAGATCGCTCACAGCCGGGTCATGGCGCGCGGGTCGGGGCGCGGACCCCAGTCCCTGCCCACTCCCGTCAGAGCCTTCTTCGCCCCAGTACCCCGGGTGCTCTTCTCCCGAGTACCCCGACTGATCTTCGGCCGAATCTCCCGAGTCTCCTGCGCCCTCCCCATCGAGTCGGTCGCCGTCCTGCGCGCCCAGCATCCGCGTCCCTTTCCTCCCGGTCCCGCCCGGCCCGTTGGAGAGCGCTCTCCCTCGTGCAGGTTCCCGGTCCGCGCGGGCCGCTGTCAAGGGGCCGGGCGCGGCTTCCGGAAACGTTGCCGAATCCGCACACCGTTACCTGGCCGTAGTGTTCGGGGTCTTGACTGGATTGCCGCGGCCCTGTTTCATACAGGCCACGGAACCGGTTCCGGAATCGGTTCCGGGCTCGGCCCGGACCGTCCGGAAGCGCGATTGCGCAGGTCGAGCGCGCTCAAAACCCTGACAACGAGGTGAGGAGGTGACCGCCGTGCCGATCACGATGGCCGACGTCGCCGCCCGCGCCGGCGTCAGCAAGACCACGGTCTCCCGGGTGCTCAACGGCAAGGGCGAACTCGACCCGTCGACCGCGGCGCGGGTGCGCCGGGTCATCCAGGAACTCGGGTACGTGCCGAGCGCCGGGGCGGTAAGCCTGGCCCGCGGGCGCACCCGTGTGCTGGGCATGCTGGTCCCGTCGCTCAGCTGGCCGTGGATCGGCGAGGTCCTGCAGGGCGTCGCGGACGCGGTCGAGGAGGAGGGCTACGGCCTGCTGCTGTTCAGCTGCAGCAAGGGCGAGCACTCGCTGCAGCGCTTCGCGTCGCAGGCCTCTGCCAAGTCTTTCGACGGGCTGCTGGTCATCGAGCCCGAGGGCACCCTGGAGTTCATCACGGGACTGCACCGCGGCGGCCTGCCGGTCGTGCTCATCGACGACCGCGGCCACCAGCCGGAGTTCCCCTCGGTGGGCACGACCAACCGGGCCGGCGCGCAGGAGGCCGCGCGCCACCTGCTGGCGATCGGCCGCACCCGGCCGATCGTGGTCAGCGGCCCGGAGGAGCTGGGCTGCACCCAGGAACGGCTGGCCGGTTTCGCCGAGGTCTACGCCGAGGCCGGGCTGCCGCTCGAGCCCTGGCGGGTGGTGGACGGCGACTTCAACTTCGAGGGCGGACACGCCGAGATCAGCAGGCTGCTCAAGGCCGGCCGGCTGTTGAAAGCGACCGACCCGGGGTTCGACGCGGTGTTCGCGCACAACGACCTGTCCGCGGCCGGAGCGATCCAGGCGCTGCGCGAGGCCGGACTGCACGTGCCGAAGGACGTGGCCGTCGTCGGCTTCGACGACGTACCGCAGGCTTCGTACACCGACCCGCCGCTGACCACGGTGCACCAGCCGCTACGCGAGATGGGCGAGACCGCGGCCCGCGCGCTCATGGGCCACTTCGACGGAACTCCGCTGACCGTCGACCCGATCGTCCTGCCCACCACGCTGGTCCTCCGGGGCTCCACCACGGCGCACAGCGCGTAACACGGCACGACCCGTTACACAGCAAGCTGATACACCCGCACAGCACGACCACCAACACCGCACGCAGCACCGCGACAACCGCACGACCGATCCGAACGCTCGAATCCACTGCTCCGCTCAGCAACGCATGACAAGTCAGGCGGGGACGCGCCAACGCCCCCACCCGACCCGTCACACACCGCTTCCGGCGCGTGCCAGGCGCCGAGGCGGCAGCCCCCATCCGTACGGCGAGCCGCACTCCACAGTGACAAGCCACGTCGAAATGAGGACCCATGCGTGTGAACCGCTCAATCACCGCCTTCCTCGCGGGCAGTATGGCCTTGGCCACGCTGACCGCGTGCGGCGGCAATTCGTCGGGTACATCGAACGGCGGCAAAACGAGCGCGTCCGGTGTTCTGAACATCAGCATGCCCGACGGAGCCTCCGAAAAGGATAACAACAACCCCTACCTGGCCACCTCGGCGTCCTCGCACCTGGGCTACCGGTACGTCATCTACGAGCCGCTGGCGATGGTCAACCTGACCGACCCGAACTCGAAGCCGACCCCGTGGCTGGCCACCGCGTGGAACTTCTCCACCGACTACAAGTCGGTCACCTTCACCGTGCGCGACGGGGTCAAGTTCTCCGACGGCTCCGCGATGACGCCCGACGACGTGGCCTACTCGTTCTCGATCCTGAAGCAGTACACGGCGCTGAACTCCAACGCGCTGCCGATCAACACCGTCAGCGTCTCGGGCAACCAGGTGACCGTCACCTTCACCCAGTCCGTGTACGTGATCCAGGCCAAGGTGCTGTCCACCTTCGTCGTGCCGAAGAAGATCTGGTCGGCGATGAAGGACCCGACGACGGACACCGTCACCAGCCCGGTCGGCACCGGCCCGTACGCGCTCAAGACCTTCACCCCGCAGACCATCACGCTCGACGTGCGCAGCAGCGGGTACTGGCAGGCGTTGCCGAAGGTCGGCGAGCTGCGCTACAGCACCTACACCGGCAACGACACCGAGACCCAGGCGCTGGTGACCGGCGCGACCGAGTGGAGCTACGTCTTCATTCCGGACGCCAAGACCGTCTTCGCCGGCCGCGACCCGCACTACAAGCTGTGGTTCCCGCCGTCGCTGAGCGCGGACGGCCTGTGGTTCAACACCACGGTCAAGCCGTGGGACAACCAGTACCTGCGCCAGGCCGTCGGCATGGTGATCAACCGGGCTGACATCTTCAACGAGGGTGAATCAGGCTACTTCAAGCCGGAGATCGACAACGTCACCGGACTGCCCTCGCCCGCCGGCGACACCTTCGTCTCCGCGCAGTACAAGGGCGTCAACGGCCAGAAGACCGCCGCCGACGCGAAGGCCCTGCTGACCGCGCACGGCTTCACCTACAACGGCAGCACCCTGATGGACGCGAGCGGCAAGGCGGTCACCCTCGCGCTGACCGACCCGGCAGGCTGGAGCGACTACCAGACCGACCTGTCGATCATCTCGGACAACCTCAAGTCCATCGGCATCGCCGCCACCATCGACAAGGCCGACACCGACGCCTGGTTCAGCAACATCGCCAGCGGCAAGTTCCAGGCCGCGATGCACTGGAGCAACGGCGGATCCACCCCGTACGACATGTACGAGAACATCATGGACGGCGCGGACCTGGTGCCGGTCGGCCAGGCGGCGAACTCGGGCAACTACGGGCGCTTCAACAGCCCGCAGGCGACCGCGGCGCTCAAGGACTACGCGAACGCCACCGACGACGCCACCCGCACCACCGCGCTCGACACGCTGGAGCAGATCATGGCGCAGCAGGCGCCCATGATCCCGACCTCGGCCGGAAACTACGGCGCCGAGTACTCCACGAAGCACTGGACCGGCTGGCCGGACGATGCGAAC
>NZ_DASRGV010000227.1:0-35347 GCF_035650855.1 Actinocrinis sp. | reverse complement strand
GAACCCTGTTTGCGGATCCAGGCCGGAGAGAGGCTGACGGTCAGGATCGCCTGCGGCCAGTCGATGCCGGAGTTCTGCGCGGCGGCCCGGACGCGGTCGCGGGCCTCGTTGAGCACCGAGTCGGGCAAGCCGATGAGCGTGAACTTGGGCAGGCCGGACGCCGCGTGGGCCTCGACCTCGACCGGGGTGCCGCGCAGGCCGAGAAGGCCGACCGACCAGGCGCGGCCGAAGCCGGTCATGGCGTCGCTCCGGGGCGACGGTAGGCGAGGAAGAAGAGCTGGACGGGAACGCATGCCGGTGGCGGGGCGAAGGGGCCTTCGGGTGGCAGCCAGCAGTGAGGAGAAATGGGAGGCATGAGAAGCACAGGACACTCCGGAAAGAATTGAGTGGGAGGGCGGAAGGAGGAGAGAGTGCGGACGCGCCAAGTCGCCGAGACCACGAGCGGATGCGCACTCGGCACGGCAACCCGCGCAAGCAGCACGCCGAAGCCGCGAGCGGATGCGGCGTCGGAGCGGATGCCGTACTGAGGGCGTGCCGAAGGCTGCGAACCGGATGCGCCGTCAGGCGGCCAGCGCTGTCAGCGCTGCGTGGCACATGCCGAGAGCGCGAGCGGATGCGGCTTCGGCGCGGTGGCCAGCGCTGGCAGAGCGCGGGCAGCGAACCGGGCGCAGGCCACCGCGGGGCGGCGAGCGCTGGACAGGCCAGCCAGGTCGTCGGCCCGATGCGGTGACCGGTTCGGTGAGCTGTGGGCCGTGGACGGGCTACGCGACGCCGACGAGGTGGTCGAGGCTGCGCAGGGGGTAGGGCGGGCGCGGGCCGGTGCGGATCGCGATGACGTCGATGCGCAGGCGGGCGGCGCGGTGCAGGGGCGGGGAGGCGCCGCGCTGGTGTTCGCGGAGCCAGCGGGCGGCGAGCAGCCTTAGCCGGGCGGCTTTCTCGCGGGTGACCGCCTGCGCCGGGTGCGCGAGGAGGTCGCCGGCGCGGGTTTTGACCTCGCAGGCGACCACTGTGCGGCGGTAGCGCGCGACGAGGTCAAGTTCACCGCGCAGGTCGGGGTCTCGGCACACCCAGTTGCGGTCCAGGAGCTGGTAGCCCGCGCCGAGCAGGTAGTGCGCCGCCGCCTCCTCGCCGTAACGGCCGAGCCAGTGGCCCCACTGCCGACTGCCGGGCTGGCCCTGAAGTCCGCTCGTGACGCTGACCTCGCCGCGCGTGCGGCGGTGTGCCGCGAATACTGCCGCCGTTCCCATCGTCCTGCCCCGCTTTCCCGTTCCCGTGGATCCGGCTCACGCCGGGCCGGATCTTTCCGGCAAGATCCACAATGCGGGATCAGGAGGGAGAATGGGGCAAAAATTTTCCAGGCTGTGGATAACTTTGGCGAGATTGGGTCTGACCAGGGGTTATGTCTCGGTGATTGGCGGCTTTAGTCGGTGGGGACTTCCAGGTCCGACTTGGCCAGCTCCTCGACGTTGACGTCCTTGAACGTCACGACCTTCACGTTCTTGACGAAGCGGGCCGGGCGGTACATGTCCCAGACCCACGCGTCGGACATGGTGACCTCGAAGTAGACCTCGCCGTCGGCCGAGCGGACGTCCAGGTCGACGTGGTTGGTGAGGTAGAACCGCCGCTCCGTCTCCACGACGTAACGGAAGAGCCCGACCACGTCCCGGTACTCCCGGTAGAGCTGAAGCTCCATCTCGGTCTCGTACTTCTCGAGATCCTCGGCGCTCATTCCCGCGCTCCCCTAAAAGTCCAGTCGAGCTCGTGAACCGGCTTCGGCGACTACGCCGAAGTCCAGGAGATCGCCCTGGGCGGCCTGGGCGCTCCCCTTCCCATTCTGACCCACAATCGCTCCGGCGGTGTCCTGTCCCGGGTCTCGCCCTTCCGCCACGGGGCTCGGACGCGCTCCGGGCACGTTCGCGTAGGAGCGGCGGTGCTCGGGGCACGGACCGTGCTCGTCCAGGGCCGCCTGGTGCGCAGCCGTCGAGTACCCCTTGTGAGCTGCGAAACCGTAGACCGGGTGGGTTTCGTGCAACTCGACCATGATCCGGTCGCGGGTCACCTTCGCTATCACCGAGGCCGCGGAGATGCAGGCGGCCAGCCGGTCGCCCTTGACCACGGCCTGGCTGCGGATCGCGACGCCGGGCACCGCGAAGCCGTCGAACAGGATCAGGCCCGGCGCCTGCGACAGGCCCGCGACGGCCTGGCGCAGCGCCGTGTAGTTGGCCTGCTGCACACCCATCCGGTCCACCTCGGCGGCGGGGATGATCGCCACGGCCCAGGCCGCGTGGCTGACGATCTGCTCATATGCCCGCTCGCGGGCGGCGGCGGTCATCAGCTTCGAGTCGTTGAGGCCGTCCGGCCGCAGGTCGGGGGGCAGGATGACGGCGCCGGCCACCAGCGGGCCCGCGCAGGCGCCGCGTCCCGCTTCGTCCGCACCGGCTACCGAGGCGAAGCCGTGAAGGCGCAGCGCCGCCTCGTACGCGTAGAGGTCCTGCTCTCCGCCGAGGGTCGGCGGTAACGGGATGCCCAGATCGAGGGGCTGCTGGAGCGCTGACACGTAATCAGATTAGCTACTCGTGCGCCTGCTGAGCCTTCCGGGCAAGCTTGCGCAGCTTCCGACGCCGACGCAGCAAGGTCACGGGCAACGCGCCGACCATCGCCACGGCCGGGACGCCACCGGGAGCGGCAAGCGTGGACAGGCCGGTCTGCTTGAACGTGTTGGGCACCGGCAGCGTGCCCCAGTGGCTGATCGGCCAGATGATCAGATCGGCTCGGCCGACGACCGCGCTGACTGGGATGGTGCCGCCGTTGAGCGCCTGGTGCGCACGGGAGTCCTCGGAGACGCCGCGGTGGTCACCCATGACCCACAGCCGGCCCTGCGGGACCGTGATGTCGAAGGTGCCGTCCTGGCCCGAGCCCGGCGAGTCGCCCGGATACAGGTACGTCTCATCGAGCGGTACGCCGTTGACCGTGATCTGGCCCTGTGCGTTACAGCACACCACGTGGTCGCCGCCCACGCCGATGACCCGCTTGATCAGGTCGCCGTTGTCCTGGGGCAGCACGCCGACGAAGGTGAGCGTCTTGGTGAGCCAGTTGCTGCTTGACGTGGTCTCCTCGGGGCCGAGCCAGCCGCCCGGGTCCTGGAAGACGACCACCTGGCCGCGCTGGGGCTGCCCGCCGAGCCACACCGAGGCCCGGTTCACCAGCACCCGGTCGCCGATCGCGAGGGTGTTCTGCATCGAACCGCTCGGGATGAAGAACGCCTGGACCAGGAAGGTCTTGATCAGGAAGGCGAGGAAGAGGGCGAAGACGACGAGGAATGGCAGTTCCACGATGAACGGGCGCGGCTTCTTCGGGAACAGGAAGCGCCATACGGCCGCGAACGGCAGCAAGACCCAGCCGAGCGCCGTGCGCGGCTTAGCGGCCCCCTCTTCGCCTCCGCTGCCCTCCGGCTGCGGCTGGCCGGGATCCTCGGCCCCGGGCTCCTCTGCGGCTCCTGTGTACCCGTTGCGGCCGGCGGCTGACGACTCCTCAGACGCCGCGGTCCCCGCGTTCGGCGTCTGCTCGGCGAAGCCTGCGTGCGCCGCGAAGCCATCCGGCTCCGGGAACCCGCCATCGCCACCGTGTCCGCGCGAACCGTCCCCATCGGTTCCACGCCCACCGGTCACCGTCCCGGGCTGCCCCTGTGCGCCCAGTGCGTCCGGTCTGTCCAATGCCACGTCGCAACCTCGTGTCTGTTAGGAACCGTGTCGACCTAGCCCATCGCCACCCTCGCCGGCCCAGTAGCCGCACCGGGAACGCCCCGAGGAGCGCCGCGGTGGCAGGCAGCGCCGGAGCCGGCGGGAACCCGGCCAACGCCTTCTGGTGAAAGGTAGCCGGAACACCCAGTCCGCCGGCGCGGCTTGGCGGCCAGATCAACACGAACGCGTGACCCACCACGTCGCTGATTGGCACAGTACCGTCAGATCCGCCGGTCATGTGGTATCTGGAATCTGCCGAGTCCCCGCGGTTGTCCCCCATCACCCAGATCCGGCCCGGCTTGACCGTGACGTCGAAGCGGATCGTGGAAGGCTGCGCGCCCGGGAAGAGATAACCCGTCTCGTCGAGCGGTACGCCGTTGACCGTGATCCGTCCCTGCGCGTCACAGCAAACGACACGATCGCCGGGTACCCCGATGACCCGCTTGATCAGATCGTGTTCGTTGGCGGAGGGCAGCAGGCCGACATATGTGAAGACGCTCTTGACGTCACGCACTATCGGATTGTCCGAAGCCGGCGTGGCCGTGCCCTCAAGCCAGCCGCCGGGATCGTGGAAGACCACGATCTGGCCGCGCTGCGGCTGGGCGCCGAACCAGGGCGAGAACTTGTTCACCAGCACCCGGTCGCCCGGCATGATCGTGTTCTGCATCGACTGCGACGGGATGAAGAACGCCTGCACCATGAAGGTCTTGATACCGAGGGCGAGCAGCAGGGCGATGCCGAGCAGGATGGGAATCTCCCGCCACAACTTGATCGGCTTAAGCCGGCGTCGCCGCCCCTTCGCCACGCCGATCCTCCAGTCGCCTCGCACCGCGCCGCGCGCTGGTGCCACCAGCCTCGCAGACTACCGATTCCGCCTGAAGAAAGGCGAACACCCCCGGTTCCCGAGGGTACCGAGGGTGACACGGGAAAAGTAGGCCGCCGGTTCTGCGGAATCCGGCGAACCGGCCGAACTACCGCGCGTAGTCGACCTTCTCCTTGATCTTCGCCTTCTTGCCGCGCAGGTCACGCAGGTAGTAGAGCTTCGCACGGCGCACGTCGCCGCGGGTGACGACCTCGATCTTCTCGATCACCGGGGTGTGCACCGGGAAGGTGCGCTCCACGCCGACGCCGAAGCTGATCTTGCGGACGGTGAAGGTCTCACGCACGCCCGCGCCCTGGCGGCGGATCACGACGCCCTTGAACACCTGGATCCGGGAGCGGTTGCCCTCGACGACCCGGACGTGCACGTTGAGGGTGTCACCGGGGTGGAAGGCGGGTACGTCGGAGCGCAGCGACTGAAAGTCGAGCTCGTCTAGCTTCTGCATCGTGGTCTCCTCGCAGGTGCCACAGGTCACCCACGGCTTCAGTGGTTTGCGTGATCGTCGGGCCTCGACCGTGCTGCGCGCTTCGCTCCCCCCATGGCAGGAGTGGCGCGGACCGCAGGGTGACGCGGCCGGTCGGGCCGACGGGTCAGTCTCTCACGCGGGGGGCTGATCGGCGAAATCGTCCGGTGCACGGCCGTCCGGCGCCTTGTCTTCAGCGGCACGGTCCGGCACCAGGCGGTCGCCCTCGATGTGCCAGCCGAGCGCGGCGAGCGCGATGCGGTCCTTCTTGTCGAGCGCGGCCGGGTCGAGCCTGGCGAGCAGTTCGGGCCGGTGCGCTGCCGTTCGCGCGAAGGCCTGGTCGCGGCGCCAGCGAGCGATCGCGCCGTGGTTGCCGGAGGTCAGGATCTCGGGAACGGCACGGCCGCGCCACTCAGCCGGCTTGGTGTACGCCGGGCCTTCCAGCAGGCTTTCCATCGCGCCGGCGGCGAAGGAGTCGTCACGGACCGATTCGGCGTTGCCCAGGACACCGGGCAACAGCCGTCCGATCGCTTCGACCATGACGAGAACGGCGACCTCACCCCCCGCCAGCACGTAATCGCCGATAGAGAGCTCTTCTACGGGCATCCGCTCGACCGCTGCGTCGATAACGCGCCGATCGATGCCCTCATACCGACCGCAGGCGAAGATCAGCCACGGCGACTCAGCCAGCTGCGCTGCCTTGGCTTGGGTGAAGGGGCGACCGCTGGGCGTCGGTACGACCAGCGTCGGCAGCAGCTCAGGTGACTCGGGCGCGACGTCGGCGATCACCGCGTCGAGCGCCTCACCCCACGGCTCCGGCTTCATCACCATGCCGGGACCGCCGCCGTAAGGAGTGTCGTCGACGGTGCGATGGACGTCGTGGGTCCACGAACGCAAGTCGTGCGTGCGTACTTCCAGCAGGCCGCGGTCCGCAGCCTTGCCGATGAGTGAGACGCCCAGCGGCGCCAGGTATTCGGGAAAGATCGTGATGACGTCGATACGCACGGGACCGCCTGCGGACGCTGCTCAGGAGTCCGCGGTCGCGGGCTTGGGCGGATCGGCCAGCTCGAGCAGGCCCTCGGGCGGATCGACCAGGACGGTCTGCTCCTCCAGGTCGACGTCGGGCACGATCTCCTCGACGAACGGGATGAGCACCTCGCGGCCGTCCGGCCGGGTCACCGCGAACAGGTCCTGCGTGGGCAGGTGCAGCATCTCGGCGACCGTGCCGACCTCGCGGCCGTCCACGGTCACCACCCGAAGTCCGACCAGCTGATGGTCGTAGAACTCGTCGGGATCGTCCGGCAGCTCGTCCGGGTCCACATCGACGATGAGCATCGTGTTGCGCAGGCCCTCGGCCGCGGTACGGTCCTCGACGCCCTGGAACCGCAGCACCAGACGGCCCCCCTGCACCCGCCCGGAGGCGACGGTCAGCGGGCCGCGGCGGGCCGGGTCGGTCTCCAGCACGGCCCCCGGCGCGAACCGCAGGTCGGGATCGTCGGTGCGCACCTCGACCGTGACCTCGCCGCGCAGGCCGTGGGCCTTGCCGATACGGCCGACGACGAGCCGCAGCTTCTCGCGCGGCTCGCCGTCGTCGGGTCCGTTCGCCGTCATCTGGTCGGCAGACATCAGGTCCGCGCGCTCAGCGATAGCCGGGCGCTTCGACCAGGTCGATGCGGACCGAGCGGCCCTCGAGCGCGCCGATCACGGTGCGCAGCGCCTTGGCCGTGCGGCCCTGGCGTCCGATGACCTTGCCCAGGTCGTCGGGGTGCACCCGGACCTCGAGGATCCGGCCGCGGCGCAGCGCGCGATCCCGGACGACTACCTCGTCCGGGTGCTCGACGATGCCCTTGACCAGGTGCTCAAGCGCCTCTTCCAACATCGGCTCAGGCCTCGGTGGCCGCGGCCGGGGTCTCGGTCTCGGCCGGCTTGGCGGCGGCCTCTTCGGCTGGCTTCTCGGAACGCTTGCGCGAGGCGGTGGTGGCCGCCTTGGGCTCGTTCTCGGCCTCCTTGTGCGCGGCCTCGAACAGCGCCTTGCGGTCCGCCTTCGGCGCGGCGACCTTCATCGGCGGCGGGGCGGGCAGGCCCTTGAACTTCTGCCAGTCACCGGTCACGCGCAGGATCGCGGCGACCGACTCGGTCGGCTGCGCGCCGACGCCGAGCCAGTACTGGACGCGGTCCGACTTCACCTCGATGAAGGACGGGTCCTCCTTCGGGTGGTACTTGCCGATCTCCTCGATCGCGCGACCGTCCCGCTTGGTGCGGGCGTCGGCGACGACGATGCGGTACTGCGGCGTGCGGATCTTGCCCAGACGCTTCAGCTTGATCTTGACTGCCACGGGAGTGGGATCTCCTGGATTCTCAATTCGGTTGGGTGGCCGAGCCGCCGCGTGGGGATTGCGGTTTCCGGCCTCCCGGCGGACGCGGAGCCGGCGGAGAGAGGGGCCGCGCGGTCCGAGTACTCGACCTGCCATTCTGCCAGACCGCAGGGGGTGCGAATTACCAAACCCCGGTTCGGTAGGTACCGCGAACCGCCCCGGTAACGCCTAGGGCGTCCGGAGATGCGTTACCGGACGCCCTGACGATCGCCTCGTCGCCTGCTCAGCCGAGCATCTTCTTGATCTCGTCCGGCAGCTCGAAGTCCCCGCCGGGGTTCGGCAGCTGCGGCAGCGCCGGGCCCGCGGCCGCGCGCTGCGCCTTGGCCTGCTCCTCCGCCGCGCGCTTGACCGGGTTGCCGGAGCGGCTGCGCCCCTTCTTGTTGCGGGCGGCCTGCGCGTTGGCCTTCTGCTTGGCGGACATGCGGCGGCCGCCGCCGGGACCGAAGCCCGGGATGCCGGGAATGCCGCCGCGGCTCATCGTGCGCATCGCCTTCTGCGCCTCGAAGAACCGCTCGACCAGGTTGTTGACCGCGGAGACCGAGACGCCGGAGCCGCGGGCGATGCGGGCGCGGCGGGAGCCGTTGAGGATCTTCGGGTCCTGCCGCTCGGCCGGGGTCATCGACCGGATGATCGCGCTGACCCGGTCGATCTCCTTCTCGTCGATCTGGTTGAGCTGCTGGCGCACCTCGGCCATGCCGGGCAGCATGCCGAGGATCTTCTGCATGGAGCCCATCTTGCGCAGCTGCTCCATCTGCGCGAGGAAGTCGTCCAGCGTGAAGGAGTCCCCGCCCATGATCTTGCGGGCCATCTCCTCGGCCTGCTGGGCGTCGAAGGTGCGCTCGGCCTGCTCGATCAGGGTGAGCACGTCGCCCATGCCCAGGATCCGGGAGGCCATCCGGTCCGGGTGGAAGACGTCGAAGTCCTCGAGCTTCTCGCCGTTGGAGGCGAACATCACCTGACGGCCGGTCACCTGCGCGACCGAGAGGGCCGCGCCGCCGCGCGCGTCGCCGTCGAGCTTGGTGAGCACCACGCCGTCGAAGCCGACGCCGTCGAGGAAGGCCTGCGCCGTGGTGACCGCGTCCTGGCCGATCATCGCGTCGACGACGAACAGGATCTCGTCCGGGCTGACCGCGTCGCGGATGTCGGCGGCCTGCTGCATCAGCTCGGCGTCGATGCCGAGGCGTCCGGCGGTGTCGACGACCACGACGTCGTACATCTTGTCGCGGGCGTACTGGATCGAGTCCTGCGCGACCTTGACCGGGTTACCGACTCCGTTGCCCGGTTCAGGCGCGAACACCGACACACCGGCCCGCTCGCCGACCACCTGCAGCTGAGTTACCGCGTTGGGCCGCTGCAGGTCCGCGGCGACGAGCAGCGGGCTGTGCCCTTGCCCCTTGAGCCAGCGGCCGAGCTTGCCGGCCAGGGTGGTCTTACCGGCGCCCTGGAGGCCCGCGAGCAGGATCACCGTCGGCGGGCGCTTGGCGTATCTGATCCGGCGGGTCTGCCCGCCGAGGATCGAGATGAGCTCCTCGTTGACGATCTTGATGACCTGCTGGGCGGGGTTGAGCGCCTGGGAGACCTCGGCGCCGAGGGCCCGCTGCTTGACCGCGGCCACGAACTGGCGCACCGCGGGCAGCGCCACGTCGGCTTCCAGCAGCGCGATGCGAATCTCGCGGCAGGTGGCGTCGATGTCCTGTTCGGACAGGCGGCCCTTGCCGCGCAGGGACTTGAAGGTCGCTGCCAAGCGGTCGGAAAGCGTGTCGAACACGGCGCCGTCAGATCCTCGCTGCTTTGAAGGGACTGAAGTTGTTGCGTACTGCCTTAGCTGTTGCGCACTGCCTTGCCAGAGTGGAGCGCCGGCCACGGGGCGCTCGAGCGGTCCTCGAATGCTCCCGCCGAAGCGGCTGAAACAGTGGCGTCCCGCGGACGGGCACGCGTGCGTCTCGGTCAAGGGTATCCGCTGGCGCTGCGTGGCCGGATCCGCCGCGGCTGGATTGTCGGTGCTGTCGCCTATGGTGAGGTTCAGTCAAGCAGAGAGGTCGGTGGCGGCCATGGCGCCGAACCGGTACGCCGGTGCGTGTAAGACCTGTGGGGAGATGGTTCCCGAGCAGGGCGGCGAGCTGCGCAAAGAGTCGGACGCGTGGGTCGTCTACCACCTCGCCTGCCTGCCCGCGCCGGCTCCCGGCTGGCACACCGGACTGATCGGTTCCTACGACTGCGAGACGACCGGGACCGACCCGTTCTCCGCGCGGCTGGTCTCAGCGGCCTTCGTCACCTCGACCGGCGAGCGGTTCGAGTTCCTGGTCGATCCGGGCGTGGAGATCCCGGCGGAGGCGGCCGCGGTGCACGGGATCAGCACCGAGCAGGCCCGCGCGCACGGCACCCAGCCGGCCGAGGCGCTGGAGCGGATCGCCGCGCTGCTGGCCGCGCACCTGGCCAAGGGCGCTCCGCTGGTGGTCTTCAACGCGCCCTTCGACCTCACCCTGCTTGAGGCCGAACTGGAGCGGCACGGCCTGCGGGCGCTGCGGGACCGGGTCGCTGCGGTGGCTCCGATCGTGGACCCGCTGATCATCGACCGGACCATGGATCGGTTCCGCAAGGGCAGCCGGACGCTTGAGGCGCAGTGCGCGCACTACGGCGTGACCATCGAGAACGCGCACGACGCCTGCGCGGATGCGGTCGCCGCGCTGGAGGTGGCTCGCGCGCAGGCGGCGCGGTACCAGGAGGTCGCGGAGGCGAGCCTCACCGAGTTGCACGCCCGGCAGACGACCTGGAAGGCGGCCGCCGAGGCGGATTTCGCGCAGTACAAGGCCCGGCGCGGCGAGCCGTTCACCCCGGAGCCGGGCTGGCCGGTCCGCATCCCGCGGCCGGACGAGGCGCGCGGCGCACAGGGTGTGCAAACCGCGCGGCCTCGCCAGCCGGAGGCTTCATCCGGCGCCGCGGCTCCCTCCGGGGCGCCGTCCGCCGTCTGAGCGGGCCTGAGCGGCTGAGACCCCAGCCCAGGCCGGCCCGCAGCGGCTAGCCGCACTGCGCGTCACGGCGCGAGCCGTCAGCGCCTCAGCCGTCCGAGCGCTTGCGGTGCAGCGTGAAGGACTCGAGCGGCGCGATCGCCCCGTCCGGCTGCGCCACGGTGTAGTAGGTGACCCGGATCGAGGTCTGGCCGCCGGGCCGGTTGCCCGGGTCCACGTCGAAGGCCGCGAAGCCGTACGGGTGGGTCAGGTCGCGGAAGGCCGACCAGACGGCCTGCTCGAAGACGTAGGTCGGCGTCTTCTTGCCGTTGGCGCCGACCGCGCCGACCGACGTGATGACCTTGCCGGTGCCGTCGGTGAAGAACTTCGAGTTCGATGGCGAGTTTGTGCCACCTCCGCCGAGCACCATGTGCACGGTTCCCTGCGCGGTGTCGATGTCGTCGGTCGCCGAGGAGACCGGGTTCGGGGTGAGCGTCTCGGAGCCGGACACGGTGCCGCGCACCGCGAGGGAGCGCTCGTAGTCGTGCTCGTGCCCGCACAGCACCAGGTCCACCTCGTACCGGTCGAACAGCGGCCCCCAGTTCTGCCGGATGCCCAGGTCGGCGCCGTTCGCATCCGACGAGCTGACCATCACCTGGTGCATGCAGACCACGATCCAGTCGATCTGCCGGGAGGCGCGCGCCGCCTTGAGCTGCCGCTCGAGCCAGGCCCGCTGCTCGCCGCCGCTGTAGCCGTTGACGTACGAGTCTCCGGCGTCCTGCAGCGCCACCTCGTCGTTCTGCAGCACGATGACCCGGACGCTGCCGGCCGTGAACGCGTACCACAGGCCGTTCCAGTCGGCCGAGCCGTTGCCCGGCAGCGCGAAGCGGGTGAGGTAGGCCTGGTAGCCGATCGGGCCGTTGCCCTTCTCGTTCTCGTGGTTTCCGGCGGCGGGCATCCACGGCCGGTAGCGGGTCGAGCGGGTGTTGTTCGCGAAGAAGGAGTTCCAGGTACGCACCCGGTCGTTGGAGAGGTTCGCGTAGCAGAGGTCTCCGTTGAGCAGGTGGAAGAGCGGCTGGACCTGCTCGATGCCGTGCACGATGTCGGCGGCGGCGGGCGAGGCCAGGCCGCTGATTCCGGCGCTGTACGTACC
Organism: Actinocrinis sp.; assembly: GCF_035650855.1. Classification (GTDB taxonomy): domain Bacteria; phylum Actinomycetota; class Actinomycetes; order Streptomycetales; family Catenulisporaceae; genus Actinocrinis. The sequence continues at coordinate 23,788 of NZ_DASRGV010000227.1, read as the reverse complement.
GGATCCGGCTCCGGGCAGCCAGCCGACACTGGGCACGGACTGGTCGCCGAAGCTGGTGAACGTGAACGGCGCGCGGCCGGTCGGTGCGGTACGGAACGTTCCGGCGTCAGGCAGGACGCCGTCGCCGAGCGCTGCGTAGATGTAGGTCGTGTCAGGGTGCAGGTTCGTCAGGTGCGCGTGGTGAACGTAGACCTCGCGGTTACTGGCGGCGTCGATGTACGTACGGGTCTCTGCCTTAGCCTCGTGACCGAAGCCGTCCTCCGGCGTGCCGTACCGCACTCTGGCCTTCGAGACCGGCGTGACGCTGGACCAGGACACGAACATCTCACGCGACGGGTCTGCACCGAACGTGAGGTGCAGGCCGTCCACCGGCGGCGCGCCAAGCTTCTCCGGCTGGCGCCACAGCAGCGGTGACGTGGCCTGGGCGGCGGCGGTCACGCTCGATACGGACGCAGCCGACGCGGCCGACGCCGAGGCCGGAGCGGCGACGGCCACCGGCGCGCCGGCGAGCGCGCCGCCGACCACGGCCGCGCGCAGCGCCGAGCGGCGGCTGAATCCGCCGTTCTCTGGCAGCGTGGCCTCGGACTCGGCGCTCTCGGCTGGGTGGCTCAACGAAGCAGTGGTGACAGGACTGGTGGGCTCCACGGGACGCCTCCTGGCGGGACGGCACGGCCGACTCGTTCACGGCTCGTTCTCGGGCTCGCCGCGACGCTATCCCGCGCCTGAACTGCCGGTGTGAACGCGAGGTGAAGCGCAGTCCAAATCTTCGACGGTTTAGGAATCCGGCGGCAAAGCGCTGGTCCGGGCGGGTCAGGCGCCGATTGCCGACCGGATCCGTTCGGCCACACGCTCTGCGTCGTGAGTGGCGAGCCGGGCGCCGTCCGGGCCGGTGAGGTAGAACACGTCGATCGCTTCGGCGCCGAGGGTGGCGATGCGCGCGGTGGCGATATCCGCCCCGGCGGCCGCGATCGCGGAGGCGACCCGGTGCAGCAGGCCTGGCGTGTCGCCCGCGCGGATCTCGATCACCGTGGCGACCGCCGAGGCGTCTTCGAGCACTGCCACGGACGGCGGCTGGGCCAGCCGGGCACGGCCTACCGGGCGGTGCTCGGCCTCCCGGGACGCGACGCGTGCGGCCAGGTCGAGCCCTCCGCCGAGCGCGGCGCGCAGGTCGGTGCGCAGCCGCGCGATGTCCGGTAGTTCGCCGTATTCCGCGGCGACAGTCCAGCGCTGCACCGCCCACGGCTCGCCGCCATCGCCGCCTTCGCCGCCATCGCCGCCTTCGCCGCCTTCGCCAGCTGCGACCGATCCGACCGTCTCGACTTCGGCGGCGAGGATCCGCACATGCCTCAGACTGAGCACGCCAGCGACCGTCGCCAGCACCCCGATCTGGTCCGGCAGAGCGACATCGAGCCTTGCGACGCCGGCCGCGCCGGGAGCCAGTGCCAGCACCGCCAGCCGGTCGGGCGACGCGGCCGCGCGCGCGGCGAGCGCGGAACCGTCGAATGCGGGAGCGGCGGCCAGTGTGTGTCCGGCGAGCCGGGCACGCGCGCGGTCCGCGAGCCCGCGCAGCAGCGCCTCGCGCCAGCGGCTCCACACCGCAGGACCGGTCGCCTCCGAATCGGCCTCGGTGAGCGCGTGCAGCAGCGCGACGAACTCGGCGGCGTCGACGGAGCCCCCGGGCACGTCGGCGGCGGCCAGCAGCGCGTCCAACGTCGCCGGATCGTCCGGGTCCCGGTTGACCGCCAGCTGCGCGAGCAGCAGGTGGTGGCGGACGAGCGCGGCGAGCACGGCGCTGTCCGCGGCGTTGAAGCCGAGGCGCGCGGCGAGGTCCACGACGATTTCGGCGCCGGCTTCGCTGTGGTCGAGCGGTTCGCCGTTCTCGTCGTGCAGGCCCTTGCCGAGGTCGTGGCAGACGGCTGCGACGAGCAGCAGGTCCGGCCGGGCGACGCGTCGGGTGCGCTTGGCCGCCTGGACCGCGGTCTGTACGGAGTGCCGGTCGACGGTGTGGATGTGCAGCGCGTTGCGTTGTGGCAGGGATCTGGTTCGCTCCCACTCGGGCAGCAGCCGGCTAAGCAGCGAGGTGCGGTCCAGGGCCTCCCACACCGGGACGAGGCCCGGCCCCGAGCCGAGGAGGCGCACGAACTCCTCGCGGGCCGCGCGCGGCCAGGGAACCGGCAAGGGCGCGGCGTCCTCGCCGAGGCGGCGCAGCGCCGCAGGCGCGAGGGGCAGTCCTGCCGAGGCCGCTGCGGCCGCGGCGCGCAGCAGCAGTACCGGGTCACGCGCCGGGTCTGCCGCGAGCGCAAGGGTCGCTTCCCCGTCCGCCGCGACGACGCCGTCCGCGAGTGGCGTGCGTTGTGCCGCAGCGCCGCGCCGGCGACCCGACCACCTGCGCTGAGTCAGCACCTGATCGATCCGCCGCCACGCGACGTCGCAGGCATACGCGATGGTGCGTGCGGCGTCAGCGACCTCGGCCAGCAGCTCGTCGGCGCCGCCGGTGAGCCCTAGCCGCGCCGCTACGTCGTCCTGTTCCTGAAGCAGCAACCGATCCGCGGCCCGGCCGGTGGTGATGTGCAGTGCGTCGCGCACGTCGAGCAGGCGGACCCGCGCGGCTTCGGGTTCGCCGTGCGGGATGTCGGCGAGCCAGGACGCTGAGATGGCGGTGAGCGCGTATGCATCGCGCAGTCCGCCGATCGCCTCCTTGAGGTCGCCCTCGAGCCGGTAGGCCAGTTCGCCGTGCAGTTCGAGTCGTTCGGCGCGCGTGGCCTGCACTTCGGGCAGCCGCTTGGCCGCTCCGGCGCGCCAGTCGGAGAGCGCGGACGTGCGCAGCCCCGCCGTCAGCGTGGGGTCGCCGACGATGTGACGCGCCGTCAGCAGCCCGAGGGCGACCGGCAGATCCTCCTTCGCCATGGATCGCGCCTCGCCGATCGTGCGCACCGAGTGGTCGAGCTTCACCTTCGAGTCCCAGACCGGGTACCAGATCGCGTCGGCGAGCTTGGCGATCCGGTCGGACTTGTGCGAGCCGTCGTGCAGCAGCAGTACGTCAAGGTCGCTGCCCGGGGACAGTTCCGCGCGGCCGTAGCCGCCGACGGCCACCAGCGCGACGCCTGTGGCATGGCTCGCCGCTCCCGCCTGCCCGCTCACAGCGCTCAAACCGGCGGCGGCCAGTGCGTCCGCGAACAGCTCCGTCAGCCACGCGTCGGCCGCCTCGGCGAGCGCGCCGCGCAGCTTCGGCCCGCGCAGCCCGGAGGCGATCAGCTCGGTGCGCTGCTCGGCGTATCCCATGCGGCCTCTCCGCTCGCTCCCGTTCCGGCTCTGCTCACGCCGGTGCTGCTGACTCCACGCTGCCACGTCACCCTGGCACGCGGACGGGCGGAGACCGGATCCGGCCTCCGCCCGCTCACCCCGCCTGTGACTTAGAGCGCGTCCGCTCCACGCTCGCCGGTGCGCACCCGCACCACGGACTCGACCGGGGTGACCCACACCTTGCCGTCGCCGATCTTGCCGGTCTGCGCGGCCTTGGCGATGACGTCGATCAGGGTCTCTACGTCGTGGTCCTCGACCAGCAGGTCCAGCTTGATCTTCGGCACCAGGTCGATGGTGTACTCGGCGCCGCGGTAGACCTCGGTGTGACCGCGCTGGCGGCCGTAGCCGGAGGCCTCGGTGACCGTCAGCCCGTGCACGCCGAAGGCCTGCAGCGCGGTCTTGACCTCGTCCAGCTTGTACGGCTTGATGATCGCGGTGATCAGCTTCATGGTCAGGCTTCGACCTTCTCATCGGAGGACGCGGCGCCGATCGGCTCGGCCGCCGCAGCGGATGCCGGTGCGGTCGCGACGGCCACGCTCACCGCCGCGCGGTGCAGGGCGCCGCTCAGGCCGCCCCAGTCGTACGCGGTCTCGGCGTGCTCGGTCTGGTCCACGCCGGTGATCTCGGCCTCTTCGGTGACCCGCAGGCCGATGGTCTTGTGCACGACGAACGCCAGGATGAGGGAGACCAGGAAGGAGTAGGCGAACACGATGCCCGCTCCCTCGGCCTGGGCCCACAGCTGGTCAAGGCCGCCGCCGTAGAACAGGCCCTCGCGGGCACCGTTGGTGTAGGCGCCGACCTCGATCGGGTCCGCGAACAGACCGATCAACAGCGTGCCGAGGATACCGCCGACCAGGTGGACGCCCACGACGTCGAGCGAGTCGTCGTAACCGAACTTGTTCTTCAGGTTGATCGCGTAGGCGCAGACGAAGCCGGGGATCAGGCCGACGAAGATGGCGCCGATCGGGGAGACCGAGGCACAGGCCGGGGTGATCGCGACCAGTCCGGCGACCGCGCCGGAGGCGGCGCCGACGGTGGTGAACTTGCCGTGCTGGATCTTCTCCGCGGCCAGCCAGCCGATCACCGCGGTGCAGGTGGCGACCTGGGTGTTGAGGAAGACCACGGAGGCCTGGCCGCTGGCGGTGAGCGCGGAGCCGGCGTTGAAGCCGAACCAGCCGAACCACAGCAGCGCCGCGCCGAGCATCACGAACGGCACGTTGTGCGGCCGCATCGGGTCCTTGCGGAAGCCGACCCGCTTGCCGATCACCAGGGCGCAGGCCAGGGCGCCGGCACCGGCGTTGATGTGGACTGCGGTACCACCGGCGAAGTCCATCACGTGCAGCTTGGCGTTGATGAAGCCGTTCGGGGAGAACACCCAGTGCGCGACCGGGAAGTAGATCAGCGTGACCCAGCCGAGCACGTACACGCTCCAGCCGACGAACTTGGTGCGGTCGGCGATCGCGCCGGAGATCAGCGCGGGGGTGATGATCGCGAACATCAGCTGGAAGCAGGCCACCGCGAACAGCGGGACCCCGGTCGAGCCGTAGATGCCCGGGTGGCCGGAGCTGGCGCCGGTGGCGATGCTGTGCATGCCCCACTGGGTCAGACCGCCCCAGAAGCCGCTTCCGCTCGCGTCATTCGCGTTACCGAACGAAACCGACCATCCGTACAGCACCCATGCAACGGTGACGATCGCGATACAGATGAAGTTCATCATCAGCATGTTGAGCACGCTCTTGGCGCGCACCATGCCGCCGTAGAAGAACGCGAGCCCTGGCGTCATGAGCAGCACGAGCGCCGAGCTCGCCAGCACCCAGGCGGTGTTACCGGAGTCAAGAGTTGGCATCGTTCACGTATCCTTCGCGAGGCCCGCCCGGCGGTCCGGCGCAGCGGCCGAGGACCGTAACAGGGTCGTGTCAGTGGAAAGGTTGCGCACAGGGGGTGCCGACCACGCGGCCGACCGTTCACAGGGGGGTGACGCCGTTGTCCTGCGCAGAACCATCGCCGCGAGCCGTTACCGCTCACAGCGCGTGATGTTTCACTGACGTGACGGATTGCTCAAACTGGTTACGAGCGTGTGAACGCCTGGAGAGGGAGCGCCGCCGCCGGGATCGGGAAGCCGCCGGGGCCGGGAGCGGGGTCGCGCAACCGCTCGGTGAGCTCGCGCAGACCGGGTTCCTGGGGGAAGCGTTGCCGGGCGCGGGCCAGTACTTCGCGCAGCCGTTCCTCGGTCTGCCGCGATCTTAGCCGGACCGCGAGCAAGCAGGCCGTACGCAGGGCGTCGGCGGCCGAGGCGGCGTCGGCGAGCAAGGTTCGGGCGTCGGCGAAACCGATCAGCGCGGCCACGTGGCCACGCAGTTGCGAGGCGCCCTCGCGTTCGTAGAGGAGCACCGCGGCCTCGAACTCGGCGGCGGCCTCGGTGGCGGCGGCCGGGAGGCGGTCGGACAGGTCGCGGAAGGCCTGGCCGAGCTCGGCGTGTAAGGCGGCGGTGGTGTAACCGGCGAGCCACTCCGGCGTGTGGTCTTGCGCACGGCCGAGCTCGTGCGAGGCGGCGGCGCGCTCGGCGGCGTTGCGGCACTGTTCGGCGCGGCCGAGGGCGCCGTAGGCCCGTGCCTCGACCGCTTCGATCAGCGCGCAGGCCAGCGGTTCGAGTTCGCCGCGGGCTCCGGCCCGGCCGACCGCGAGCAGGTCGAGGGCGTCCTGGGCCCGGTTGAGATGGATCAGCTGGCGGCCCATCGCGGCCAGGATCCCGGCGGCGAGCGACCGGTCCCCCGCCTCCTTCGCGCAGTGCAGGCCGAGGATCTGGTAGCGCTGCGCGGTGGCCTGCAGGCCCGAGTCCAGCGCCATCTCCCCGGCCAGCAGCGCGAGCTGCGCGGCGATGCGAAACAGGCGCGGTTGGACGCTCTCACGCGGCGGGGCGGTCTCGCGGAACTGGCGCAGCACCTCGGCGACCTCGTAGAGCTGGCCGACCACGGCCGCGCGCCGGATCCCGCCGCCGACCGCAGCGTCCCACTCCCGGAAGGTGCGCGCCGCCTCCTCCAGCTGCTCGACGAGGATCGCGGTGCGGTTCAGCCGCGGCCGGCCGGCCAGGCCGACGCCGCCGGTCCTGCCGAGGGCGCCCGCTCCGGCCGCGGTCGCCGTGCCGGCCGCACTCGACACGGTGACCGCGCTCATCGGGGCGAGCGTTCCCATGGCGCCGGCCGGGCCCATCGTGCGTACCATCGGCGCGGGCAGCAGCCAGCGCTTGACCGGCTCGACCAGCGCGGACCCGGCGGCCAGCGGCGGAGCCCCGCCCGCGCCGCGGCGCCCGAGTATCAGGTCACTGCGACAGAACTCCGCGAGCAGTTCGGCGGTGCGCTCGGCCGACCAGGGCAGGTCGGTCAGCGTCCCGGCGATCGGGCTGGCCGGCTCGCGCAGCCCCAGGTCGCTGAGCGTGACCACGCAGCCGAAGCGCTCGCTGAACAGCTCGGTCAGGATCCGCGGGATCGGGTCGCGCGGCTGCTCGCCGTCCAGCCAGCGGCGCACCCGGGAGGTGTCGGTGGCGACGTGCGTCGCGCCGAGGTCCCGCGCCCGCCGGTTCACCAGCCGGGCGACCTCGCCCTTCGACCACCCGCTGCGCAGGAACCAGGAGGCGAACAGCTCGTTCGGCAGCCGCTCAGGCACCGGCCCGCCCCTCCCATACATGCCATGCGTCGTCTGCGTCTGAAGCCGCTTGTGACCGCTAGTGAACCCCTAGTGAGCTGAACGTAACCGCTCGACTGCGGCGTTCGCAGCGGAATCTGCAAATGCGCCAGGATTCGCCACCCGGCCTCCGGCGCGTCGTTTTGTCCCCCCGACTAAGGTCTATTGCGGGAGGCTGTTCGCCATCGCTCATTCCGGTGAGGGGACGGAACCGGAGGCGTGCGGCAGTAACCGAATCGGGGCGTCACAGTTGAGAGAGGCGTGACGACGATGCGTGGCCAGCTCGGACTGGGCGCTCTCCTACCGCGCCAAACCGCGCGCCGCCGTGCCGCCGGCCAAAACGCGGCCGGGGCGGCGGCGCGTGCAAATGCAGCCGATACCGAGGCCGCACCGCGTGCACGGGGCCTGAGCGTGCCGGAGCGCTTGCACCCACGCGACCGCGTCGGATCCGGACCCGACGCCGAAGCCCAGTCGGCGCGGCAGATCGCGCCCCGCGTGGGCGCGGGCCTCGGCCTGGCGATCGGCCCGGCCCCGAGCGTGCGCACCAGCGCCGCGTCCCGTGCGCACGCCATCGGCCGCCCACGCACGAGTCCCAGCGCCAGCACCCCCCGCACCGCCGCGTTGCGTTACGCCGCCTGGAACTGGCCGATCACGCCGAGCCCCGACCAGGAGCCGTCCACGGACCTCGAGCAGGTCTTCGCGACGTGGTCCCGGACGCCCGAGTCGCCGATCCTCGCGGCGTGCGGCGTAGCGTTCGACGTCATCGAGGCGGACGCGGCTTCCGGGCGCACGGCACTGATCCGCCTGGACCGCCTGGGCGTGCAGCTCGGTCCGGTCCTGGTCACCCCGCGGCCCGGCGAGCGAACCCGCGGCGCGCGCATCAGCTTCCTCGTACGCGTCGGCACGTCGGCCGCACTCAGCCCCCTGATGGACCCGCGCACCGGCCCCGCCCTGCTCGGCACCGGCAGCCACGTCGAGCTGCCCAAGGTCCTCGAGCAGGCACAGTCGCAGTCGCAGCTCCAACTGCACCTCGCCCAGCGCACCGCCGCACCGCCCCCGGCCGATCCGTTCTGGCTGCGCGCGCCGAGCGTGGCCCGCCCCACCCTCCCCGCGGCCCACGTGGTCCTCGGCGCCCTCGCCCTCGCACCCCGCCGCGCGCTGACCGGCTCACTGCCGACCCGCTGATCGAGCGTCAACCGATCAGCAGATCACTTCACTTTCATCGACTATGATGAGCGTAGGGTTCAAGCCTACGGTGGTGATACAAGTGGCCCGAACGGCGACTGCTCTCCCTCCTGCGCTGGCGCGGCGTGAGAATCGGATCTTGCGGCCAGCGGAAGCAGGGCTCGTGTATGCACACCCGCGCCCTGAACTCAGGCGACTGACCGAGAACGGCGTGATCACGCGCGTTGCCGCCGGCTACTACGTGCTGAACCCGCAGAATCGGCTCGGCGATCATCACTGGCGGCCTGCGATCGAAGCTGTGGCGCTCGGCATCGGGCAGGTCGATTACAGCCGGGACGCGGTGGCGCTGATGGGTGTCACTGCGGCGCGACACCATGGCGCCCTGCCCCGTGCTCTGGCGACCGCCGTCGTAGCAGTTCCTAAACAGCGCCCCCAGCTCGTCACCACCGTAGGCAACGTCGTCTTCGTCAAGCGCGATGCCGCGAAGCTCGACCTGGAGCGCATCACCACGGAGCTGACAGCTGGCTGGGTCACGACAATCGAGCAGACGATGCTTGATCTTGCCGCCAGACCCGAACTGGGAGGCCAACCTGCCACTGAAGCTTTCGACGCCATTCGGGCACTCAACCCGCGCGCCGATGCCGATCTGCTCGCCGAACTCGCCGACGTCCAGCACCGGCCATCGGCATTGCGCACGGTCTGCGACCTGATCGGAACTGCGGATGCTGTCTGACGCCGAACTCTCCGAAACGGCAGCCGAGTTCGGCGTCGCCGAGGATCAGGTTCGCCGGGACCACCTCATCAGCCACCTGCTGCGTGCGATTGCCGACGCTGAATTGCCGCTCGTGTTCTTCGGCGGCACCGCGTTGGCCCGCACGCACCTCACCGATCCGGCACGGGGCGGCCGACTGTCAGAGGACATCGACCTGCACACTCCGGAGCGCGCAAGGCTGGCGTCGATCCTCGACTCGGCATTGCCGCGCGCATTACGGCGCGAGTTTCCCGGCCTGGCTTGCGATCCCGCGCTCAGTCGAACCATGCACCTAGAGCCGGCGAGCCTGGTGACCGGTGATGCATTACGCGTGCGCATCCAACTCATCGACAGCAGAGATCACCATGAGTTGCGGTCCTGGCCTTCGGAACGTCGAGAAGTCAGCCTCCGTTACAGTGACCTGCCGACATCGGTAACCATGTCGGTTCCGACACTTCCCGCGTTCGTCGCGATGAAGACCGCGGCGTGGCTGGACCGCCGCACGGCCCGAGACCTCTATGACCTCGCGGCGCTCGCGAACCTCGGCGCGATCACATCCGAAGCGGCCGGGCTTTACCGTCACATCGCCGGCGTCCAGGTCACGCAGCACTATTTCGACCGCCAGGCGTGCGGCGACTGGGAAAGCCAGCTGCGCCATCAGACGTTGGATCCCGGGACGCCCGAGGCAGCGCTTGCCACCGTCATCTCGGCCTTCGCGCACGCGCTGGGTTGGGAAGAATAGGGCGCGCGAAGGTGCTCGGCCGGCGCGCTCATCTAACGGCCGACGCCAGCGAGACCGTCCCTGCTGACGACGGGCGCGAAGAGAGCGGAGCAGCCGAGCGTCAGCGAGGGTGCGGAGCGTCTGGGACGGAGGGCGGGCAGCCGTAGGCGTTATGGCCAGCCGCAGGCGTGCGCGGAGGCGCCGAGCCGCCAGGCGAGGCGGCGCAGCGCCAGTGCGGCGGAGCGAAGCGGAGCAGGGGACGGCGGGCGGGGGCAGCGAAGCGTCCCGGCGGAGCCGGAATAGCCGCGGGCGTTATCGCCAGCCGCAGACGCTCGACGCGGGCAGAGCGCGCCGAGCGTTCCCGCTACTGCCCAATCAAGGCGTCCACGAAAGCGCCCGGCTCGAAGGGGGCCAGGTCATCCGCGCCCTCGCCGAGGCCGACGAGCTTGACCGGGACGCCGAGCTCCCGCTGGACCGCCACGACGATGCCGCCCTTCGCGGTGCCGTCGAGCTTGGTCAGGACGATGCCGGTGATGTCCACCACCTCGCGGAAGACTCGCGCCTGGACCATGCCGTTCTGGCCGGTGGTCGCGTCGAGGACCAGCAGCACCTCGTCAACCGGGCCGTGCTTCTCGACTACGCGCTTGACCTTGCCGAGCTCGTCCATCAGGCCGACCTTGGTGTGCAGCCGGCCCGCCGTGTCGATTAGGGCCGTGTCGACCCCGTTCTCCTTGGCCTGCTTGACCGCGTCGAACGCCACCGACGCCGGGTCCGCGCCTTCCGGGCCGCGTACCGTGGTCGCGCCGACGCGCTCGCCCCAGGTCTGCAGCTGGTCGGCGGCCGCCGCGCGGAACGTGTCCGCAGCGCCGAGGACCACCGTCCTGCCGTCGGCCACCAGGACGCGGGCGAGCTTGCCGGTGGTCGTGGTCTTGCCGACGCCGTTGACGCCTACGACCATGACGACCGCCGGCCCCTCGCCCTCCGCGCGCAGCGAGCGCACCGTGCGGTCGGTGTCCGGGCCGATTAGGGTCAGCAGCTCCTCGCGCAACAGATTGCGCAGCTCATCCGGGGTACGCGAGCCGAGGACCCGGACGCGGGTGCGCAGCCGCTCGACCAGCTCCTGGGTCGGCGCGACGCCGATGTCGCTGGTCAGCAGGAGGTCCTCGATCTCCTCCCAGGTCTCCTCGTCGAGCTTGTCGCGGGAGAGCAGGCTGAGCAGACCCTTGCCGACCGCGCTGTTCGAGCGGGCGAGGCGGCCGCGCAGGCGTACCAGGCGGCCCGCCGTGGGCTCCGGGACCTCGAGCGGCGGCGCGGTCGGAACGGGAGGCGCGGTGGGAACCGACGGGGCGGTGGGCGCCTCGACGGGCGGTGCCTCGGGGGCGAGTGTGGCGGTCGACGTTCCCCCGGCCGGGCGCTCCTCGACCTGCGGCGCCGTGGGCTCCGCGGGCGGCGGCACCTGGCGGCGGGCGCGGCTCCCGCTCACGAGGTAGTTGCCGAGCACTCCGATCACCGCCAAGGCGAGCACGACGGCGATGACGATGATCACAATCTCCATGAAGCCATTCTCTCAAGGCGCGGGGGTTGCCGGGGCCACGCCGCCCGCGCGCGGGCGTAAAGCGCTCGGGAGGAGGATCACAGCGCGGACGTCACGTCCGGCGCGAGGTCGAAGACGAAGCGCATCGCCTCGATCCGCTTGAAGCCGCGCACCGCGTCGAGCACCTTGATCACGTCCGAGTACAGCGCACTGAGCTTGCCGCCGATGGTCGCGATCTTCTTGGCCACGTAGGTCAGCTCCATCTGGACCTGGGCCGCGGCCACCGGCGTCACCGTCCCGGCCGTCATCAGTTCCGCGACGATGAGTCCGCCGAGCGAACCGAGCAGCAGGTTGATCAGCATCTGCACAGTGCTCTCCGCCAGCTGCGCCTCGCTGCGCACCGCCTTCAGGCAGTCCCGCGTGGTGCGCACGCATCCGGCGAGGACATCGAGTTCGGTCAGGTAGGCGTCCAGCCCCGCGCCGAACCGCTCGGCCTCGGTTCCGGTCCAGGCGGCGCGAAGCGGCTGCGCCGCGGCTCGGATCGACGCAGCGATGGCCTCGATCTCGTGGAACGCCGCCTCCCAGGCCCGCTCCGCCGCTTGGAGTTCGGCGCAGTCGCCGGTGAGCCGCTCCAGCGCGTGGAACGGATTCGGCGCGCCGGTGTGGTCGCAGGCCCAGAAGATCAGCTTCTTCTCCAGCGTGCCGAGGCCCGGTACCGGGATGCTCGGGATGTGGACGCGTGCGAGGTGGGTTCGGCCGATCTGCGCCAGCGCGGCCTCGTCGATCGGGTCGTGGGCGTGGTCACGGTACGTCGCAGGGTTCTTGCAAGCGCGGTCGTAGCGATGGGACCAGTGGCGGGTGCGCGCGCGGCTCATGAGGCGTCAGCCGGGCAGATCGGTGCTGACGCCGGCGCGAGTGGGGCGTCGGCGGTGAACTCGGTGAGTAGGTGCTCGATGACGGCGCGGGCCTCGCCGAGGTTGTGCTCGGTCGCGGGAAGCCGCTTGTGGTAAGCGTCGCGCACCTTAGCCGCGTCGATGAGCTTGCCGAAGGCCTCGTCATGCACCCTGGCGGCGTTGAGGCTCCCCGCGATGCCGCCTAGTCGTTCGGCTGCGGAAGCGAGCGCGTCGACGAAAGCGGTGACCGCGGCCAGATCGACGCCCGGAAGTGCTCTGATCGCGGCTGTCTTGATCGCGGCTGTCTTGATCGCGGCGCTGTCGGTTCGCTCCGGCACGATTCCCCCTGCCGACGTCCTCCCCTACGTTACGGGACGGGAGGATACCGCCCGGGACGGACAGATCGGCAGGGCTCTTATCTGACGGTGCGTCAGGCCGCGGCGGCGTCCCGCATCTTCTGCGAGATGACGGTCGTGATGCCGTCGCCGCGCATCGAGACGCCGTAGAGCGCGTCGGCGACCTCCATCGTGCGCTTCTGGTGCGTGATCACGATCAGCTGCGAGGACTCACGCAGCTCCTCGAAAATCCGGATCAGCCGCTGCAGGTTGGTGTCGTCGAGCGCCGCCTCGACCTCGTCCATGACATAGAACGGCGACGGCCTGGCCTTGAAGATGGCCACCAGCAGCGCGACGGCGGTCAGCGAGCGCTCGCCGCCGGACAGCAGCGACAGCCGCTTGACCTTCTTGCCCGGCGGGCGCGCCTCCACCTCGATACCGGTGGTCAGCATGTCCTCCGGGTCGGTGAGGTACAGCCGGCCCTCGCCGCCGGGGAACAGCCGGGAGAAGACGCCCTCGAACTCGCGCGCGGTGTCGGCGTAGGCCTCGGCGAAGACCTGCTGCACCCGCTCGTCGACCTCCTTGACCACCTGGAGCAGGTCGGTGCGGGTCTTCTTCAGGTCCTCCAGCTGCTCGTTGAGGAACTTGTAGCGTTCTTCGAGGGCGGCGAACTCCTCCAGGGCCAGCGGGTTGACCTTGCCGAGCGCGGCGTAGTCCTTCTCCGCCTGCCGCAGCCGCTTCTCCTGCTCGGCGCGGACGAAGGGGATGGGGGCGTTGCGCGGGTCGTCGGGGTTGTCGGCGTTGATGAGGGCAGCCGCCGGCGGCACGAGCTTGTCCGGGCCGTACTCGTCGAGCAGCGCCTCGACGGTGACGCCGAACTCCTCGAGCGCGCGGGCCTCCAGCTGCTCGATGCGCATCCGCTTCTCGGCGCGGGCCACCTCGTCGCGGTGCACCGAGTCGGTCAGCTTCTCCAGCTCGCCGGCCAGTTCACGCACCCGGCCGCGCAGGATCTGCAGCGCCGCCTCGCGTTCGGCCCGGTCGCGCTCCGCCGCCTCCCGTTCGGCCCCGGCGCGGGTGAGCGAGATCTCCAGGCAGGCGAGGGTCTGCCGGGCGCCGGAGAGCACGGCCTGCGCGACGGAGGCCTGCCGGGACGCGCGCTGCTGACGTTCGGCGGCGCGGGACCGGGCCTCGCGCTCCTGGCGGGCGTTGCGGTCGAGCGCGTCGGCGCGGCCGGCCAGGGAACGCGCGCGCTCCTCCCCGGTGCGTACCGCGAGCCGCGCCTCCATCTCGGCGGCGCGCGCGGCACTCGCCTCGGCGGCCAGCTCGTCGCGGGCGTCCGGGGCCAGGTCGAAGCCCTCCTCCAGCGCCTCGGCGGCGGCGATCGCCTCCTCGTGCTGGAGTTCGAGGTCGGCGAGGGTCTGCAGGTCCTTCTCGCGCGCGCCCTCGGCGGTCTCGATGGACTTGGCGTACCGCTCGACCTCGCTGAGCGCGGCGCGGGCCTGGCCGCCGAGCCGGCCGAGCTGCTGCGCGACCGAGGCCTTCTGCGCGTCGGCGGCGCGGCGCTGGGCGAGCAGCGCGTCGAGGGTCTGCTTGGCGGTGCGCTGGCCTTCGGTGGCTTCTTCGAGCTCGGCGCGCAGGCGACGGGCCCGCTCCCCGGCCTCCAGCAGCTTCTCGGCGGCCTCGTCCACGGCGGCCTGCACTTCGAGCAGGGAGGGCGCGGAGGAGGAGCCGCCGTGTGCGACGTGCCGGCCGAGCACGTCGCCGTCCCGGGTGACCGCGACCAGGTCCGGGTGCGCGCCGACCAGCGAGGAGGCCTCGCCGAGGTCGTCCACTATGGCCATGCCGCGCAGCAGGCGGCGCAGCGAGGCGCGCATCTCCTCGGGGACGGTGACCAGGTCGACGACGTACTTCGCGTACGGCGGCAGCGTCGGCCACTCGGCGAAGCGGTCGTCGGCCGGGGCGCCGCCGACGATGATGGCCGCGCGGCCCTTGTCCTCGGACTTCAGCAGCCGGATGGCGTTGACCGCGGCATCGGCGGAGGAGACCGCGACGGCGTCGGCGGCCAGGCCGAGCGCGGCGGCGACGGCGGCCTCGGCGCCCTGCTCGACGGTCAGTATCGCGGCGACCGAGCCGAGCAGGCCGGAGAGCCGGTCGGTGGCGGCCAGCAGCGCCCCCGCGCCGTCCTTGCGGTTGAGGCCGAGCTCAAGCGCTTCCTTGCGGGCGGCCATCGCGCCGCGCTCCCGCTCGGCGTCGCGTTCGGCTGCGCGCAGCGCGGTCAAGGTGTCCTCGGCGGTGGCCACCGCCTCGGTGGCCGCCTCCACCTCGGCGTCCAGGCCGTCGCCGCCGTCGATTCCCTCGACCTCGGCCTTGAGCAGGTCATATTCGCGCTGCACCGCGGCGGCCCGGCCACGTGCCTCGTCGTGCGCGGCGTGCAGCCGGTCGATCTCGGCCTGCGCGGCCCCGGACCGGGACTTGACCGCGTCGACCCGGCCGGCCAGCTTGGCCAGGTTCTCCCGGCGGTCGGCGGCCGAACGCACGGCCGCGGCCAGCCGCTTCTCCTCCATGGCCAGCGCGTTCTCGGATTCGCCGCGGCGGCGTACCGCGTCGGCCAGCACGCGCTGGGCCTCGGCGATCTCCTCGGCGATCGTCTCTTCCTGCTCCCGGATGCGCTGCGCCTCGCGCTCCATGTCCTCCGGGTCGCGGCCGCGTCGCTCGTTCGCGTCGGCGCCTTGGGCCAACTGGTTGAGGTTGCGCACCCGCTCCCCGGCGAGCGACGCGGTACCGCGCAGCCGCTCACGCAGGGAGGAGAGGCGGTACCAGGCCTCCTGCACGGCGGCCAGGTGCGGTACCAGCTCCTGGACTTCGTGCTCCAGCTCGGTCTCGCGGGCCTGGCTCTCCGCGTACTCGCGCTCCAGCTGCGCGCGCAGCTCGCGGATCGCGGTGTCGTCCGCGGTCTCCTTCTCGTAGGCCGTGCGCAGCTCGGTCAGGTCGTCGGCGAGCAGGCGCAGCCGGGCGTCGCGCAGGTCGGCCTGGATCACGGCGGCGCGCCGGGCCACCTCGGCCTGCCGGCCCAGCGGCTTGAGCTGGCGGCGCAGCTCGGTGGTCAGGTCGGTGATGCGGGTGAGGTTGGCCTGCATCGCGTCCAGCTTCCGCAGCGCCTTCTCCTTGCGCTTGCGGTGCTTGAGGACTCCGGCCGCCTCCTCGATGAAGGCGCGCCGCTCCTCGGGGCCTGCCTGCAGGACCGCGTCGAGCTGGCCCTGCCCGACGATCACGTGCATCTCGCGGCCGATGCCGGAGTCGGAGAGCAGCTCCTGGATGTCCAGCAGGCGACAGTTGGAGCCGTTGATCGCGTACTCCGAGCCGCCGTTGCGGAACATGATCCGCGAGATGGTGACCTCGGTGTAGTCGATCGGCAGGGCGCCGTCGGTGTTGTCGATGGTGAGGGTGACCTCGGCCCGGCCGAGCGGCGGGCGCCCCGCGGTGCCCGCGAAGATCACGTCCTCCATCTTGCCGCCGCGCAGCGACTTGGCGCCCTGCTCGCCCATGACCCAGGCGAGGGCGTCGACGACGTTGGACTTCCCGGAGCCGTTCGGGCCGACGACGCAGGTGATCCCGGGCTCGAAGCGCAGGGTCGTCGCGGAGGCGAACGACTTGAAGCCCCGGAGGGTCATGCTCTTCAGGTACACGTCGGTCGGAGTCCTAGCGGGGCCGGGCGGGAAGGCTTATCCCTTGAGCGTACCCGGCCGAGGCGACGGCTCCGGGCGAGCCGTCCGGATTCCGGGGAAAGTCGTACCGGTACCGGGGGCGGACGGACCCGGGAAGCGGAGAAGGGACGCGGATCCGCGTCCCTTCACAGTGTTTCGGGTGCCGTCGGTGTCGGCCGGCGCCTCCGGTTGACCGGAGAATCCGGTCAGGTCAGCGCGGGCTCCCGCTCGGCGACCGTGGTGGCGAACAGCTCGTGGTCCAGAGAGGTGGTCTGCACTGCCGCCGCGAGCGAGTCGTTCTCAGCCTGTACTCGTACAAGCTGGTCTTCGAGGTCACGTACTCGCTGCTGCAGCCTCCGCATCTCGGCGACCATGCGCGGGTCCGTCCCCCCGATGTGTCCGAGTAGCGCCTTAGCCATTCCAGGGTCCTCCACGCTGAGTGACCGACACGGCGTCTGGTATGCCGTGTCACGTGAGGTCGGTTCGCGCGGCGTCGTCATGCATGGTCGGTGCTGGGGCTGGAGGGGTGCCGAAGGGGGTAAAGAGCCCGGCTGTAGTGCAGCTGAAGCCGACTCTTGTACGTCCCGGCAAGCGCGGCGGCCCACTGGCGTCCTACGGTGCAAAACGACAGGTGCGCGGGCTTCTAGCGTCTCACCAACCCCGTCCCCGGTCAAATCCGGAGAGGAGTTGCTACCTTTCGGAGGTTTGGCTCCGCTTCGGCGTGGGCACCATGTTCCGCCGTTCGGGCGGAATATGGTCTTCCGCATGATCAACGAAAGCCGTCCGGCATCGGACGAGGCACGCGAGCGCAGTCTGCGGCGGGTACTTCAGGCGGCCGTCGGCGCGGGGGCGCTGGCCGTGCCGATGCCCTTGGCGTTTCATCAGATCCCGGTCGCGGCGCCCATGCTGCGCGAGGCGCCGCCGGAGACCGGGGCCGTGCACGATGTGCAGTCCGCGGGGGGTTTCTACGCGGAGGAGGTCATGGAACTGGTCAATCAGCAGCGGGCCGCCAACGGGTGCCCGCCGCTGGCGATCAACCTCGCCATGACCAGCGCCGCCTACGAGCACTCGCAGGACATGGCAGTCAACGGTTACTTCTCGCACGATACGCCGTCCGGGGTCACTCCGTGGACCCGGATGCAGAACGCGGGATACGCCCAGCCGGCGGCGGAGAACATCGCCGAGGGATACCGCACTCCGCAGGAGGTGGTGAACGGCTGGATGAATTCACCGGGGCACCGACAGAATATTCTGAACTGTTCATACAAGGCGGCCGGAGTCGGCTATTACGACGGGCCGTCGAAAAACGCACCGGCAAACGGCGCGCAGAACTCCAGTGGATCAAACTCGGCCGGCCCGTGGTGGACCGAGGACTTCGGTTTTGAATAAGGGTTCCGATACAGCGCTCGGGGCTGAGTGAAGCAAAGCGGCGCACGACCCGGTCGGGTCGTGCGCCGCGCTGCGTACGGTCGTCGCGGTGCGCCGTTCTCAGCCCTGCGGCAGAGATTCCAGCTGCGCGGTGATCCGGTCGACGTCGGCCCGCGCCTCGGTGAGCCGGGTGCGGATCTTCGCCACCACGGCCTCCGGGGCCTTGCTCAGGAAGCCCTCGTTGCCCAGCTTCGCCTCGGCCCCCGCGATCTCCTTCTGCGCGGCCGCGAGGTCCTTGGCCAGCCGGGCCCGCTCGGCCGCCACGTCGATCGCGCCGGACAGGTCGAGCTGCACGGTGGCCCGCGCGGTCTGCAGCGTGGCGGTGGCCGCGAAGCCCTCGCCGGGGTCGGTCAGCCGGGCCAGCGTGCGGATCTCGGCCTCGTGCGCGGCCAGCGGGCCGGAGAGGGCCAGCGTCGCGGCCACCTTCTGCCCCACCTTCAGGCCCTGGTCGGCGCGGAACCTGCGCACCTCGGTCACCGCCTGCTGGAGCGCGGCGATCTCGGCCTCCGCCTCGGGGTCGTGCAGCGACTCGTCGGCCACCGGCCAGGCCGCCACCACGATCGAGTCCGCCTCGTCCGGCGCGCCGCCCTCGTTCGCCTGAGCGCGCAGGGCCAGCCACAGCTCCTCGGTCACGTACGGGACATACGGGTGCAGCAGCCGCAGCGTCACGTCCAGCACGTGCCCGAGCACCGCCCGCGTGGCCTCGGCCTCGTCACCGCCGCGCCCGAGCGGGCCCTTGGACAGCTCCACGTACCAGTCGAACACCTCGTCCCAGGCGAAGTGGTAGAGCGCCTCGCAGGCCTTGGCGTGCTGGTAGTCCTCCATGTACGCGTCCACCTCGGCGGTGACCGCGGTCAGCCGGGAGAGGATCCACCGGTCGGCCGCGCCGAGCCGTTCGCGCGGCGGCAGCGGGGCCGGGGCCGCGCCGTTCATCAGCGCGAAGCGGGTCGCGTTCCAGACCTTGTTGCAG
The DNA here is from genome assembly GCF_035650855.1 of Actinocrinis sp. GTDB lineage: Bacteria > Actinomycetota > Actinomycetes > Streptomycetales > Catenulisporaceae > Actinocrinis. The sequence continues at coordinate 5,283 of NZ_DASRGV010000227.1, read as the reverse complement.
AAGTTGCGCGAGCCCTGCGCCCATTCCTCGCTGGTGGCCAGGTCCGCGCCCGGGTTCGCGCCGCGGGCCAGGGTGAAGCGCACGGCGTCGGAGCCGTAGTTCTCCATCCACTCCAGCGGGTCCACGCCGTTGCCGCGCGACTTGGACATCTTCTTGCCGAACTTGTCGCGCACCAGGCCGTGCAGCGACACGGTGCGGAAGGGCACCGATTCGACGGGACCGCGGTCCTTCATCGCGTACAGGCCGAACAGCATCATCCGCACGACCCAGAAGAACAGGATGTCGTACCCGGTCACCAGCACGCTGGTCGGATAGAACTTGCGCAGGTCCTCGGTGTCGTCCGGCCAGCCGAGCGTGGAGAACGGCCACAGGCCGGAGGAGAACCAGGTGTCGAGCACGTCAGGGTCCTGCGTCCAGCCGGCGCCGGGCGGCTCCTCGTCCGGGCCCACGCACACCATCTCGCCGTTCGGGCCGTACCACACCGGGATGCGGTGGCCCCACCACAGCTGCCGGGAGATGCACCAGTCCAGCAGGTTGTCGGTCCAGGCGAAGTAGCGCGGCTCCATCTCCTTCGGGTGGATCTTCACCCGGCCTTCGCGCACCGCGGCGGAGGCCTCGGCGGCCAGCGGGCCCACCTTCACCCACCACTGCAGCGAGAGGCGCGGCTCCACCACCGTGTCGCAGCGCGAGCAGTGGCCCACCGCGTGCAGGTACGGCCGCTTCTCGGCCACGATGCGGCCCTCTTCGCGCAGCGCCGCGACCACGGCGGGCCTGGCCTCGAAGCGGTCGAGGCCCTGGAACGGGCCGTGCGCGGTGATCGAACCGCGCTCGTCCATGATCAGCAGCGAGGGCAGGCCGTGGCGCTGGCCGATCTCGAAGTCGTTCGGGTCGTGCGCCGGGGTCACCTTCACCGCGCCGGTGCCGAACTCGGGGTCCACGTGCCGGTCCGCCACGATCGGCACCCGGCGCCCGGTGAACGGGATCTCGATCTCGGTGCCCACCAGGTGCTTGTAGCGCTCGTCGTCCGGGTGCACGGCCACCGCGGTGTCGCCGAGCATGGTCTCGGCCCGGGTGGTGGCCACCACGATCGAGTGCGCGCCGTCGCCGTAGCGGATCGAGACCAGCTCGCCCTCGTCCTCCTCGTGGTTCACCTCGATGTCGGAGAGCGCGGTCATGCAGCGCGGGCACCAGTTGATGATCCGCTCGGCGCGGTAGATCAGGCCGTCGTCGTAGAGGCGCTTGAAGATGGTCTGCACGGCGCGGGAGAGCCCGGCGTCGAAGGTGAAGCGCTCGCGGCTCCAGTCCACCGAGGCGCCCAGCCGCCGCATCTGGTTCAGGATGCGGCCGCCGTACTCGGCCTTCCACTCCCACACCTTCTCCACGAAGGCTTCCCGGCCCAGGTCGTGCCGGGACAGGCCCTCCTTGGCGATCTCGCGCTCCACCGCGTTCTGGGTCGCGATGCCGGCGTGGTCCATGCCGGGCAGCCACAGCGTCTCGAAGCCCTGCATCCGCTTGCGGCGCGTGATCGCGTCCTGGATGGTCATGTCGAGGGCGTGGCCGATGTGCAGCGAGCCGTTCACGTTCGGCGGCGGGATCACGATGGTGTGCGCGGGACGCTCGCTCTTCGCGTCGGCCTCGAAGTAGCCGGCCCGTACCCAGCGCTCGTAAAGCTTCCCCTCTACCTGCGCGGGCGCGTATTGCGTCGGCAGGGTGGCGGCGGCGTCCGGCTGGGCGCCCTGGCTCTGAGGGGAAGTGGTATCGGTCACGCTCCGATTGTACGGATCGCGCAGCGGGCTCCGTTCCCAATTACCGTCGTCGCGCGGCTGGAGGCACCCGCCTTATTCGGCGCCGCCTCGATAGTGTTTGCGCGCTTCGCCGCCGCGGCGGGGCAGGGAGGGTTTGACGCCATGTCATGGGACGCGCAACCGCCTTCGGAGCCGGCTCAACCGGATCAGCAGCAAGACGCCCCGCAGTGGTACGCGCCGCAGCCGGACCCGTCTCAGTGGCACGCGACACAGCAGTGGGAGGCGGCTCAGGGGAATCCGGGAGCCGCGAATCCCTCGCCCTGGGGTCAGCCTCAGTACCAGGCGGGGCCGCCGTTCTTCGCGGGGCCTCCCATGGGCACCGCGCAGCCGCCCAAGCGCAGCCGGACCGGCTGGTACGTCGGGCTCGGCGCGGGCGCGGTCCTGGTCGCGGGAGTCGTGGCGGCCGTCGTGGCGATGAGCGGCGGCAACCCGACGACACCGGCCGCACAGACCGGTCCGACGGCGACTGCCACTCCCGCGTCCGGGTCGAGCACGCCGAGCAACGGGACGGACCCCTCGCCGACCGGCGCCGGTACGGCCGGTTCGCAGACCTCGCACACGCTCAGCGTCCCGATGGCCGCGGGGCCGCTGCACCTGGTGGTCAACGGGGACACTCAGCAGCGAATCAGCGATCTGAAGAAGAACCTGCAGTCGAACACCGCCTATCCGGATCCGCAGGTCGGCTTCTACCGGGTCGGTTCGGCGGCTTCCTTCAGCGTGTGGCTGTTGGCGGAGAGCACCGCCAACTTGTCGGATTTCCAGACCAGCCTCGGCATCATGGGCCCGACGGGCGTGATGAAGCAGATCACCAACGGCGCGTCGATGACGAACGTGACCGTGGAGAATCCCGGGGCACTGGGCGGCGCGCTGGACTGCGGCAAGCTGAACGTGGACGGGACCGCGGTGCGTTCCTGCGTGTGGGTGGACCACAGCACCTTCGGCTGGGTCTACTTCCTGCCCAGCGTGAGCCAGAGCAAGATGGTCGCCTACACGCTCGACCTGCGCGCGGCCGCCGAGCACTGAGACGCCGAGAGCGGCGGGGAATCCCTCGCCGCTCTGGAACGTACCGGTCCCCGCTGCCCCGCTACGCCGACTTCTCGCGCGGGGTGCGGTTCTGGTTGGCCCGGTGCGGCGAGTCGCGCGGCACCAGCGTCGGATTCGCGTGCTCCTTCACCGACTCCGCGGTGATCAGCACCTGGGCCACGTCGCGGCGGGAGGGCACCTCGTACATCACCGAGAGCAGCACCTCCTCCATGATCGCGCGCAGGCCGCGCGCCCCGGTGCCGCGCAGGATGGCCAGGTCCGCGATGGCCTCGATGGCGTCGTCGGAGAACTCGAGCTCGACGCCGTCCAGCGCCATCAGGTGCTGGTACTGGCGCAGCAGCGCGTTCTTCGGCTCGATCAGGATGCGGCGCAGCGAGTCGCGGTCGGGACTCTGCACGCTGGTGATGACCGGTAGGCGGCCGATGAACTCGGGGATCATCCCGAATTTGATCAGGTCGTCCGGCATGACCTCGTGGAAGACGTCCTGGGATTCCAGCTCGGCACGGCTGCGCAGCGTGGCGCCGAAGCCGATGCCCTGCTTGCCGATCCGGGCCTGGATGATCTTCTCCAGGCCGGCGAAGGCCCCGCCCACGATGAACAGCACGTTCGTCGTGTCGATCTGGATGAACTCCTGGTGCGGGTGCTTGCGGCCGCCCTGCGGGGGCACCGCCGCGACCGTGCCCTCCAGTATCTTCAGCAGCGCCTGCTGGACGCCCTCGCCGGAGACGTCGCGGGTGATCGACGGGTTCTCGCTCTTGCGGGCGATCTTGTCGACCTCGTCGATGTAGATGATCCCGGTCTCGGCCTTCTTCACGTCGAAGTCGGCGGCCTGGATCAGGCGCAGCAGGATGTTCTCGACGTCCTCGCCGACGTACCCGGCCTCGGTCAGCGCGGTCGCGTCGGCGATGGCGAACGGGACGTCGAGCATCCGGGCGAGGGTCTGGGCGAGGAAGGTCTTGCCGGAGCCGGTCGGGCCGAGCAGCAGGATGTTCGACTTGGCCAGCTCGACGGTCTCGTCACGCGAGGAGCGGCCGGTGTCGCCCGCCTGCACCCGCTTGTAGTGGTTGTACACGGCCACCGACAGCGCCTTCTTGGCGGAGTCCTGGCCGATCACGTACTGGTCGAGGAAGTCGTAGATCTCCCGCGGCTTGGGCAGTTCCGACCACCGGTGCTCGGCGGAACCCGCCAGCTCCTCCTCGATGATCTCGTTGCACAGGTCGATGCACTCGTCGCAGATGTACACGCCGGGTCCGGCGATCAGCTTCTTGACCTGCTTCTGGCTCTTCCCGCAGAAGGAGCACTTGAGCAGGTCGCCCTCACCGATGCGTGCCACGGGGTGGATCTCCTTCGCCTCGACGCCGGACGCCCGGCCCGGCGGGGCCGAAAAAGCCCTCAATGGAAGAAGGTACCGCGTTCGCGGCCGGAACGGGGGCAGGTAAACGCCGGGAAGCTTCCCTGCGCCCCCCGCCGTCCGTTCCGGCGCGACGCGGCCTCAAGCAAATCTGGGGGTCGGCCGACCGGTCAGAGCGATGGCCGGGCCATGCCCTCGACCCGGCTGGTGACCACCTGGTCGACCAGGCCGTATTCCACGGCCTGAGCCGCCGTCAGGATCTTGTCCCGCTCGATGTCCTCGCGCACCTGCTCCTCGCTGCGGCCGCTGTGCTTGGAGAGCAGGCTCTCCAGCAGGGCGCGCATCCGCAGGATCTCGTTGGCCTGGATCTCCAGGTCGTTGAGGTCTGCGCGGCCGGTCTCGGTGTACGGCTGGTGGATCAGGATGCGGGCGTTGGGCAGCGCGAGCCGCTTGCCCTTCGTGCCCGCGCCGAGCAGCACCGCCGCGGCCGAGGCGGCCTGGCCGATGCAGACGGTCACGATGTCCGGCTTGACGAACTGCATCGTGTCGTAGATCGCGGTCAGCGCGGTGAACGAGCCGCCCGGGGAGTTGATGTAGATGGTGATGTCCCGGTCCGGGTCCATCGACTCCAGGGTCAGCAGCTGCGCCATGACGTCGTTCGCGGACGCGTCGTCGACCTGGACGCCGAGGAAGATGATGCGCTCCTCGAACAGCTTGGCGTAGGGGTCGTACTCGCGCACGCCCTGGCTGGTGCGCTCGATGAAGTGGGGCAGGACGTACCGGGCCTCGTGCCTGCGCGCGGCCGACTGGCTCTCAGTCATTGCGGAATTCCTTGTCTGGTCGCGGCGGGTCAGGAGGTGGTGACCGGGTTGTTCACCGGGTCGTGCGCGGCGGAGGTGAAGATGTCGTCGATCAGGCCGTACTCCTTGGCCTGCTCCGGGGTGAACCAGCGGTCGCGGTCGGAGTCGCGGGTGATCTGGTCGACGCTCTGACCGCTGTGGAACCCGATCAGCTCGGCCATCCGGTGCTTCATGCGGATGAGCTGCTCCGCCTGGATCCGGATGTCCGTGGCCGAACCGCCCA
>NZ_DASRGV010000226.1:0-43619 GCF_035650855.1 Actinocrinis sp. | reverse complement strand
CACGCGGCTGACGCTGGACCTCGCGAACGGCGGCGCGGGCTCGGTGCACCTGCAGGTCTACCAGGGAGAGGGATCGGGGGTCACGATGACCGGGTACGACGTGGCGCCGCGCGGCAGTGCGGGTCCGATCGATCTGGCTGTCGCGGGACCGTACGACGTGACGGTGCACGGCCCGAACGGCTTCCTGACCCGGTTCGCCGGCAATACGCTGACCAGCGGCGCGGGCGTCGAGGTGACCGCGGACGTGGCGCAGGACGGCGAGCTGCGGCTGACCGCGAGCAACGGGACCCGCACCGATGTCGAGCTGAGCGTGCGCGACCTGCTTCCGCGGGGCGCGGGGCACGGCGGCGCGGAGAAGTCCACGACGGTGTGGCTGGCCGCGGGCGAGCACGAGACGCTGCGCTTCGACCCGCTGCGGACGGCGCACGGCTGGTACGACCTGTCGGTGACCATCTCGGCCGACCCGGCGTACGTGCGGCGCTTCGCGGGGCACATCGAGAACGGCAAGGCGAGCGTCACCGGCTGACCTGCGGGCCGCGCTGGCAATCCCATCCGGAACCGAGCGAGCTGGCCTTAAGCCGGATGCGCCAGGCCGACGGCCGATGCGTCCGGACGGATTACCCCGAGCGGAGCCACCGGACGAGTCCTCGCCGCCTCCGTCTCACACTTTGAGCGTATCCCCTCGTAACAACCCGGCCTCGGACAGAACCAGAGGCCGGGTTGTTCCGTTAGTCCCTCATGCGTCAAGGGCCGGGCCACGGACCAGGGCCTCGTGATCACCCGCCTTGCCTAATCGGAATGGTTTTCATAAGCTAGGTTCAGCTATTGAAAACGATGTTCATCTTCATCGAGGGGGCTGTCATGGTCCGTGCCCACAGCGGGCGTTCGCACGGCGCCGCCGCCAAGTGCGCCGCGGTCGCGGCGACCGCGGCGGCGGCGCTGCTGCTGACGTCCGGCTGCGCGACCACGGCTCCGGGGGCATCCGCCGCCGACGTCTCCGGGGCGGGCTCGGGCCGCACGATCACGGTGGCGGCCGCCGAGAACTTCTGGGGGTCGATCGCGGCGCAGCTCGGCGGCTCACATGTGACCGAGACCTCGATCATCAGCAACCCCGCCACCGACCCGCACGACTACGAGGCCACCCCCGCCGACGCGCGCACGATCAGCGCCGCGCAGGTGTTCATCCAGAACGGCCTCGGCTACGACGCCTCGTGGGCGCCGAAGCTGGTCGCGGCCAACCCGAACGCGGACCGCACCGTGCTCACGGTCGGCGACATCGTGGGCCTCAAGGACGGCGACAACCCGCACCAGTGGTACGCGAAGTCCAGCGTGTACAAGGTGATCGACGCGATCACCGCCGCCTACCAGAAGGCCGACCCCGCGGACGCCGCCTACTTCGCCGCGCAGAAGAGCCGGTTCGAGCTGACCACGCTGGCCCCGTACAACCAGCTGATCAGCGACATCCGCAACCGGTACGCCGGCACGCCGATCGGCGCTTCGGAGTCGATCGTCTCAGGGCTCGCCGACACGCTCGGGCTCAAGATGCTGACGCCTGCCTCGTTCCTGCGCGACATAAGCGAGGGCAACGACCCGACCGCGGCCGACAAGAGCCTGATCGACCGGCAGATCAAGAGCAAGGCGATCAAGGTCTACGTGTACAACTCGCAGAATGCGACGCCTGACATCGCGGCGCAGGTCGCCGAGGCCAAGGCTGAGGGTATCCCGGTGACCACGGTGACCGAGACCCTCTTCCCCGCGGGCGACACCTTCCAGCAGTGGCAGGTGACCCAGCTTGAGGAGCTGGAGAGCGCGCTGGCCAGGGCGACCGGGCGGTGATGCGGCCTTGTTGACGAAGAGCGCAGTGACGAAGAGCGCAGTGACGAAGGGCGCGGCGATGAGGACCCTCATGACGAAGAGCCCGGCACCGGCTAAGGACGGGACTGCGATGAGTGTGGATCCGGTGGCAGTCGGCGCGGATGCGGACCCGGGCGCGGTGGTCGCACTGCGCGGAGCGGCGGCGACGGTCGGCGGGCGCACGCTGTGGAGCGGCGTGGACCTGACCGTGCGCAGCGGCGAGTTCGTGGCCGTACTCGGTCCGAACGGCGTCGGGAAGTCGACCCTTATCAAGGTGCTGCTGGGGACGCTGCCGTCCGCAGCCGGCACCGTCTCCGTCCTCGGCCGCCGGCCCGGCGCCGCGGGCGAGCGGATCGGATACCTGCCGCAGCGGCGCAACTTCGACGCCTCGCTGCGCATCCGCGGGATCGACATCGTGCGCCTCGGCCTGGACGGCGACCGCTGGGGCGTGCCGCTTCCCGGTGCCACGCGATTCAGCGCACAACGGCGTGCGGAACAGGCACGGGTGCGCGAGGTCATCGATCTGGTCGGCGCCTCCGCCTATGCGCATCGCCCGATCGGCGCGCTCTCCGGCGGTGAACAGCAGCGGCTGCTCATCGCGCAGGCCCTCGTGCGCCGCCCTGGGTTGCTGCTGCTGGACGAGCCGCTGGACTCGCTCGACCTGCCGAATCAGGCCTCTGTCGCGGCACTGATCCACCGCATCTGCCGCGAGGCGAACGTCGCGGTGGTCATGGTGGCGCACGACGTGAACCCGATCCTGCCCTACCTCGACCGGGTCGTATACATCGCGTCCGGCGGCGCGGCCTGCGGAACTCCGCAGGAGGTCATCACGACTGAGACACTGACCCGCCTGTACAGCACGCCGGTCGAGGTGCTGCGTACCTCCGACGGCCGCCTCGTCGTCGTCGGAGGGCCGGAGGCGCCCGCGCTGCACACCGACCGGCACGCGCACGCGGATCAGCGCCCTGAGAGGCAAGGAGCCGACCGCCATGCCGGGTAATCCCGCGTGGTCGCTCTCCTGGAACGTGGTGCGCGACATCCAGGAGATGTGGTCGCTGCCGTCGATGGTGAACGCGTACCGGGCCGGGACGATCATCGCGGTGACGGCCGGCGTGGTCGGCTGGTTCATGGTGCTGCGCCGCCAGAGCTTCGCCGGGCACACCATCTCCCTCGCCGGATTCCCGGGCGCGGCCGGGGCGGTGCTGCTCGGGGTCGCATCAGGGTACGGATACTTCGGGTTCTGCGTCGCGGCGGCGCTCGTCATCGCGTACGGCACGCGGCCGGGAAACCGTGAGCCCGCCAACGAATCCGCGCTGACCGGCGTCGTGCAGGCCTTCGCGCTCGCCTGCGGGATGCTGTTCGTCTCGCTCTACGGCGGATTCTTGAACCAGGTCGACAACCTGTTGTTCGGCACCATCCTCGGGATCACCGACGGCGACGTGATCGTGCTGGCGGCGGTGGCCGTGGCGGTTCTCGGTGCGATGGCGGCGATCGGGCGGCCGCTGCTGTTCGCCTCGGTGGACCCGGACGTCGCGCGGGCGCGCGGGGTGCCGGTGCGGCTGCTCGGCGCGCTCTTCCTGGTGCTGCTCGGCGCGGCGACGGCCGAGGTCTCGCAGATCACCGGCTCGCTGCTGGTCTTCGCGCTGCTGGTGATGCCCGCGGCCACCGCGCAGATCATCACCGCGCGCCCCGGTCTCAGCCTGCTGCTGACCGTGCTGATCGGCCTCGTGGTGACCTGGGTCGGGTTCGCGTTCGCGTACTTCACGATCTACCCGATCGGCTTCTACATCACGACCTTCGCGTTCGGGGCGTACGTCCTGGCGTATCTCGTGCGCGGCGCCGGGCCGGCGTTGGTGGCGCGGGTTTCGCGGCTGAGGTCGAGCCCTGACGCGGCAAGGGCGGTGGGCGCGGCATGAGCCTGTTCGATCACCCCTTCATGATCAGCGCCCTGCTGGCCGGGACCGGCATCGCGCTGGCCTGCGGCCTGGTCGGGTACTTCCTGGTGCTGCGGGCTCAGGTGTTCACCGGCGACGCGCTCTCGCACGTGGCCTTCACCGGCGCGCTGGCGGCTCTCGCCTTCGGCATCGAGCTGCGGCTCGGTCTGTTCGCGGCGACGATCCTCATCGCGCTGCTGCTGGGCGCCCTCGGCAAGCGCGGCCGCGCGGACGACGTGGTGATCGGCAGCGTGTTCGCGTGGGTGCTCGGCCTGGGCGTGTTCTTCCTGACCCTCTACACGACGAACCGTTCAGGCGGCGGCACCGGGAACGCGACGACGAGCGTGCTGTTCGGCTCGATCATCGGGATCTCCGACAGCCAGGCGCGCGTCGCGCTGTTGATCGGCCTGGGCGTGTTCGCCGCGATCGTGGCGATCGCCAGGCCGCTGCTGTTCGCCACCCTCGACGAGGCGGTCGCGGCCGCGCGCGGGGTGCCGGTGCGGCTGCTCGGTTTCGGCTTCCTGGCGCTGGTCGGGGTGACGACCGCGGAGGCGACGCAGGCGGTCGGCGCGCTGCTGCTGCTCGGGCTGCTGGCCGGTCCCGCGGGTGCGGCGCTCGCGCTGACGGATCGGCCGTATCACGGCATGGCGCTTTCGGTGGGGCTCGCGTTGGGCTCGGTGTGGGGCGGGCTGCTCGTGGCCTACTACGTGCCCAAGCTGCCGGCCAGCTTCGCGATCACTGCGGTGGTCACGGTGGTGTACGCGGCCGCCATCCTGTGCGGCCGAGTGCGTTCGGGCCGCGAGCGGGTAGCGGTAACCGCCGCGTAAGCACCGCCCGGCGCCGTAGCGGCCAACGGGCCCCTATCGTGAACACCGTGGCACGGATAAGACCGGCGCGCCGATTGACCAGCACCGCGCTGGGTCGGCGGCTCGGCGCGCTCAGCCCGCGGCGGCGCTGGTTCCTCGGGGTCTCGGTCGCGGCCGTCGTCGTCCTCGTCGGCGCGCTGGCCGGTCCGGCGGTGGTCTCCAGCCTCGACAGCCAGCCGACCGGGTATCCGGCGCAGGACCGGCCCGGGACCGTGCTGCTGGTGCCCGGCTACGGCGGCGGCACCGGCTCGCTCGACGTGCTGGCGGCGCGGATCCGCGCGGCCGGACGGCAGGCGGCGGTCGTGCAGTTGCCGGACGGCGGAGTCGGCGACCTGAACCAACAGGCCGCCGTCCTGGACGGCTATGTCGCGGACGCGCTCAAGAGCGGGCCCTCGGTGGACCTGATCGGGTACTCGGCCGGCGGCGTGGTGGTGCGGCTGTGGGTCGAGCAGCACGACGGCGCGGCGAAGGTACGGCGCGTCATCACGCTCGGCTCTCCCTTCCACGGCACGACGGTCGCCGCGGCCGGCGCCGCCGTGGGGGCGGGTACGGGCGCGTGCCCGTCCGCGTGCGAGCAGCTGATCCCCGGTAGCAGCCTGCTGACTCAGCTGGACGCGGGCGCTCCGGCCGCCGGGCATCCGCCGTGGCTTTCGGTGTGGACGCAACAGGACCAGACGGTCGTGCCGCCGACCTCGGCCGAGTTGCCGGACGCGGTGAACGTGTCGGTGCAATCCGTCTGCTCGGGCGAGCAGGTCTCGCACAGCCAGCTGCCGACCGACGCCGCCGTGGTCGGGATGGTGTTGCAAGCACTCGGCACGGCTCCGCTCGCCGCGCCCGATCCGTCGCAGTGCTCTGCGTTGCGGGCGCTCAGCCGGTGACGTCCTTGGTGGAGAAGTTGGCCCAGGCCAAGCCGAGGAAGACCACGGCGTATATGGCTTGTATGCCGAAACCGCGTACGACGTTGTGCCAGAGGATCGGGTCGCGGAACAGGTCGATCCAGGCGAGCCAGTAGTTCGTGGGCAGGTAGGGCTTGACCGAGCCGGCCGCGTCGAGGGTCGCCAGCACCTCGCTGGTGACCAGGACCGCGAGCGCGCCGAGGGCGGCGCCGAGCGCGGAGTCGGTGAGCGTGGACAGGAACAGTGCGATCGCCGCGACGCCGAGCATCGAGACCGAGATGTAGCCGATGCCGTAGGCGACGCGCAGGATCAGCTGCCCGGTGCCGAGCGGCGTGCCGGACAGCGAGGTGGAGACGGTGCCGATGGACACGCCGGTGGTCGCGGAGGAGACCGCTCCGGAGCTCGAGGAGGCGGAGACCGGCTTCAGGCCGTTGCTGCCGAACGCGAGCACTCCGGTGATGTACGAGGTGACGGCGACCAGGATCACGGCGGTCACCACGAAGGACATGGTGCCGACCAGCTTCGCGGTCAGCAGCCGGGTGCGCGCGACCGGCCGGGTGAGCAGATAGCGCAGCATGCCGGTGCCGGACTCGCCGGCCACCCCGTCGCCGGAGAGTACGGCCACCGAGACGGGCAGGAACACCGGCAGCACGATCGCGAGCCCGGCGGCGGGATAGAGCGAGCCGTCGGAGAGCACCGCGGAAAGGAACGCAGGACCCTGGCCTGGCGCGGGCACCAGATTGGTCACCGAGATGAAGATCGCGACGATGATCGGCAGCGCGCACAACAGGATCAGGTTCATCCAGGTGCGCGGGCGGCGAATCAGCCGCAGCAGCTCGACGTGGATCACCGCGCCTCCTCCTCAGCCGACGTCGTCTCGTCCGGGCGCGCTTGATCCACCCGATCCGAACCCGCGCTGGTCGCCTCGACGACCAGGTCCTCCAGTGACCGGCGCTCGCGTACGAGCTCTGCGACGCGTACGCCCGCGCCGACGAGCTGGGCGTTGAGCTGCGCCGGATCCGCGCCGCGCACGATCAGCCGGTCGCCGTCCCGGCCGAGCAGGGTGCCGTCGAGCAACGCGGTGGCGCGGTCGGCGTCGGGTGTGTGCAACAGGATGCGGTCGGTCGGGGCACGCAGCGCCGCCAGCTCGTCCTGGATCACCATGCGGCCGCGATCGAGCACGCCGATGCGGGTGCACAGCTGCTCGACCTCGCCGAGCAGGTGGCTGGAGAGCAGGATCGTGGTGCCGTTCTCGTTCAGCTCGATCAGCAGGTCCCTGATTTCGCGGATGCCGCGCGGGTCGAGCCCGTTGGTCGGCTCGTCGAGGATCAGCAGCGTGGGCTTGCGCAGCAGCGCGGCGGCCAGGCCGAGGCGCTGGCGCATGCCCAGGGAGTAGGCGCGGGCCGGGCGTCGGTCGACTCCGGCGAGACCGACGCGCTCGAGCGCCTCCTCGATCCTGGCCCGCCGGGTGCGCCGCTCGCCGCCGGGTCCCGCCGCGTCGATCAGGGCGAGGTTCGCGCGCCCGGACAGGTAGCTGTAGGACGCGGGGCCCTCGATCAGCGCCCCGATGCGCGGCAGCACCTGGGCGACGCGGCGCGGTACCGGGCAGCCGTCGATCTCGATCTGCCCGCTGGTCGCGAAGACCAGGCCGAGCAGCATCCGGATCAGCGTGGTCTTTCCGGAGCCGTTCGGGCCGAGCAGGCCGTAGCGGTCGCCTTCGCGCACGTCCAGGTCGACCCGGTCCACCGCGAGGACCGCGCCGTAGCGCTTGGTGAGCTGCCGGGTCTCGATCACGTCAGGGGTTTCCTCCGGGGGCGGGGACCGGGCGGCAGGCCGCGGGGATCTGGCTCGGCGGGAGCTGCCCGGGCGGGCGCCCTTGCAACAGCGCGCGGCACCGGTCGAACTGCGTGTCCACGTCGGTGAGCAGGTCGGTCGCCGCCTTGGTCAGCAGATCGGGGCCGGTGAGGCCGACCAGCAGGAAGATCCGGTCGAACCGGTCCGAGCGCACCAGCAACACGGACAGCAGCGGCGTGCGGATCAATCGCCCGGTGCCGTTCGGGAAAGTCACCGGGGCCGCGCCGGCCTGGGTGGCCGCGGACAGCGCGCTGTCGCCGATCCGGTCGCCGAGGAAGAGCACCGCGAAGGTGGCGAAGCCGGAGCCGTAGCCGGAGACGTCCGTGCCGTACCCGTCCAGCACCGGCTTGGCGGCCCGGCCGGCGAGCTCGGCGGGCAGCGGGAACCGGGCGCGGGTGTCGAGCAGCGAGTTGATGTCCGAGGAGTTGGCGGTCGCGATGGCGACGCCGTCGGGGACGGCGAACTGCGCGGCCGAGTCGGCGGGGCGGGCGGCGGAGAAGTCGAGGAAGCGGCTGGAGATCACCGGGGCGGAGGAGCCGCCGCCGTACACCTCCACGTCTACCGGTACGCCGGTGGCCGGGTCGGCCCACAGGTCGACGCGGGTGATGGTGGTGTCCGGGGAGACCGGCCGGATCTCCAGGCCGGGCGCGGAGATCCCGGCCACGTCGCGCGCGGGCAGCGGGACGAGCTTGTCGCCGGCCGCCGCGGTGTGCAGCAGGCGCAGGGCGAGATTGGGCGGGGTGAGGTCGTCGGCGCGCGGCAGTCGGACCGCGGGGTCGCCGAGGATCTGGGTGATCTGCCCGGTCTCGAAGTTCCAGGAGAGGGTGCCCACTTGGGTGCCGTAGGTGTCCTGCTCCCCGGTGTCGGTCAGGACGTCGGTGCGCCACTCGTCGGGGGCCGCGAACCAGGTGCGGATCTTGGTGGATCCGCTCAGCAGCGAGCTGATCGTGCCGAGCTGCGGCAGTTCGGGCAGGTTGAGCCGGCCGTCGGTCTCGACATAGCCCTGATATGGATGGTCGGCGGAGGCGAGCATGCGCGCTCGCAGCGCGTCGGGTGCGATGGCGGCGGTGTGCACCGGGAGCGCGGAGACGACGCTCGGCAGCGAGCACAGCACGGCGATCGCCACTCCGACGACGGCCCAGCGGCGGTACGTGTCGCGGCGGACAACGCTCACCCGGCCCACGATACGTCCGCAGTCTGAAGATGCGGCCGGTAACGTCATTACGGGGTGAGGACGGCGATCAAGCACCTGATCGGTGCCGCGCGGGAGCGGGCGCCGATGCGGAGACGGGGGCGGGGAGGGGGACCGACGGCACGAGATCGGGCCGGGCCTCGTGCACCAGATCCTGCACGCGGCGCGCTTGGCGTTCGAGGAGCCGTGATCCGCTTCGGTGCGCAAGGGCGAGCACGTCGTGCAGGTGCAGCAGCGCGTCGTCGGGCTGCCCTAGCCGCGCGTGGCTTTCCGCGAGGTCGAGCAGGATCTGGGTGCGCAACCGATCGTCGTCGAGTTCGGCCGCTGTGCGCAGGGCTTCCGCGTGATCATCGAACGCTGCTTGGGCGTCGCCGAGGCGGGTGTGCACGGTGGCGCGGGTGTTGCGCGCGGCGGCCGCGAACCGCAGGTCTCCGGCGCGGTCGGCGATCGCGAGGGCTTGTTCGCTCAGTTCGAGGGCGAGCGCGTGGTCGCCCAGGTCGCGGTGCGCCTCGGCCAGGATCCGCACCGTGTCGCCCTCGTTGCGCCGGTCGTCGGCGGCCTGATGCAGTTCCAGGGCCTCGTGCAGGAGCCGCAGCGGTTCGGCGCGCGCGTCCAGCCGCGCGGCTTCGGGGGCGCCGCTTCCGCTCTCCCGCGCGCGGTCGTGCTCGCGGTGCCGGGCGCGTTCCAGGTGTGCGACGGCCAGGTTCGCGATCGTGACCGCTTCGCCCACCTTGCGGCCGCTGCGCCGGTGCAGGGCGAGCGCGCGGGTGAGGCAGTCGACGGTCTCGTCGAGCCGGGCGGCGAGCCAGGAGGAGCGGGCGAGGTTGTTGAGCGCCACCGCTTCGCCGTCGATCCAGCCGGCCTGGCGGGCCAGTTCGGCGGCGCGGGCGTGGTGCGCCGCGGCGGCCGCTTGCGGAGTGCGCATGTTGTGCACCATGCCGAGGTTCAGCTCGGTCATCGCACTGGCCATCAAGTCGCCGGCGGCGGAGGCGGCGCGGCGTGCCGCCTCGGCGACGGCCTGCCAGTCGAGCGTGGCGCGGCCCATGACGAAGTAGCCGTTGAGCAGGGCGGCCAGCGTCCAGGTGTCGGCGTGATTCCCTTGCTGCTCAAGGTGGGTGATCAACGCGACGAGGTTGGCGCGTTCGTCGTCGAGCCATGAGAGCGCCGCGGTGCCGTCCCGGAACGGTTGCACGTGCTCGGTTTCGGGTGCGCCTGCGCGGTCCGGCACGCGCAGCAAGTGCGGGTACAGCAGGTCCGCCGCGGCGTTCAGGTGCGCCCGGTAGTGCGCTGATACGCGTGACAGCGCGGCCGAGCGCGTGGCCTCGTCCTCTTCCTCCTCGGCGAGTTCGACGGCCAGCAAGCGCAGCAGGTCGTGCAGCGTGAAGCGGCCGGGCCGGTGCTCGTCGAGCAGATGATGATTCGCCAGCCGGTCGAGCAGCAGCCGGGTCTGCACGAGGGGCAGGCCGGTGAGCGCGGCGGCGATCGATGCGGTGAAGTCGTTGCCGGGCAGCAGCCCGGCGAGCCGGAACAGCCTGCGCTCGGCGGCGGGCAGCGCGTCGCAGGAGAGCGCGAAGTTGGCTCGCACGGCCGTGGCCGCGTCGCCGTCGACGGCGAGCGCGCCGAGCCGGTCGCCCTCGGACAGCGCGAAGACCTGGTCCGCGATGCGCCGGTTCGGCCGGCCGGCGATGTTCGCGGCGGCGATGCGCAAGGCGAGCGGGAGGTGCGCGCACAGGCGGGCGAGTTCGACCGCCGCCTCAGGCTCGGCGGCGACGCGCCGGGAGCCGAGCATCCGCTCGAGCAGGGCGCCGGCCTCCTCGGGTTCGAGCACGTCGAGCGGAAGCAGGTGGGCGCCCTCGCGCGCCACCAGCCCCGCCATCCGCTCGCGGGCGGTGATCACGGCGAGCGAGCCGGCGCCGGTCGGCAGCAGCGGACGCACTTGGTCGGCGTCCGCGGCGTTGTCGAGCACCACGAGCAGTCGTTTGTTAGAGGTCTGACTGCGGTACAGGGCCGCGGCCTGCGCCTCGTCCTGCGGTATCCGATCGGCTGGGGTGCCGAAGGCGAGCAGGAACCCGGACAGGGCGTCGATCGGGCGCAGCGGTCCTTCAACGCCGTGCCCGCGCAGGTTCACGAAAAGCTGTCCGTCGGGGAAGCGATCACGCACCCGGTGCGCCCAGTGCACCGCGAGCGCGGTCTTGCCGACGCCGCCCATTCCGACCACTGCGGCGATCGTGACCGGCTGCTTCGATCCGGGGTCTGACTCGGCTTGCCCGGTCGTGCGCAGCAGGTGCTCCAGCTGCCGAAGGCATTCGGACCGTCCGGCGAATCCGGCCACGTCGACCGGAAGCTGCGCGGGGACCGGCGCCGGCGAAGCGCCGCCCTGCACGCTTCCGCTTGGCGTACCGTTCGAAGCGCCGGGAAGCTCTCCGCGCAGCACCCTGAGTTGCGCGGTCCTCAGTTCGGGGCCGGGGCTCACGCCGAGCTGTTCATCCAGCAGGCTTTTGACGTACTCGAACAGCGCGAGCGCCGCGGCCTGTTGTCCCGCGCCGGCCAGCACCAGCACCAGCCGCGCGGCCAAGCCCTCGTGTAAGGGCTCTTCCGCGTGCAGAACCCGCAGCGGACCGAGGACTTCGTCGTATCGCGCGACGCTCAACGCCGCGTCAGCCCACTGCTGGGCGGCGGCGATCCGCTGTTGGGCGGCCCGGATCGCCGCGGGGTGCTCGCGCAGTCGTGAGTCGCAGCCGGCCAAGACCGGGCCGCGCCAACGCGACCACGCCTCGCGATGCAGCTGCAGGGCTGACTCGGTCGCGCCGGCCTCCCACGCGTCGCCGGCCTGCCGCGCGAGCCCGGTGAACTGCACGAGGTCGCTCTGCTCGGGCAGCAGGTCGAGCCGATAGCCGCCGGCGACGCGTCGCAGCACGCTGGCTGACTCTCCCGCTCCGCGCGCGGGGTCGAGCAGGCGGCGCACCTGCGCGATATAGGTGTGCACGAGTTGAAGGCAGGTGCGGGGCGGATCGTCGGGCCAGAGCAGATCGACGATCTCGTCCGCGCCGACGGGCTGCCGTGGCTGAACCGCGAGCAGGCCGATCAAGCTGCGCTGCATCGCGGAGGTGACCTCCACCGTGCCCGCTCCTCGCCGCACAGTCAGCGGACCGAGCACGTCGACCCGCAGCGGGAGCCCGGTGCCGGGTTCGTCAGGAGCCGTATTCGGCGCGCTCCCCAGCAATCCGTCCAGCTCAACGCCGGACAGGCCGAGCGCGACCGCCAACCGGTGGATCGACGCGGCCTGCGGTCGGCTGAACGTACCGTTTTCGATGTTGCGCAGTGTCCGCACGCTGATTCCGGCGCGCGCGGCGAGCTCGCCCTGGCCGAGCCCGGCGCGAAGGCGCAGGCGGCGCAGCGACCCGCCGGCGGTGGCGGCGTCATGAGGGGTCCTCGACTCGCCCACCACCCCGCCCCTCCCACACTGATCCGAGCCGTGCTGTGATTCTCGCACCGTGCTCGGGCTCTGACACGCCCGGTCCGCAGTTCGTAACCTCCGGTCAGCCGTGCAGCGCCGCCGAGCCGAGCCGCTCGTATCCGGCCAGCCTCGCGCGCGCCGCCTTGCCGCCGCGCTCGGCCGCGCCGGCCACCAGGGTCTCGACGAGGGCGAAGGGCGCGGCGAGGCTGATGAAGGGCGCGAGGCCGTCGAGCGAGGTGGTCAGCAGCACGGTGGCCGCTGCAGCCGCCGGACTCAAGTACGGGTCCGTGCACACCACCAGGCGGGCGCCGCGGGCCGCCGCGTCCCGGCCGAACTCGACGGTGTCGCGCTGGTAGCGGCGATAGTCGAACAGGACCACGGTGGAGCGCGGCCCGATGTCGAGCAGGCCGCGATTGCGCTCGCCGGGCTCGGGCGGCAGATGGTGCACCCCGGGGCGCAGCAGCGCGAGGAAGCTGGAGAGGTGGGCGGCGAGCGTCCAGGAGAACCTGCCGCCGGTCACCACCACCTCGCGGCCCTGGTCGGTGAGCAGGTCCACCGCGTGGTCCAGCTCCACCGGGTCGAGCGCGTGCAGGCTCTCCTGCACCGCCCGGCCGATCGAGCGCTCGGCCCGGGCCGGGAGCGGATCGGCGTGCCGCGCGGCTTTCGCGCCGTCCGGGTAGGCGTGCAGCGGGCCGGCCGCGCGCGCGGACAGCTCGCCGCGCAGCGCGTCCTGCAGGTGCGGGTAGCCGGTGAATCCGAGCTTTGCGACGAGCCGGACCACGGTGGGCGGGCTGACCCCGGCCTCCTGCGCGAGCCGGGCCACTGATTGCAGCCCGGCGGCCGGATAGTCGCCGAGCAGGATCTGCACCACGCGCCGCTCGGCGGGGGTGAGCTCGGCCCGCCGGGCGCGCAGCAGGTCCGCCACGCTTCCCGCCTGCACGGCCGCGGCCTCAGTGTCGCCAGCGGGTCAGAGCCACGATCTGTTCCGGGTCGGCGCCCTCGAACAGCTTGATCTCGGCGCGGCGCACGGTGGCGATCGTGTCGACGAACTCGGGCCCGAACGCCTCGGCGAACACCTCGTCCGCCTCGAACGCCGCGACCGCGCCCGCCAGCTCGGACGGCAGCGGCCTGACGTCGCGCCGCTCGGCCTCGTCCGCCGGGAGCGTCGCCGGGTCGACCTCGACCGGCTCGGGCAGCTTCGCGCCGCAGGCCAAGCCGGCCCGGCCCGCCGCGAGCAGCCCGGCGATGAGCAGGTAGGGGTTGGCGGCCGCGTCGAAGCTCTTGATCTCCAGGTTCGCCGCGCCCGCGCCGTCGCCGGTCGAACCGGTCACGAAGCGCAGCGCGGCCTCCCGGTTCTCCAGCCCCCAGCAGGCGTACGCGCCGGCCCAGTGCGATGGGATCAGCCGCAGGTAGCTGGCCACGGCCGGGGTGCCGAGCGCGAGCAGCGCGGGCAGGCGGGCGAGCAGGCCCCCGGCGAAGGCCTCGCCCGGTTCGGTCAGCCCGTAGCGGCCGCCGCCGCCGGACATCAGGTTCTCGCCGTCGCCGTTCCACAGGCTCAGGTGCACGTGCCCGCCGTTGCCCACTCCCCCGGCCAGCACCTTCGGCGAGAAGGTCGCGCGCAGCCCGGCCCGGGCGCTGATCGCCCGGATCGTCTCGCGCACCAGGACCAGCGTGTCGGCGGCGCCGACCGGGTCCTCGGCCGCGACGGAGACCTCGTACTGGCCGGCCGCGTACTCGGGGTGGATCTGGTCGACGGTCAGGCCCTGCGCCGTCAGGGCGTTCATCACGTCCCTGACGTAGTCGGACTGCTCGGTGAGCCTGGCGAAGCCGTATGCGGGCCCGGCGCACGCGGGCACGAACTCGTCGCCGGGGCCGACCGAGACGCACCACTCGACCTCGAAGGCCGCGCGCACCGAGTACCCCTGCGCGGCGAGCCGCTCCACTTCGCGCTTGGCGAGGCTGCGCTGGTCGAGCGGATGCACGGTGCCGTCCTGCCGGAACCGGTCCGCGGGCGCCCAGGCCCAGCCCGGCTGGGCGACCAGCGGGGTGAGCCGGTCGAGGTCGAGCATCAGGCGCAGGTCGCCGACCGCGCCCCCGGCGTATTTGGCCACCGCCGCGGAGTCGTCGAGCAGGAACGTGTCAAAGCACGGCGATACGCCGATCCCCCAGGCGGCCGCGCGCTCAAGCTTCGACAGCGGCACGGCCTTGACCCGCGTGATGCCGCTGTTGTCGACCCAGGTGACGGCCACGCCGCTGACCCCGCGCTCGGCCAGGTCGGCGGCGATCCCGCGCGCCTCGGCCGCGCGCTCGTCGCGTTCCGCCTGCTCCACGATCCCCCACCGGCTCATCGCTCATCCCTTCGCCGAACGGTCATGCGGACGCCTAGTCTGCCCGATCGCGCGGCGACGGACAGGCCGCGAGAGCTGACGGAGTGATTACAGCCGCGCCTTCGCAAGAATTGTTTGTTACAGATGCCATTCCCTACTTACCAGTCGTTACATCACGCGTCACACTGACCGCAAGTGCACCCGACTGGAGTGAGGAGTCGCATATGCCGACCCAGATCCAGCAGCCCGCGCCCGCCGGCCTGCGCCGCACGCTCAACGTGTGGCAGGCGGTCGGGCTGTCGGTAGCGCTGATGGCGCCGAGCATGGCTTCTAATATCAACCCCCAGGCAAGCGTCCCGTCGGTCGGCCGGGCCGTGCCGCTGGCGTTCCTACTCGCCGCGGTCGGCGTACTGCTGGTCGCTTACGTGTTCGTACGGCTGTGCCAGTACTTCAACCATTCCGGATCGGTGTACGCCTTCGTCGGCGCGACCCTCGGCCCGCGCGCCGGAGTGGTGGCCGGCTGGGGCCTGATGGGCACCTACATCTTCTACGGCGTGACCACCTCGTCGGTGGTCGGCATCTTCGGCACGGACTTCCTGCAGAGCATCCACGTGTGGGACAACCCGCCGGTGCTCGCGCCCTACATCCTCACCGCCGTCGCGCTGGTGCTGTGCTGGCTGCTCACCGTCGTGCCGGTGCGGCGCGGCACGAACATCCTGCTCACCGTCGAGGGCGCGACGGTCGCGCTGATCCTGGTCGTCTCGGCGGTGGTGCTGGTCAAGCTGCTGTCGCACAAGACGCCGGCCGGGCAGCACTTCACCATGAGCGTGTTCACGGTCCCGCCGGGCACCGGGATCTCCGCGGTCTTCCTCGGCATCGTCTTCGGGTTCCTCTCCTTCGCCGGCTTCGAGGCGGCCGCGACGCTCGGCGAGGAGGCCGCGCACCCGCACCGGGACATCCCGCGGGCGATCCTCGGCACGGCGATCTTCGGCGGGATCTTCTTCACCGTGGTGACCGCGATCGAGTCGATGGGCTTCGGCACCGACGCCAAGGGCGTTTCCGCCTTCGGCACCTCCTCCTCGCTGATCGGCGACCTCGGCAAGACCTACGTCGGCTCCTGGGTCGGCAACACGATCACGCTCGGCGCCATGATCAGCGCCTTCGGCTGCTGCCTGGCCTGCACGGTCGGCGGCGCGCGGCTGCTGTTCGCACTCAACCGGGACGGCTTCGGCGACCGCGGCCTCGGCCGGGTCTCCCGCGTCGGCACGCCGGCGCGGGCGGGCAGCGTGGTGGCGGGCATCATGGCCCTGATCATCGGCGGCTCGATCGTGTTCTTCTCCGCGAACCCGGAGGACACCTTCGTCTGGGGCGGCACGATCGGCACGCTGATCCTCCTGGTGGCCTACATCCTGACCACGATCGGCGCAATCTATCTGTTCTTCGTACAGCGCAAGATGGCGGTACCGACCTGGCAGATCGTCATCCCGATTGCGGCGATCGTGCTGCTCGGCTACACGCTGTACCGCAACGTGAGCCCGTATCCGTCCGGGGCGGCCGGCTGGCTGCCCGTGGTCTCCGGTGCTTGGCTGGTGATCGGCATCATCGCGGTCATCGCGGCCCCGGGGACGGCGCGGCGGATGGGTTTCCTGCTCACCGAGATGGAGGGCATCGCCGCCGCCAAGGCCTCCGAGCCCGCGCGCGCACCGGCCGATAGTGTCGTGCTGGAAGGTGGTGCGGGCTGAACGAAACCGAGCCGTCCGGGCTGATCGACCATCACTGCCACGGCGTCATCCGCCGCGACCTCGACCGAACCGGCTTCGAGCTGCTGCTCACCGAGGCCGGTTCCGTCGGGGCGCTCGGCGGCAGCGCCCTCGACTCGCAGATCGGCTTCGCGGTGCGGCGCTGGTGCGCTCCCCTGCTGGACCTGCCGCCGCACGCGGAGGCCGAGGTCTACCTTGAGCGGCGCGCCGAGCTCGGCCACGCGGAGGTCACCGCGCGCTTCCTTCAGGCCGCCGGGCTCGACGCGCTGTGCGTGGACACCGGATTCGAGCCGGAGCCGCTGCTATCACCGCAACAGCTCGGCGAGGTGGCGGGCGCATCGTCATACGAAATCGTCCGCTTGGAGCAGGTCGCCGAGCAGACGGCGCCCACCACGACGGCCGCCGGATTCGCCGATGCGGTGCGGGACCGGCTGGCGCAGCGGGCACAAACGGCGGTCGGCTTCAAGTCGATCGCGGCGTATCGGCACGGGTTGCGGCTCGCGGGCGAACGGCCGAGCGACGCCGAGGTCAGGATCGCCGCGGACGACTGGCTGGCGAGCGCGAACGGCGACGCGCGAACGCCGCTGCGCCTGACGCACGAGACGCTGCACCGCTTCCTGGTCTGGTGCGCGGTGGAGCTCGGCCTTCCGGTCCAGTTCCACGTCGGCTACGGCGACGCCGACGTCAACCTCGACCGCTGCGACCCGCTGCTGCTCACCGACCTGCTGCGCGCGATCGAGCCGACCGGGGTTCCGGTGCTGCTGCTGCACAACTACCCCTTCCACCGGCAGGCCGGATTCCTGGCGCAGGTCTTCGCCAACGTCTTCCTGGACGTCGGCCTCGCCACGCACAACCTCGGCCGCGGCTCTCGCGCGCTGATCGCCGAGGCTCTCGAACTCGCCCCGTTCGGCAAGTTCCTGTACTCCTCCGACGCGTTCGGCCTGCCCGAGCTCTACTACCTCGGCGCGGTGCTGTTCCGGCGCGGGCTGGCCGAGTTCTTGGACGCGGGCGTCGCAGCGGACGAATGGACCGCCGCCGACGCCGCCCGGGTGGCGCGGCTGATCGGCTCGGAAAACGCGAAGCGCGTCTATCGGCTGACACCCGCCGCTAGAGTGACCGCGTGACTGAACTGAGAACCGCTTACGGGCACGATCCGGCCGATCCGTTCGCCGACTCCCCCGGCCGCTTCGGCGCCACGGCGACCGTCGAGATCGAGCCCACGCGCGTCGGCAAGGTGCACACCACGTACGCTCCGAACCACGACGGCGACCCGGACCCTGGCGAGATCGTGTGGACCTGGGTTCCGTTCGAGGAGCACGACGGGCGCGGCAAGGACCGGCCGGTGCTGATCGTCGCGCGGGAGCACACCGGCAGCCTGCTCGCGGTGCAGCTGACCAGCAAGCGGCACGACGGCACGACGGACTTCGTCGACGTCGGCACGGGCCCGTGGGACCGCGAGGGGCGCGAGTCCTGGGTCAACTTGGAGCGCGTGGTGCGGGTCTACGAGGAGGGCATGCGGCGCGAGTCCTGCGCGATGCACCGCCACTACTTCGACATGGTGGTCGAGCGGCTGCACGCCCGCTACGGCTGGAGCTGAGCGCACTACTGCACGGTGCGGATGATGTTGCCCTTGAAATCGGTGAACATGTACCCGCCCTTGTTGTAGTCGTTCGAGATGTACACGCCGATGCCCGGGCCCTCACCGAAGAAGTTGCCTTCGATGATCAGGTACTCGCTCGTGGGGTTGGCGACCTTCAACCGCTGCTTGGCTTCGGTCAGCAGCGTCGGCAGGACGTTCCAGTCGATCGCCCCGGGATCGAACGGCTTCTCGTCGGAGATCGTTCCTCCCGGGGAGTGATCGAACTGCCCGTCGCGGTAGGTGTACTCGTCGTATTCGGTCGGATCGGCCGCGGTGAGCACCTGCGCGATGGCGTAGCCGGGGTACACGTCGAGCTGGACTATCTTGCGGCTGCCGACCTGGTTCTTCAGGGCGCTGACGGCGGCGCGGGCGCCGGGCGGAGTCAGCAGGTTGGCTTGAGTGCCCTGATCCCCGGAGCCGGTTCCCTGGTCCGTCGGCGACGGGGAGGCCGTCGCCGAGCTCGCGGCTGCGTTGCCACCAACCGACGGCGTGCCCGTGGCGTGCGAGCCCCCGCCGCCGGTAGACGCCGACGCGGACGAGTCGCGCAGCGTCCAGACCAAGGCCGCCGACAGGCCGATCACGGCCACACCGGTCACCGACGCGGCGAAGGTGCGATTGCGGCGTCGGCGCTGACCTTGAACCTGTCCTTGTGGCTGCCAGTGCTGCGCTGGGGCGTCGTTCGGCGACCACGACGGCTGAGCCGACAGGATCGAACCCGACGGGTATGAACGCGGCGGGTAGGAAGGCGGCGGGTAGGAAAGTGGCGGGAACTGTCGGCCGTATCGCGGATCGGCGCCACTTGAGTTTCCGTTGCCCGCGTCTCGCTGCACCGCGGCGAGAAGCTGGTCGAGCCGCGCGGCGTCGATCCGGGCGGCGGGATCGCGCACGAGCAGCGCCGCGAGGGCGGCCGTGAGCGGACCGGCGCACTGGGGTTCCGGCAACGGAGCGTCGAGCACCGCGGCGATGGTCGCGAGCGTGGTCTCCCGACGCAGCGGGTTGCCGCCCTCGACCGCGACATACATGAGCATGCCGAGCGACCACAGGTCGGAGGCCGGGTCGCCCTCCTGGCCGCGGATGCGCTCGGGGGCGATGTACTCGGGCGAGCCGATCAGCGTGCCGGTCGTGGTCAGCGCCGTGGCCTCGCGCAGGGCGGCGATGCCGAAGTCGGTCAGCACCGGCGTTCCGTCCGCGCGCAGCAGGACGTTGGCCGGCTTCACGTCGCGGTGCTGGATGCCCGCCTCGTGCGCCGCGCGCAGCGCCGCCAGGACGCCGCGGCCGATGCGCGCGGTCTCGGCGGGCGACAGCGGTGCGCGCTCGATCCGGCTGTCCAGCGAGCCGCCGGACACCAGCTCCATCACGAGCCACGGGTACTGATGCTCCACCGAATCGACGATGTGATAGATCGTCACCACATTCGGGTGGTGCAGCCGCGCGAGCGCCCGGGCCTCGCGCAGCACGCGCTCCCGTTGGACGTGTGCGGCGACCGGATCGTCGTCGAACCCGGCGGCGCCGGCGGGCCGCACCTCTTTGAGCGCGACCTCGCGCTCGAGCGCCAAGTCCCGGGCGCGCCACACCAGCCCCATACCGCCGCCGCCGAGCCGTTCCATCAGCTCGAAGCGGCCGTCGAGGAGGCCGCGGGCCGCCGACCCCCCAGCAGTCATGGCGGCACTATACGGGACCGGACGCCACGTGGCCCTTCGATCGAGCCGTTTGCCGGTGGTCAGGGCAGGTCACGATGATCAGGGCACGTCGACGGTGAACGCGGCCTGGTGCAACGCGCCGCCAGTCTCGAATTGGACGAAAAGCCGCCAGGTCCCGCTCTCCGGGAACAGCGCGCGCGTCGTCAGCGGACCCACGCCGCCCGCCCCGCTGGCCCGGCCGGTGGCCAGCAGGTGCGCGAACGCGCCGTCGCCCACGTGGAATCCGGTCAGGTGCGCGTATCCGTCGAGGTAGCGGTCGAAGTACTCGACCGGCTTGCCGGCCTTCGTCACGTCCAGTGCCAACTGGCCCGTCGCTCCCGCCTTCGGGACGCCGGAGAGCTTGAGCGTGTACCCGTCGACGGTGGCCGTCGAGGCCGGCGCGGGCAGCGCCGCCGCGGGCTTCGCGCCCGGTCCGGCGACGGTCAGCGGCGCCGAGAGGGAGTAGACCATCGGGGTGCCCTCGCTGGAATCGGGCGCGGCGAAGGAGACGTAGCTGCGGTACGAACCCGGCGGCAGCGCGGGCAGGCCGACGGTCCAGGTGCCGTCCTGCCGCATCGTCGGCTCGAGCTGCTGGAATCCGGACAGGTCCGAGCGGATCAGGTAGAACGTCACCAGCTGGCTCTCGTACGCCTGGTACCGGGTCACGGCGTGGTCGTTCGGGCCGGTGATGTGGAAGTTGAACTGCGCCGCGCTGTTCGCGGGCACTGACGCCGCACCCGGCAGATATATGTAGCCTGAGTCGCTCGCGGCCAGGCCGTTGCTCGCCGGCGCGGCCTCCGCGATCGCGGGAGTGGTCGGCAGTCCGGCCATGTCGCCCATGTCCATGCCGGACATGTTCTGCGCCGAGCCGGTGCCGGAGGCGATCTTGGTGCCCTTCGACGAACTGCACGCCGCCGCCGGCAGGATCACCACGGCCAGCAGGAACGCGGCCGTGATCCGGCGCGCGGCGAGTCGGTGAGGCAAGGTGCGGGCTCCCTTTGCTCGCGATTCGGAGGCTCACGGCCCCGCCGGTGCGGGCGAGGCCGTGAATCCGGGTCAGACGACCGCTGCCGCGGTCGTCACGGGCTGGTGCAGGAGACGGTCGGCACCGGTGGCGTGCCGGAGCCGGAGTAGTTCGCCGTGAAGCCGAACGACGTGCTCGCGCTCGGCGCCAGCTGACTGTTCCAGCTCGCGGATTTCACCGTGGCCAGCGTGCCCGCCTGGGACAGGGTCCCGTTCCAGGCGCTGCTGATGGTCTCGGCGTTCGCCAGATCCCAGCTGGCGGTCCAGCTGTTGATCGTGGTGGTGTTGGGGTTGGTGATGGTGACCTGGGCCTGGAAGCCGCCGCTCCAGCTGCTGGTCACCGAATACGCCGCGGTGCACGGCACCGAGGGCGGCGGCGGGCCGGAGCCCGGGCCGAGGCCGGTGACCTGGCCGGTGCCGCCGTCGAAGACCACGTCGGAGCAGCCGTAGAAGGTCTCGGTGCTGTCCGAGCGCGCCCAGATCGAGTAGATGATGTGACGGCCGGTCAGCCCCGAGGGCAGCGTCGCGTTCCAGTAGTAGTAGCTGCTGGCGCTGCCCGCGCTGCCGACCGAGGGCGGCAGGGTCGCCGTCGAGAACGGAGTCGACTGAAGCTCCGACCAGGTCAGCGGCTTGGTCGGATCCCAGCCGGTCTTGGTGACGTAGAGCGAGAACGTCCCCGGGTGCGCGGCCCACTTGTTGTACTGGATCTGGATGTTCGCGCCGGCCGTCAGGTGGGTCACCGGCCAGTAGCTGCTGGCCTGGTCGAATCCGGAGAAGTCGTAGTAGTTGCTGTTCCCGCTGCACAGCTTGCCGTCCGGGATCAGCGCGCTGGTCTCGCCGCTGGTGGTGCCGCTGCGGTTGCCGACCGCGAACCAGTTGTACAGCGGCGTGACGCCGCTGCTGGCCACGGCCGCCTGACAGGCTGGGTTCTGCGGGATGATCTGGCCCGTGGAGGTCAGACCGTCCTCGTAGCAGAGGTAGGTGCGGCTACCGGGCATCAGCATCGCGCCGTGCGCGGAGGCGGGCGTCGCGCTCACGACGCTCGCCGTGATCGCCACCCCGACGGCACCCCATAGCGCCCATCTCGTTCTCTTCCTCACATTACCCACCCTTCTTGGGTCCGGCGAGGTGGGGCATGCCGCCCCGGTCGTGGCGGAGAGTACCTGCGGCGCAAGTGCGGGTGAACGGCGCGGCGATCATGCTCCGTTATCGAAAACCTTTGCCACCCGCCATGGGCATGATCCGCGCACGTCAGGCTGAGCAGGAGGCTGACTCAGTCGGCCGTAATCCGGACGAAGCGGATGAAACTTTCCGCGCCGAACGTGAAGGTTTCCTGGCGAACGGCGCACCCGGCGGCGGCAATACCCTGATGGTCACTGGTACGGGTGACGTTGCTTGCCTGGCCGCACGGGCGTCTTCTTCAATCCAAGAGAGGGCCACCCGACGAGGAGAGGCGGGCCGCGTGACCCAGCCGTTCGAGCTGCCGGATTTCTACCTCCCGTACCCCGCCAGGCTCAACCCGCACCTGGAGGGCGCGCGGCTGCATTCGAAGCAGTGGGCGCGCCGGATGGGCATGCTGGAGGGCTCGGGCGTGTGGACCGAGGCGGACCTCGACGCCCACGACTACGGCCTGCTGTGCGCGTATACGCACCCTGATGCCTCGGCGGCGGAACTCGACCTGGTCACCGACTGGTACGTGTGGGTGTTCTTCTTCGACGACCACTTCCTGGAGACGTTCAAGCGCAGCCAGGACCGGGCCGGCGGCAAGGCGTATCTGGACCGGCTGCCCGCGTTCATGCCGATGGACCTGGCCGTCGGCATGCCGGAGCCGGCCAATCCCGTCGAGGCGGGTCTGGCCGACCTGTGGGCGCGCACCGTGCCGAGCATGTCCATGGACTGGCGCGCCCGGTTCGCCGAGAGCACCGAGAACCTGCTGAACGAATCGCTGTGGGAGCTTTCGAACATCAACGAGGGCCGCATCCCCAATCCGGTCGAGTACATCGAGATGCGGCGCAAGGTCGGCGGCGCGCCCTGGTCCGCGGGCCTGGTCGAGCACGCGGCCGGGGCCGAGGTGCCGGCCGTGATCGCGGGCAGCCGGCCGATGAGGGTGCTGAGAGACGCCTTCTCCGACGGGGTCCACCTGCGCAACGACCTGTTCTCCTACGAGCGCGAGACCGGCACCGAGGGCGAGCTCAGCAACGGCGTGCTGGTGCTGGAGACCTTCCTCGGCTACGACACGCAGCGCGCCGCCGACGCCGTCAACGACCTGCTCACCTCGCGGCTGCAGCAGTTCGAGAACACCGCGCTGACCGAGCTGCCGCCGCTGTTCGCCGAGCACGGGCTCGATCCGGCCTCGTGCGCGAAGGTGCTCGGGTATGTCAAGGGCCTGCAAGACTGGCAGGCGGGCGGCCACGAGTGGCACATGCGCTCAAGCCGGTACATGAACGGCGGCGGCCGGCCCGCCCCGGCGCGCCTCCCGTTCGGCCTGACCGAGCTGCCGCTGGCCGATCTCGGACTGTCCGCCCTGGCTGCGAGGCCGCCGGTCACCGCGGCCAGCGAGACGCTACGAGCACGCAGCTTCGCCTTCGCGCCGTACCGGAAGGTCGGGCCGACGCCGCTGCCCGAGTTCGAGCTGCCCTTCGCGCTCCGGCTCAACCCGCACCTGGACGAGGCGCGGCGCAGCACCCTGACCTGGGCGCGGCGGATGGGCCTGCTGTCCGCGCAGCCCGGCGAGCCGATGTCAGAGATCTGGGACGGGGAGAAGCTCTCCGGCTTCGACTTCCCGCTGTGCATGGCCGGGCTCAATCCGGACGGCTCGCCGGGCGAACTGGAACTCGGCTCGCACTGGCTGACCTGGGGCACCTACTGGGACGACCTGCTGCCGGCGGTGTACGGCTCGCGCCGGGACTACGCCACCGCCAAGGCGGCCACCGACCGGCTCTCCCTGTTCATGCCGGTGGAGCCGGCCGACGCCGCCCTCGGCGCGGCCACCCCGCTGACCGCGCTGGAGCGCGCGCTGGCCGACCTGTGGGAGCGCACCGCCGCGCCGATGGACCCGAGCGCACGCGCGGACTTCCGCGCCGCGATCGAGGACATGCTCGGCGCCGGGCTGTGGGAACTGGCCAACCACATCCAGAACCGCGTCCCCGACCCGGTCGACTACCTGGAGATGCGGCGCAAGACCTTCGGCTCCGAGCTGACCGCGAGCCTGGCCAGGCTGCGCCGGGCCCGCCGGGTGCCGCCGGAGGTGTTCCGCGCCGGAACCATGCGGTCGCTGGACAATGCGGCGATGGACTACGCCTGCCTGCTCAACGACCTGTTCTCCTACCAGAAGGAGATCGAGTTCGAGGGTGACCGGCACAACTGCGTGCTGGTGGTGCAGCACTTCCTGGGCTGCGACCGGGACCAGGCCGTCGCGATCGTCAGCGACCTGATGAACTCGAGGCTGAGCCAGTTCCAGCACGTCGTCGCGGCCGAGCTGCCAGTGCTCTGCGACGACTTCGCGCTCGACGACGAAGCGCGGGAGGCGGTCGACGGGTACGTGCGGCACATGCAGAACTGGCTGGCCGGCATCCTCAACTGGCACCGCGGCTGCGACCGCTACGACGAAGCCGCGCTGCGCAAGCGGTATGGCGCGACCGGCATCGCGCAGACCGCGCCGGGCCGCCTTCCACTCGGCCCGCGTGCCATCCTGGCGGAATGGAACCACGGGGCTTCACGCGCGGACACGCCGTGGCCGTATCCGCAGGCTCTGCTTCCGGTGCCGGGCCACAGCACACCATCAGCAGCACCCTGATCGAGCATCTCGGCCACGACGCCGGCTCGCTGCCGGTCACCTCCGGCACCTGGCCCTCCTACGAGCACGTCAACGTGCAGGGCGGCCTTGACCACTGGCTGGAAGGCTGGCCCGGCGAGCACCGGCTGCTCGGGCTCGCCGGCTTCCGGCACCGGATGTTCGGCTTGGCAGACCTCTGCCAGCCCGGCATGGAGACCGGCCTCGCGCTGGCCGGGGTGCCGGTCAGCGAGCAGCCCGTCAGCCCGGACGGGGAGATGCGCAGCTGCGTGCAGTGCGGGCTGTACCTGCTCTCCGACGGAGAGCTTCGCATGGCCCTGCTGCTGCGCGGCTCGGACGAGCGCGGCCCGCAGCCCGACGTCAGCATGGAGATCACGGCCACCGACCCGGCCGCCGCGCGGCGGGCGCTCGCCGAGATCCGGGAGCTCGGGCTGCGCCGCAGCGTCTACCGCCGCCAGGTGGTCTCCTTCGAGCCCGACATGTTCGGACCGCGCCGCGGCGGGCTGCTGGCCTTCCATCCGCGCCCGCGGATGACCCGCGACCAGCTGGTCCTGCCGGACGGCGTGCTCGACGGGATCGAGCGGCAGATCCTCGGCGTCGCACGCCATCGGGAGCTGCTGCTCGCGCACGGCCAGCACCTCAAGCGCGGCGTACTGCTTTACGGCGCGCCCGGCGTCGGCAAGACGCACACGGTGCGCTACCTGATGAGCAGGCTGCCCGAGGTGTCCGTGCTGATCCTCTCCGCGGCCGCGCTGCGATTCGTGCAGGAGGCGTGCACGATCGCCCGCGACCTGCAGCCCTCCATGCTCATCATCGAGGACGTGGACCTGATCGCCGAGGACCGCGGCTCCCGCCCGATCGGCCAGAACCCGCTGCTCTTCCAGCTGCTCAACGAGATGGACGGCCTGCGCGACGACGTCGACGTGACGTTCGTGCTGACCACCAACCGGGTCGACGTGCTGGAGCCCGCGCTGGCCAGCCGACCGGGACGCATCGACCACGCGGTGGAGATCCCGCTGCCGGATGCCGAGGGGCGCCGCGCGCTGATCGAGGTGTACCGCGGCGGCCTGGAACTGGACCTCGCCTACCCGGACGAGGTGATCCGGCGCACCGAGGGCGTGACGGCCTCCTTCATCAAGGAACTGCTTCGCCGGTCGGCGCTGATCGCGGCGGAGGGCGCTGAAGGTTCGGACGGCGCCGGTTCAGCGCCGCTGCGACTCACCGACCGGCACCTGCACGCCGCGCTCGACGTCCTGCTCGGCGACGGAAACGCGCTCACCAGAAGGCTGCTCGGCGCAGGAGGCAACAACCCCGGCGCATGACCCGGTTCGGCCGTCCGCGGCGTCCGGCGGCTCAGGTGCGCGCCTTGGTGACCGCCTTGCTCATCGTGTTCTCGATGAAGGTCTTGTCCAGCGGGGTGAGCCCGACGACGTAGACCACGACGACCGAGTTTCCGTTGCGCGCGGCCACGATGTAGCCCTTGCCGGTGATGCCGGTGGAGATCTCGATCGAGAGCGTGAACGAGTACGAACTGTCCCCGTAGGCGGGCAGCGAGGTGCGCACGATCGAGAAGGTGCTCGACCCGTTGGCGCCGCCGTGCGTGTAGGTCGTGCACTTGGGCAGCCCGTTGACGAGCGTGTCCCAGGACTTGTTCACCTGGGACTGGTCTCCGGCGGCGATCTGCTCGACGAGGAACGGACCGGTCATTCCGCCGTTCAGATCCGTCTCCGCATGGCTGGTGAGCGGGGTGTTCCAGTTCGCGGTGTTGAGCAGCGGGCAGCTGGTCTGCATCGCCGGGTTCGTCGCCGACGCGTCGATCCCCCAGCCGGCCGGCAGGTCCGCCGGCGCCAGCAGCTTGGCCGCCAGCCCCGTGGCGGGGGCCGCGGTCAGCGGCGCGGTCCCGATGCCGGACGGCGCGGTCACCGAGGGCTGCGCGGAGCCCGTGCCGCCGGGCGAGGTCGCCGCCGCGGACGACGAGCAGCCGCTCGCGGCCAGGCCGACGAGCGCGGCCGAACCGAAAGCGACCATGCAGGAGTTGACACTCAAGACGCGCATGCAATCCCCTCGGGATCAGGTGGCGGACGGCACGCAGGTTAGCGGTCACCGAGCGCTCACTACGAGTGCGCGGACCGAACCGTTACAGAGTGAACGAACGCGCGCGGCGCGGATCGCGGCCCGCCGGATCCCGGCGCGGAGGCGGTGATACGCCGTCACGGAAGTCCCAGGGATCACATTGGCGAATTGATGCCACACTGATCGGTCCGGCACACAGCTCACGTCGCATCAGGTGAGAGACTGAAAGGCAGATCAGGCATCCCCCCAGTCTGATCTCGCGCCCGAGGAACGCGATTACGCGGCTCGGACGCACCCCCCGGCGTCGCCTTCCCCCAGAGACGCCGGGGGACCTCTCTCCTGACCCGACCATGCACTGATTTAGGCGTCCCAGCGCACGTATAAGGACTCGGGCTTGCGGAACACCAGTCCGCGCGGGGCTGCGGGCGCACGCTCCGGATCCAGCCTCAGCCCGGGCAGCTCGCGCAGCAGGGTGCTGACGGCGACGCGGGTCTCCAGCCGGGCGGCGTGCGCGCCGAGGCAGAAGTGCGGACCCTGGGCGAACCCGAGATGCAGCCTGGCGTTCGGGCGGCGCAGGTCGAAGCGGTCCGGCTCGGCGAAGACCTGCGGATCGCGGTTCGCGCCCGCGATCGAGACGGTCACGAGGTCTCCGGCGCCGATCGGGGCGCCGGCCAGCTCGATATCGCGGGTCGCGTACCGGTCGACGACCGCCGCCGCGGGCTCCAGCCGCACCGACTCCTCGACCGCGTCCGCGACCAACTGCGGATCGGCGCGCACCAGGGCGAGCTGGTCGGGGTGGGCGAGCAGGTGCAGCGCGGCGTTGGCGATCATCGCCTCGGTGGTCTCGATCCCGCCGAACATCATCACCGCCGCGTTCGAGACCACCTCGGGAAGTTCGAGCCCTGATCCGGCGGCGACCAGCAGCGCTTCGGGGTCGCCGGCCCGCACGGTGGCGTGCACGCTCGCGCTCAGCCGCGCGACCGCCTCGGCGCCGCCCGGCCGCGGTTCGAGCCCGGCGGAGATGTCGTCGACCGCGCCGACGATGGCGTCGTACCAGCCGAGGACCGTCGCTGGATCGGTGCCGAGCAGGCCGAGCGACTCGGCGACCACCGCGACCGCGAGCGGACCGGCCACGCCGCGCCGCAGCTCGCCTGCCTCGGCCGGGCGCAGCGCGTCGACCAGGCGCCCCGCCTCCTGCTCGATGAACGCGGCGAGCCTGGCTTCCACGTCACGCGGCCGGAACCGCTCGGCGAAGGGCGCGCGGTGCCGGGTATGTACCGGCCCGTCCAGCGAGAGCATGCTCGGGCCGACGACGCGGGCGGTCGAGAAGCGCGGGTCGTCGACGGTGAACGTCTCGGCGTCGCGCATGACGGCCACGGCCAGATCGCGCCGGGTGACCAGCCAGCCTCCGAGGGCCGGGAGCCAGGAGACCGGCTCGTGCGCGCGCAGCCGGGCCAGCAGCGGATGCGGGTCCTGCTCCAGTTCGGCGAGCGTCGCCGCGGCGCCGACCGGAAACCGGTCGGCGCGCGGCGAGGTCATGCAGACAGGTTAACGCCCCAGCCGCGGCCCGGCGCCGGCGTCAGCAGCCGATCCGCGAGGTGCTGAGCACCACGTCGTCGAACCACAGCGTGTCGTTGCCGTTGCTGTAGTTCTCCCAGCCCAGCTTGAGGTCGGTCAGGTTCGGCCGCCAGCTCGCCCCGGAGCCGCCGAGCCACTGCGCGTCGATGTCCTGCGTCGGCACGCCGTCCTCGGTCAGGCCCGGCACGAGGGTGCCGTTGTACCAGGTGTAGATCTGCCCGGTGGTCTTGCTCACCGAGAACTCCAGGCACTCCCACGCCCCGGTCGGCACGACCACGCTCTGCGCGACCCCGGCCGGGCTCTGCGCGGGCAGGGTGGCGTCGTCGGACTGCCGGTTCCACATCAGCGCGCCGTTCTGCGCGCCGAGCCGCAGGTCGGTGTTGTTGTCCGCGGAGTCGTTCATGGCCAGGAAGGTGGTGTGGTTGGTCGGCAGCGGCGCGGTGTGCTTGAACCAGAACCGCACGTACCAGGTCGGCGAGGCGAGCGGCATGTCGGTGGTGTCGTCGGCGAAGACGTGGTTGCAGTACGTCCCGACGCCGTCGATCTCCAGCGACTTCACGCCGCCGTGCGCCTGCGCGCCGGTGATCGTCGCGGTGCTGCTGCCGGAGCAGTTCGGCGTGCTGATGCTCCACCGGCCGGAGGGCGCGGCGCCGACCGTCTGGCTCTCCCAGCCCTCACAGAACACCGCCGCGCTCGGGCAGGAACCGCCGCCCGAGCTGCCGCTGGGGCTCGCGGACGGACTGGCCGACCGGCTCGCCGAAGGGCTGCTCGACGGACTCGTGCTCGGGCTGGCGCTGGGAGTGGCGCTGGCACTCGCACTCGCGCTCGCGCTCGGCGACGAAGAGGAGCCGCCCGCGCAGGACACGCCGTTCAGCGCGAAGTCGGTGGGCGTCGCGTTGGTGCCGGAGAAGGTGCCCTGGAAGCCGAAGGTGGCGGTGCCGCCGGTGGCGATCGATCCGTTGTAGGACTCGTTGACCGCCTTGACCGACGTGCCGGTCTGGGTGATCTGCGCGTTCCAGCCGGAGGTGATCTGCTGGTTGCCGGTGAAGGTCCAGCTCAACGTCCAGCTGGTGACCGGCGAGCCGGTGTCCGTCAGCGTGACGTTGGCGGTGAACCCGCCTGACCACTGGTTGACTTGGTAGGCGACGCTGCATGGGCCGGCGGCGGCGCTCACGCTCGGCGCGACGGCGACGGCGCCGGCCGCGACGGCGGCGGTCGCTACGGCCAGGGCGGCATCGCGCAGGCGGCGCGGCCGGCGCAGGAGGTTGACCATACGGACTCCAGTCGCTGGTGCGGTTGGCCGCAGTATTCGGGCGGCCGCCGAAGCGGAGCAACCGGCCGGTGCGGGCGGCGACAGGAGATCGGCGGTGTCCTGCGCGGAGAGGCGCAATCGCCGTGATCGACAAGGAAAGTTACATATCAGACGACTGAAGAAGCCCCGGTGCTGCGGACGCGCGGGCGCCGGCCGCGG
Source organism: Actinocrinis sp. (assembly GCF_035650855.1). Lineage (GTDB taxonomy): Bacteria > Actinomycetota > Actinomycetes > Streptomycetales > Catenulisporaceae > Actinocrinis. Next base: position 14,223 of record NZ_DASRGV010000226.1, on the reverse strand, counting down.
CCGAATCCGTCGGCGCCGCAGCTTAGGCTGGTGCCCGGCGTCTCGCGACGGATAATCCGTTCAGTGCGGCGCGCACTGGTAAGGCTCGGAAGGAAAACAGGTGTCACAGGCGCACGACGGCCCAGTGAGCTGGGACCGTGAGGACCGGCTGGCCGAGGCGGTGACGGAGCTCTCGCAGACCTGCGACGAACTCGTCGGCCTCTCCACCGCGCTGTCCGCGATCGACCGGCAGGACCGGCTCGGGGATTCCGGCAGGTCCGTGGGGCGGCACGTGCTCGACGTGCTGACCAAGACCCGCCGCGAGCTGTCCAAGCTGCGGTGCGTCGTGGAGGCCAGGGCGCTGGAGAACCTGGTCGTGCTCGCCCGGCTCGAGGTGCGCCGCCTGCACGAGATCACCCGCGGCGCGCGGCTGGAGTACAGCGACTTCAAGACCCTCAGCGCCCAGGGCGCGACGCGGGAGGCGATCGAGGACCTGATCCACCGGCCGGAGGCGATCACGCACGCGCAGAGCTACGTCGACTACGGGCACCGGGTGATCGAGCCGATGCTGCAACGGCTGCTGGACGAGACCAGCGCCAAGTACGACGACCTGGCGGTCGCCACGGCCGAGGGCGACGCCATGCCGGACCCGTCGCTGCTCTTCGAGCTGCGGGAGTACATCGTCGGGCTGCGCGACGCCCAGGAGCCGGATCACCTGACCAACCTGCTGTGACCCGGGCCGGGCCGCGGGGGCGCGAGTTTTCCGCGTATCCGACCGTTTGGACCGGGCTCAGGGGGTACTGCGGGGCGGACCCTGGAGACGGACGGTGAGGAGAAACCCGTGCTCGCTTTGACTCAGACGGCGGTGGGCGTCATCCACGACCTGACCACCCAGCCGGGACTGCCCGACGGGACCGGGCTGCGGATCGCCCCGCAGGCCGCCGACAACGGCGAGGGCCCCGCGTTCGCGCTCTCGCTCACGCAGGCCCCGCAGGCCGCCGACGAGGTCATCGAGACCCCGGACGCCCGGATCTACCTGGAGCCCGCGGTATCGCAGCTGCTCGACGACAAGGTGCTCGACGCGCGCATCGACGAGCAGGGTGAGATCGCCTTCATGATCTCGCAGCAGCCGCCGCGGAACGTGTAGCCGCCCGCTACTTGGCGCCGGCGGCTGAGATCGACAGCGCGTTCTTGGTCAGCGCCTGCTGGTCCGCCAGCGCGATCGTCAGCTCGCCGGCCGCCGTCGGGTGGAACGGCGCCGCGTCCTTGAGCCCTTGCACGTACGACTGGCTGCTGCACAGCTCGTGGCCAGCGAAGCTCGGTCGCACCGTGATGAACCCGAAGGTCTGCGCCCCGTCCGCGAGCACCGTGTTCAGCGTCGCGAGGCGGGAGGAGAGCACCTTCGTCTTGGCCGGAGTGAAACCGACGCCGCTCAGGCAGCTCAGGCTCGGCCCGAACGGGTCGAAGTAGGTGTTGATCAGCACCTGCGGGTGCTGCGGCAGCGCGGCCAGGTCGTGCAGCATCTCGTAGTAGCCGCGCGTGAAGTCGTGCAGGTTGCTCTGGAAGTAGGCGGTGGACGCCTGGTCGTCGCAGGCGGCGGCCAGCACGCACAGCGCCTCGGTGGCGACCCACTTGAGGTCGTTGGCGCCGATGCTCACCACGACCACCGAAGCCCGGTCCGCCTGTTCCAGCACGCTCATCTGCGGCGGCACGGTCAACCCACCGGCGATCTGCGGACCGAGCACGCCCTCGCTCACGGTCGCGCCGCTGCAGGCGAGGTTCAGCACCTTCCAGTTGTTGGCCTGGGCGAGGTCGGCCGCGTACGAGTCGGCGCTGCGGCCGCAGGCCTTGTCCTGCTCGGAGGGGTGCGCGACCGGCGGATTGCCGATCGCCGCCGCGGTCGAGTCGCCGATGACCACGGCCTGCACGCCCGGAAGGCTCGCGCCGGTCCTGGCCGGGGCCGCGGAACCGAGCGCGCTGTCGCCGACCAGGTCGCTGAGCGACTTGACCTGGCGCAGGGTGCTCGGCGCCCCGGTGGCGAAAACGGCGACCGCGCCGACGTTTGCCGCGACCGCGACCAGCGTCCCGATCGCGACGACCTTGAGCATCCTGCGGTGCGTGTAGTGGCGCAGGCCCGAGAAGGCCAGCAGCAGCAGGATCGCGAACCCGGCCGTCACCGCGCTCTGCCAGAGGAAGTAGTGCTCCCAGCCGCTGACCAGGCTCGCGGCCAGCCGGCTTTGCGCGCTGGCGCCGCCGTGGTCCGCGGAGGTCTGCACGAACTGGGTGAGCTGGCTGTCGATGGTGATGCGGGTCAATTCGAGCTTGGGCCGGATCAGACCGTTGAACTGCAGGGTCGTCGGCACGGACTGGCCGAACAGGTCTAGTTCGCCGGGGCCGGCCAGGGAGAGGTCCGGCGAGGTCGCGCCGACCCTGAGGGTCTGCCCGGCGGCGGAGACCGACTGCGCGGGCGTGACCAGCAGCGCCAGCCACGCGGCCACGGCGGCGACGAGCAGCAGGGCGAAGGAGATCGCGGCGGCACGGCGGGCGCGGCCCACTATTGGTCGTTCGAGGATGCGCCGCGAGAGGTTGCTGTGGCTCAAGATGCTCCGGTTCACACACGAATCAGCACAGGATGCTCATCCTCTCATAGGACGATCCAAAAGCGGACTATTCCCTGCGATCGGCGGCCGGCCCGGCTCCTCGGCCACAATGGTGCAATGTCGATCTCCGCCGGAGCCTCCGCAGCCGGGCACGTGGCCGCCGCACGCTCGTCTTCCGCGCCTGCCGGCACCGTGCGCCGCGGCGAGGGCTCGCCTTACGTCGATCTCGATCGGGCGGCCTGGAGCGCGTTGCGTGAACGCACGCCCCTCCCGCTTACCGCAGCCGAGGTCGAACAGCTACGCGGCCTGGGCGACATGATCGACCTCAACGAGGTGCGGGAGATGTACCTCCCGATCTCCCGACTGCTCAACCTCTACGTGGCCGCGGTACACGGTCTGCGCGGTGCGTTGGACACGTTCCTGGGCGCGGGAGCGGACGAGAAGGACGGCGACGGGGACGACGCCGGCCGCACGCCGTTCGTCATCGGGATCGCGGGCAGCGTCGCGGTCGGCAAGTCGACCACCGCGCGCCTGTTGCAGGCCCTGCTGGCGCGCTGGCCGGAGCACCCGCGCGTGGAGCTGGTGACCACCGACGGCTTCCTGCTGCCCAACGCGGAGCTGGAGCGCCGCGGCCTGATGGCCCGCAAGGGCTTCCCCGAGTCGTACGACCGCCGGGCGCTGACCCGCTTCGTGGCTGACGTGAAGTCAGGCAGGCCGGAGGTCAGCGCCCCGGTGTACTCGCACCTCGTGTACGACATCGTGCCCGACGAGCGGCTGACCGTGCGCCGCCCCGACATCCTGATCGTCGAAGGACTCAACGTGCTGCAACCCGCCGCCCCCGGCAGCGACGGGCGCGTCCGCATGGGCCTGGCCGACTACTTCGACTTCAGCATCTACGTGGACGCCCGCACCGACGACATCGAACGCTGGTATCTCGACCGGTTCAAGCAGCTGCGCGCCACCGCGTTCACCGATCCGGACTCCTACTTCCGCCGCTTCGCCGCGCTCTCGGAGCAAGAGGCGCTGGAGCAGGCACGCACCTTCTGGCAGCGGATCAACCTGCCGAACCTGGTGGAGAACGTGCTGCCGACGCGCCGGCGCGCGACGCTGGTGCTGCGCAAGGGGCCGGATCACAGCATCGAGCGGGTGTGGCTGCGCAAGCTGTGAGCCCTCCGTTTTGAATCACGGTCGCGGGTAGGCGGGGCTAAACCAAGCAAAGGACCGCGACTGTGGAGGAAAGGAACATGCAGACGAAGATCGCCGACGTGATGAGCCCCGTCCCGGTCACCCTGCCGCTGACCGCCCCGATGCGCTCCGCCGCCTCGCTCATGCGGGACACGAACATCGGCGCCGTGCTCGTGATGGACGGGGACGAGCTGCTCGGCATCGTCACCGACCGCGACCTGGTGGTGCGCGGGATGGCCGAGGGTGCGGACCCGGACATCGCCTCGATCGCCGAGGTGACCACCGCCTCCCCGATCACCCTCGCCCCGGACGACGACCCGGCCGAGGCGGCCGCCCTGATGCGCAAGCACGGCATCCGGCGCGTCCCGGTCGTGGACCGGGGCACCGCCGTCGGCATCGTGTCGCTCGGCGACCTGGCCAAGGACCGCGACGACAGCTCGGTGCTGGCCGCGATCAGCGCACAGCCGCCCACCCTCTGACGGCGGCACGAACGACGACGCGGCGGCGTGACACCTGGTGCGTCACGCCGCCGCGTCGTCTGTTCTGCCGCTCAGCCCGCGAGCGCACTCGGCACGTCGTCGCGCATCTGCAGATAGCCGGCGGCGCCGGCCAAATCCAGCACGCGCTGCACCGCTTGCTGCGGAGCCACGATCCGGAAGACCGCCCCCTCGCTCTCCGCGCGCTTGTGCGCCTGGAGCAGGACCCGCAGGCCGCTGGAGTCGAGGAAGGTCATATCCATACCGTCCAGCACCACCAGCGTGCCTGGTAGCAGCAGCGGTTCGATCGTCTCCCACAGCTGATCGGCGGCCGCCAGATCCAGCTCGCCGCGCACGGTCACCACCCGGTCGCCCTCTTCGGCGGGCCCGACGCCGACCTCGAAACGCTCCATGGAAGCTCCATTATATTGCTGTAAGAGTCCTGTTGCCCCTTCAGGCACACCTTATCGCCGATTCGGACGCATGCGAAGGGAGCCCGGACTATGCCCGGACTCCCGAATCGCAAACGCCGCCCGCCTAGCCGGACTGCGCGGTCCCGGTCGGCCGCATGCTCGGCGTGCGCGGGACGATGGCGCTGGACGCCGCGGCCGTCGCCTGCCGCACCAGCGAGAGCGGCCTGGCGATGCTCTCCAGCGACTGGCGTTCCGCGGCGATGCCGAGGGCCAGCTCGACAAGGCCGCCGACCACCATCACCCCCGCGCCGATCAGATAGCCGACGAACAGCAGGTTCCGGTTCGTGCCGTCGCCGATCAGGTGGCCGTAGAGCACCGGGCCCAGCGCGCCGAAGCACTGCGCGATGGCGAAGAAGACCGCGATGGCCTGCGCCCGCACCTCCAGCGGGAAGATCTCGCTGACCGTGAGGTACGCGGCGCTCGCCCCGCTGGAGGCGAAGAAGAAGATCACACACCAGGCGATCGTCTGCGTCGCGGCGGTGAGCACGCCGTCGCGGAACAGCTCCGCGGTGATCGCCAGCATGATCCCGGACAGCAGGTAGGTCCCGGCGATCATCTGCTTGCGCCCGATCGTGTCGAACAGCCGCCCGAGGGTCAGCGGACCGGCCAGGTTCCCGACCGCGAAGGCGATCAGGAACCACGGGGCCTTGTTCGACGCGACGCCGTAGAACTTGGTCAGCACCAGGGTGTAGGTGAAGAAGATCGCGTTGTACAGGAAGGACTGACTGATCATCAGGCTCGCGCCGAGCACCGCACGCTTCGGGTACTGCGAGAACAGGACCTTGACGAGCGCGAGGTATCCGGTGCGCTCGGTAGGCTGGATCTCCAGGGCCTGGTCCCGAGCGACGGGTTCGAGGCTCCCGCCGGTGCGCTCGACCTCCTCCTCGATCTCCCGGATCGAGGCCTCGGCCTCCGCCTCGCGGCCGTGCATGACCAGCCAGCGCGGGCTCTCCGGCAGGTTGCGGCGCACGAAGATCACGACGCCCGCGAGCACCGGGCCGAGCAGGAAGCCGAGCCGCCAGCCGATGCTCTCGGGCAGCACGTTCAGCAGCAGCAGCGAGCCGAGGGTGCCGAGGATCGCGCCGCCCCAGTAGGTCCCGTTGACCGCGATGTCCACCCGGCCGCGGTGCCTGGCCGGGATCATCTCGTCGATCGCGGAGTTGATCGCGGCGTACTCGCCGCCGATGCCGGTGCCGGCGATGAAGCGGGTGAGGTACAGGAACCCGACCCACGCCCAGCCCGAGCCCAGCGTCAGGGCGGTCAGCCCGCTGCCGACGAGGTACACGCCGAGCGTGACCATGAACAGCAGGCGCCGGCCCAGCTTGTCGGACAGGCGGCCGAAGCCGAGCGCGCCGACGACCTCGCCGGCCAAGTACACGGTGGCTATCGCGCCGACCGCGGTCGACGACATGCCGAGGGTCTGCTTCGTGTTGAGCACTCCCGCGACGGCGCTGGCCACGGTGATCTCCAGGCCGTCCAGGACCCAGGCCACGCCCAGCGCGATCACGAGCCGGGTGTGGAAGCGGGACCAGGGCAGCCGGTCGATCCGGGCCGGGATCAGGGTTCGGATCCGTGACGGCGACGAGGACGAGAGCGAGCCGTCAGCTTCGGTGGCCGACATGTGTACCTCCGTTCAATTCCCCGGTGCCGGGTAACCGGGAAGCCGTCCGGCAAACGGCGAGGCCGCTGCGTAGGAACCGGTCAACGGGGTACTCGGCGGCAGGTTCGGTTGCGCGAGACGGACCTCGGATACGGACTAGGGAGAGCCATGTCGATCGGGGCGAGCATCACGGTGGTCGCGGTGGGCGCGATCCTGGCCTTCGCCACGCACGTGCACAGCTCGGGCTTCAGCGTGATCGCGATGGGCGGGGTGCTGATGGTGGTCGGCCTCGTCGCGCTGGGCCTTCAGATCGCCGCGCTGCACCGGCAGCGCCAGATGACCGCGGCGGAGGTCCAGCCGCCGGAGCGCACCGTCGTGGTGCGGCCGCCGTCGGAGTACTGAGTCGTCGGAGCACTGAGTCGTCCTGAGTCGCAGGCCTGACCGCAGCGCATTTTCCACCGCCGACGGGGTAGACAAGAGCGACAAACGCGCGCGTTGCAGTCAGTGCGGAGGCGGGCAATGGATGGACGACGGCTCTCGCTACGGGAGCAGCGCATTCTCGAAGAGATCGAGACGGTACTGCGCCGGGACCGCAGGCTCGACGAGCGTCTGCGCAACCTCCGTGCGCCCCTCAGACTCAGACTGCTGTCAGTCCAGCGCAGACTGCGCGGCGCCGAATTGAGCCTCCTGATACCTACGACGCTGCTTCTGGCCCTCGCCGCCGGCCGCACCGGGACACTCGACGTGGTGATAGCGACCTGCTGCGTCGGCGCGGTGACCGCGTTGCTGCTCTTCGGCGCCGTGCGCAGCCGGGTCCGGCGGCGGCGCAGGGAGCGGTGGGGCGCCGGAACCTCCCGGCTGAGCTTCCCCGAGACGTAGCCTCAAGCGCGCACGATCCATGTGCGCCCCCGTATTCGTAGTCTCCGGCAACTTTCAGCCGTTTTCGCGCGGGCACCGCGGCAATATCGTTTGCTAGCTGCGGTGACTCAGCGTATTCAATCGGGAACGCACACCGACCGCCGCTGTGGGATACCGTCCGCCCATGGAAGCGGGGATCCCAAGCGCGGGTGCGACCGACGGGTCGGCGGGACGGTCGCACCCGCCCGTCAGTCCGTGACGGTGCCCGACAGGTGCTGGACCTCCGCAGTCAGCTGATTCGCCGCCGCCGCCGAGATGCGCTCCTTGCCCACCAGCTTGTCGAGCCTGCCGTTGAACAGCGCGATCTTGTTGCGGATCTCCTGCAGGTGCGCGGCGCCGCCGTTGCGCTGCGCCGAGACCACCGAGTTCTCGATGTCGATGATCGAGTTCTGCAGGTCGCCGCCGGTCGTCGGGTCGAGCGTGGCCGGGCCGTCCGCGACGAAGACGCGGATCTGGGCGCGCACCGCCTCCAGGTACCGGATGGGATCGGCGGCCGACGCGGTGATCGAGGGCGCCGTCCCGCCGCCCATCCGCGGCATCGGCGCGGTCGTCGGCCCGCCGGTCGGCCGCGACGGATTCGGCAGCTGCGCCGTCTCGCGCGGCCCTGCCGAGAAGGTGCCGGTGGCCGCGTGGCTGGTGGTGAGCACCAGCGCGACCACTCCGATGGCCACCAGCACGACCAGCGCCGCCATGCCGAGGAGCATCGGGCGCGGACCCCGCCTGCCGTCCTGGCCGCTCCGATCGCGCCGTTTTCCGGTCTCGGGGGTGCCCCGCGGCCGCAGTCTGCCGTCGAAGGCCGCTGTTCCGTATCCGCCGGCCTCGCCGAGGTCTTCCTCGTCGTCGAAGGCCTCGGACAGCATCGTGTTCTCCCCCGGCACCTGGACCGGGATCGGGGCCGGGGCCGGCGGCGGAGGCGGAGGCGGCGCGCTGATGCGTGGGTCCTGGACGCTCTGCGGCTGCTGCACGGCCTCGAACGCGGAGATGGAGCGGCGGCCGATGTACTCGTCGCCCAGCGGGACTCCGGCCGCCGCGGCGAGACCGGACAACGTGGTCAGCGCCTGGGCGGCGTTCGGCCGGAAGGCCGGGTTCTTCGACAGGCAGGAGTGGCAGAACTCGACCACGCGCGCGGGCAGGCCGGGCACCTCGATCGGCGGCGGAGGGTCGTAGAGCTGCGACTCGAAGATCTCGGTGATGTCGTTGCTCTGATAGGGCGGGCGGCCGGTCAGCGACCAGAACAGCACGCAGCCGAGCGCGTAGATGTCCGAGGCCGGCTTGGCCCGCTGCCCGCGCACCTGCTCCGGGGCCATACACAGCGGCGTGCCGACGGTCAGGTTGCCGGTCAGGTCCCCGTCCCCCGCTCCGCGCGCGATGCCGAAGTCGAGCAGCTTGGCGCCGTCCGCGACCAGCATCACGTTCGCGGGCTTCACATCCCGGTGCACGACTCCGGCGTGGTGCGCGGCGAGCAGCGCGTCGGCGATCTGGGCGCACACGGAGACCGCCTCGGCCCACGGCAGCGGCCCCTCCTTCAGCCGCCGGGCCAGGCTGGTGCCGGTGAGCAGCTCGGTGACCAGGACCGGCACCGTGCTGCCGTCCGGGCGCGGGCTCTCCAGATAGTCCCGGATGGCGCAGATGCGCGGGTGGGCGAGCCGGGCCAGCACCCTGGCCTCGCGGCGCAGCCGCTCGCGCTCGGTGGGGTCGTTCACGGCGGCGCCGCGCAGCAGCTTGACGGCGACCGGCCGGTCGTAGGAGGTGTCCACAGCCTCCCAGACGGTCGCGCTGCCGCCACTGCCGAGCGGCCGGACCAACAGATAGCGGCCGGCGAGCAGCGTGCCGGGTATCGCGGGCTCCATGAAGCGGATTATTGCGCCGCTCGCGTGACCCGGGTCGAAACCATGACAGAACTGATGCCCAATTAAGCGGTTCGTAAGATCCCGGCAGACGCGACGGCCGGGTGGTGACGAGTCGTCACCACCCGGCCGTGGGCCTCTCGCGCGGCCGCGGTCTACAGGTCGAATTCGCCCTTCTTGACCCCGTCCACGAAAGCATTCCACTCGGCGTGCGTGTACACGTGCACCGGACCGGCGCCCGCGTCCTTGGTGTCCCGCACCTTCACGGCGTCATGGGTGACCATGACCTCGACGCACTGGCCGCCGTTCCCGCCGCTCGCGCTCGCCTTGCGCCACACATTGCGTTCCATCAGTGGGTTTCTCTGATCCTCTGCTCGATTATCCGGACAGTCTCCTCCGGCGAGAGCGCCGCGCTGCGGACCCGCTCCAGCGCTCTGCGCGCCTGGCGGACCTCCAGCGGACCGTCGTGCACGACGGTCGAGAAGATCGATTCCGAGCTCGCCACGGCCGGGCCGTCGCCGCCGCCGAACTCGTAGATGTCCAGCGGCATCCGGGTGACCGGGCTGGTCGCCGGGATGCTGCGGAGCACCACGTTGGGCAGCTCTGCCAGCTCCCGCAGGTGCTTGAGCTGCTCGTTGAGCACTTTGACCCCGCCGAAGGGGGTGCCCAGCACGCTGTCCTGGAGGATCACGTCGACGACCAACGGTTCGGGTTCGAACAGGCGGCGCTGGCGCAACAGGCGGACCTCGATGTGTATGTCCACATGATCCGGGTCGCGGATCAGGGCGCTGGTCTCGAACAGGCCCCGCATGTAGCCCTCGGTCTGCAGGAGGCCGTGGACCACGGAGTTGTGCAGCGCCAGCAGGCGCGTCGCGTCGTTCTCGTAGCCGAGGAGGGTGTAGTACGGCTCGTTGATCCAGGGCTTGAAGCGTTCCCACCAGCTGTCCGTGCGGCTCTCCCGGGCCATGGTGCACAGCCGCTCTGAGTCCGCGTCAGAAAGCTTGTAGTACTTGGCCAGCCGGATGACGTCCATCGGGTCGATCTTGTTCTCGGCCCGCTCGATCCGGCCCACCTTGGTGTGCGCCCAGCCGAGCGCCTCGCCGACCTCACGGGTCGTGTGCCCCCGGCTCTCGCGCAGCTCCAGCAGCTCCCGGCCCAGCTGCCGTTGCAGCCAGCTCGCTTGGAACGCCATCGGGGACCCCAACCAGCCAAGTAAAGAGTTGGTAAAGCCACACGTCGTTGCTTGCACCGGAGCACGCTCCGGTGCATCGTCAAGTTAGTAACTTAGCGTAAAGGCATCCTCACCGTCTGACGAGATGTTAGCGCCCCGCATCCGCACACGGCGTATGCACAACGCATCGGATCTGCACATGGTAGGCGCCGGGTTGTCGCCACGTCGGTAACTTGCGCCTCATCTCTATCTCAGGATTCGGCATGACGCTCCCCCGCGACGCGTGCGACACCAAGACCTTCGCGGATCTGACGCTAACCGTCCGTGACAGCGGACCGGCGACGGTGGTCGAGTTGTCCGGGGAGTTCGACGCGTACACGGCGTTCGAACTACGCCGCTATCTCGCGCTGTATCCGGCGCACCGGTTCGTGCACGTGGTGATGGATCTGCGGCAGCTCGGCTTCATCGACTCGGCCGGGATCGCGGTGATCGTGGCGCTGAGCAAACAGGCCACGGCGCGCGCCGGCACCCTGCGCCTGGTGATCCCGGAGAGCCATCTGCTGGTCAAGCTGCGGCGGATGGGACTGATCAAGCTCTGGCCGATTCACCCGGACGTGCAAGCGGCGGTCGAGGCCGCCGAGCGCGCCGAGACCGAGTCGGAGCGCGCGCTGATCCGGCGGCCAGTGAGGTCTTAGCCACATCCAGACCGCGGCGTGCATTCCTTTTCCCAGCCAGGGGTACCTCAAGCAGCCTGGGCCCGTTGAGGGACCCGGCACGCCCGCCCTACTATCTAGTAAGGTGAGGCTTACCTACAGGGGCTGGGAGGCTCGATGAACGGACGGCGGCGCGCGGTGCCAGGCTTCGAGCGCGCGGACGTCCGGGACGCCGCGCCCCTCCCCTTCCGGCCGCATCACCGCGGCGAGCCCGCGCCCGAGCCGCAGGAGGTCGGGTCCGGCGAGTTCCGCGAGGTGCTGGGCAACTTCGCCACCGGGGTCACGGTGATCACCGCGCTGGACGGCCCGACGCCGATCGGCTTCACCTGCCAGGCCTTCACCTCGCTCTCGCTCGATCCGCCGATGGTGTCCTTCTCGGTCTCGCGGGCTTCGAGCAGCCGGCCGCGGATCCTCGCGGCGGGCCGGTTCTGCGTGAACGTGCTCGCCTTCGACCAGCACGCGCTCTGCGCGCGGTTCGCCACCCGCGGCGTGGACCGGTTCCTCGGCATCGACTGGTGGCGCTCCCCCGGCGGCTGCCCGGTGCTGGACGGCTCGCTGGCCTGGATCGACTGCACGGTCGAGGCGGAGTATCCCGCCGGGGATCACACGATCGTGGTCGGCAACGTGCACGCGCTCGCGGTCCAGCGCGAGGCGGCCCCGCTGGTCTACCACCGCGGCGCGTTCGCCAACTGCTTCCCGGTCGCCGGCAACGGCGCGCTGCCGCGCGTCTGCTGACCTACCCAGCCTGACGATCCAGCCCGAAGACAGCGCCGCCCGCGCCGAGATGACCATCTCCAGCGCGGGCGGGCGGTTCTGCTTTGTTGCCTCGGTGACCGGGTAGCGACCCCGGACACAACCATCCGACCGTTAGAGACGCGGACAGCCGCCGATCGGATGCAGCTTTGAACCCTTACGCCGACGGTCACGTGATGAACAGTGACTGTGACGGACGGTGAGGCAATGATCAAATTCGGATCCGCGGAGTCCCGTACCGGCTCGGGAACGCAGGCTCTCCTACGGGTACTGACCGCCGCCGCGTTGGCTGTGGACGCCTATGTGCACGCCGATCTCGCCTCGGCCTACGACCCGGTGCGCAACAGCATCAGCCAGGGCGACCTGTTCCGCATCGAGGCCGGCGCGGCCGCGCTGGCCGCGCTGCTCGTCCTGCTGTCCGCGCACCGCCTCGTGTGGACGTTCGCGTTCCTCGTCGCGGCCAGCGGGATCGGGGCCGTCCTGCTGTACCGCTACGTCAACGTGGGCACGCTCGGACCGCTGCCGAACATGTACGAGCCCTTGTGGTTCCCGAAGAAGACCGCCACGACGATCGCGGAGGGCGTCGCGACGCTGACCGCGCTGGCCGGTCTCGCGCAGGGCCTGCGGTGGCATGCGGCCGGGCGGTCGGCGCCGGTTCAGAACTCCCCGCGCCGCTCAGTCAGGTGGTAGGCCTGCGCGTGCCGTCCGGCCTCGTGGAAGGCCGCGCGCAGCTCCATGAAGTCGTCGCGGCGCGCGGCCCGGGTCAGGATCAGGTCCGCCTCCGCGTCGCAGCCGCGGGTGGCCAGGTTCGAAGCGAGCACCACCAGGTCGGCCGGCGGCATGCTGGCGCCGAGGTGTTCGAGGTAGCGGTCCGTCTGGTCGGAGGCGCGCACCTGCCGCAGCGTGGCCAGGATGCGGCCGGGGTCGGTCCGGGTGGCCAGCGCGGTGATCAGCAGCTCCCCGGCGGCCTGGGCGCCCTGCCTGGTCTCCGCGAGCAGCGCCATCGCCTCGACCGCTTCGATCGCGGGCGCCTGCGCGGCGAAGCTGTCCAGCAGGCTGGCGGCGTCCTGGTGCCGGCCCGCCTGAGTGAGCGCGAGCACCGCGGCGCACATCTGGTGCGGAGCGCCGCGGCCGAGCGCGGCGAACAGCAGGTCGGCCTCCTCGTCCCGCTTGGCGGTGCGCAGCACGCTGACGGCGTCGATGAACTCCTGCGGCGAGCGCACCCGCAGCTGCGGATCCAGCAGCGCGGCCGTCGAGCCGGAGGCGGCCAGGGCGACCAGCGCCCCGGCGATGTCGACCAGAGGCCGGCCGGCGACGCCGTCGAGCACCCGCGCCGCGTCCTGCTCGTTGCCGTTCTCCCACAGCTCGCGGGCCACCGCTCCGGCCAGGTCGGCCGGGCCCTCGGCGGCCAGCGCCAGGACGTGCTCCGTGTCCTCGGTGCGCTCCGCCGCGCGCAGCGCATCGAGCAGGCCGACGACGTGGCCGGGCCGGCCCCCGAGCACCCCGAGGATCAGCTTGTCGGCGTTGGCGGCCTCGCGGTGCCTTCGCAGCACGTCGATGTAGCCGACGGTCGCGGACGGCGGGCGGCTGAGCGCGGCGGTGGCGTAGGCGTGCACGGCCAGGTCCCGCTGCCGGCCGGCCTCCAGGTATGAGGAGAGGGCGACCAATTCGACGTCCGAGTACGCCGGGACCACGTGGCTGAGCAGCTTGTAGGCGAGGCCGGGGACCTTCGCCGCGGCCAGATCCGTGGCCAGGTACGCGGTCAGGGACGGGAACGGGCCGACCGCCTTCTCGGCCGCGCCGAGCAGGGTGTCGATCTCGTCCTGCGCGCCGGCGTCGGACATGCGGTGCAGCAGCGCGGCGAAGCGGTCCGGCGGCCAGTTGCCCGCGGCCAGTTGCGCGGCACGGGCGTACAGCGCGTAGGAGCAGCGTTCCGCTCCCCCGGCCTCGAGCTCCTCCGCGAGCGTCAGCACCCTGCCTTCCTGCCAGTGCGTGGTCGCCTCGGCCAGCGCCGGGCCGACCTCCTTCGGCGTGCCGAGCTCGGGCAGCAGGTCGGCGAACGGCTCGATCGCGGCGCCGGCCGGGGCGTGCGCGGTGGCCTCGGCGAACAGCAGCGCGGCCTGCGGCCTGCCGCCGCGCGCCATCAGCGCCCGGACCAGCCGTTTGATGTGGTCGGCGGGTTTCCGGGCGGCCTGGGCCAGCAGGCGGCCGCACTCCTCCCGGTAGCCGGACTGCACGAGCGCGACGGCGATCTCGGCGGTCTGGTCCGGCGGGCGCAGCAGGGCCACCGCCCCGGCCTGGTCGGCCTCGGCCTCGCGCCCGGCCATCCGCAGCACCACCAGCAGCAGCGCGACGTTCGGCGGCACGCTGCGGGCGGCCACGCCGGCGAGCACGTCGTCGGCCACCTGCCCCCAGCCGGAGGTGCGCAGCTGCGCGGTCCAGTCGGCCAGCGCGGAGGGCGCCATGGTCAGCGCGGCCTCCTGACCGTCCGGCACCTTCGGCAGGTTG
>NZ_DASRGV010000225.1:0-17791 GCF_035650855.1 Actinocrinis sp. | reverse complement strand
GACCAGTACTGCGACCGGGTCGCCCTCATGCACCGCGGCCGCATCCGGGCCCTCGGCACCCCGGCGGAACTCAGGGAAGGGCTCGGGGAGCGCCGGCGCGCCGCGGGCGCGGCCGCCACCGACCCGCTGCCCACCCTGGAGGACGTCTTCCGCGACGTCGCCGGCAGCGGTCTCGACGACGAGTCAGGAGATTTCCGCGATGTCCGAAGCACCCGCCGCACCGCGCACCGCGTCGGCTGACGCCCCTCGCGCCGCCGGCATCGACCTGCTCCTGCGGCCGCCCCGGCCACGTGCGGGCTGGCGGCTGCTGCCCGCCCGGGTCGGGGCGATGTGCGCCGTCGAACTGCAGAAGCTGCGCCACGACCGCACCGAGCTGTACACCCGCGCGGTGCAGCCCGCGCTGTGGCTGCTGATCTTCGGGGAGACCTTCACCAGGATCCGGGCGATCCCCACCGGGGGCATCCCGTACCTGGACTTCCTCGCCCCGGGGATCATCGCCCAGTCGGCGATGTTCATCGCCATCTTCTACGGCATCATGATCATCTGGGAGCGGGACGCGGGCGTCCTCACCAAGCTCCTGGTCACCCCGACCCCACGAACCGCCCTCATCACCGGCAAAGCCTTCGCGTCCGGTACCAAGGCGCTGATCCAGGCCATCGTCGTCCTCATCTTCGCCGCGATCCTCGGCGTCGGCATGACGGCCAACCCGCTCAAGCTCCTCGGCGTCGCGGCCCTCGTCGTGTTCGGCTCCGCGTTCTTCAGCTGCCTGTCGATGTCGATCGCCGGAGTGGTACTGACCCGCGATCGGCTCATGGGCATCGGCCAGGCGATCACGATGCCCCTCTTCTTCTCCTCCAACGCGCTCTATCCGACCTCGGTCATGCCCGGCTGGCTCCAGCCCATTTCGCGGATCAACCCGCTGAGCTACGAGGTCGACGGCCTGCGCGGCCTGCTCATCGGCACCTCCGCCAACCTGCCACTCGACTTCGGCGTGCTCATCGTCGCGAGCGTGCTGTCCATCTGGGCCGCCGCCGCGCTGCTGCCCCGGCTGGCCAAATAGCCGCCTCGTATCGCCGCCGGCCGTCCGGTCGCCCGATCACACGATCGACCGACCGGGCGCCCGAACCGACGGTGACCGTCCTCGCCCCTATCTCAGCTCCCAGACGCCGCCGGAACCTCGCCCGCCCGGTCAACGATTGCGTGCTCAAGCGTGATCTGCGTGCCCACGATGGTGCCGGCCGGGCCGAGCGGCCCCGCCTTGACCGAGATCGACTGCTCTCCCGCGAACTCGAGGTTCGACTTGTTGAAGAGCCACTCGTTGAGCGCGGTCGAGTTGTCGAGGGCGACCGCCACGTCGTGGTGTCCAGTCACGTCGACAACGTCGTTGATCACGCGCACGCCGGGAATCATCGCTGCGGCCCGGTAGAGCGCGGCGGTGACCGCAGGCGGTGCGACCTGCTCGCGCAGCAGGTCGCCGATGGTGGTGAAGGCCTCCGCGTCCGGACCGGCGCTCTGACCCTCTCCCTTGGTCTCCGCGTAGATCTTCGCCAGCAACTTGGCCGGGTCGGTCGGCAGGGATTCGAGGTAGCGGTAATCCGGGGCGTTGATACTCGGCGCCGGCTGCGTGCCGAGCGGCAGGTCCTGGCCCCCCTCCCGCAGCAATCCGGGGCGGCTGCCGTTGACCGACAGCCAGATCTGCCGCAGGTGCAGGGGCGCGAGCTTGGCGTGATAGCCGCCGTTGGAGTCCACGGTGTCCTGCTCGAACGCGGACTTGGACGCGACGTAAACGAACTGATCATCGCGCACGGTCTGCAACGGCTTGGACTGCGCGACGTCGGCGATCCGCCCGAGCAGTTGGGTCGCCTGGCTGTCGCTCGCCGTGGTGCCCGCGCCCGGCGTGCTCCCGATGCCCCCGCTCACCGCGACGATCGAGAAGGCGCCGGCCGCGGCGATAGGGACCGCGAAGTACGCCAGCCGCCTACGGGAGGGGCGGGGACGGCGAGGGCGGTGCGCTGATCCGGGCGTCGCGTCCTCGCGGGCCGATTCTGCGATTTCCTGCATGACGAACTCCTTGAGCTGCCGGTGACGGCGCCCGGACAGGCCCCGTTCGGCTGGAAGCTGCAGCAGCCGGGCCAGGTCCGCGGCCTCTCGCGGCGGTTCAGGCTTCATCGGGTTTCCTCCGGGATGTGCCGGGCCGCGATTGCGCGGCCATTGAGGAGCTGTCCGCTGTCCCGTGCGGGTTCCGCATCTCGCGGCGGAAAGTCGTGCACGGCCTTCGCGAGCTTCTTGCGGGCCCGGGCCAGCCGTGAGCGCACCGTGCCGATCGGGATGCCGAGGGCTTCAGCGGTGGCCGCGTAGTCCAGGCCTGATCCGATACACAGCGACACCACCTCGCGCTCGGCCTGACGCAGCGTCGATAAGGCCGCATTGATGGCGGCGACGGTCTGCGCGTCGTCGATCCGATCGGCCAGCGCCTGTGAGAAGTCGGGGACGACGTCTGGGGGAGGAAGCCTGGCCAGCGCCGCCTCGTACCGCCGCCGAGCGCGCTGAGCGTTGCGTGCGGTGTTCGTCGCGATGCCGAGCAACCACGGCCGCAGCGAGCCGCCGTCAACCAGAACCCTGTCGCGCAGACGCCAGGCCTCGAGAAAGGTCAGCGCCATCACATCCTCGGCGGTCGACCAGTTCCCCGTCAGCCGGAACGCGTGGTTGTAGACCGCCGTGGCGTGCTCGTCGAAGAGCGCCCCGAAGGCGTCGGGATCACCCGCCCGTATCCGCGAACGCATACTGTCCATACTTCACGCTGTCCGGACGAGCTCGTCGAGTTCCCGGATGCGTGTGACCTGCGGCGGAGTAGTGAGCTGGTGAGGGGACTCGAACCCCTAACCACCTGTTTACAAGACAGGTGCGCTGCCAATTGCGCCACACCAGCGGCGGATGGGCGGCAGACAGGTGGTGCCCGTATGCGCGCCTCCGGTGCAATCGTAGCGGGCCGGTGGGGTACCGCCCACCGAGTTGTGGAGCGCTCAGCGGGGTGCGGTCCGGGGCTGTGGTGAGTGAACGGCTTGGTGCCTGTGGACGTGGGGTTCCGCACAGTTGCGTGGCTGATAGTGACAAGACGCTTGTCGGAAGATACGGTCAGCAAAGGCCGTTTCGCGGCCACCTTCCAACTCGGATCGTCCGGCACGTTCCTGCCGGTTGAAGGGATAGGCAACACCGATGACTGGTGTCATTTACGAGGACGCTACGTGCGTCTACCCGGGCGCTGAGCGTCCCGCCGTCGACAAGCTGAACCTGGACATCCAGGACGGCGAGTTCCTGGTCCTGGTCGGGCCGTCGGGCTGCGGGAAGTCCACCTCGCTGCGGATGCTCGCGGGTCTCGAGGAGGTGACCGCGGGCGCCATTCGGATCGGCGAGCGCGACGTCACCCACCTGCCGCCGAAGGACCGGGACATCGCGATGGTGTTCCAGAACTACGCGCTGTACCCGCACATGACCGTGGCGGAGAACATGGGCTTCGCCCTGAAGATCGCGGGCGTGCCGAAGCCGGAGATCCGGCAGAAGGTCGAGGACGCCGCGAAGCTGCTCGAGCTGACCGAGTACCTCGGACGCAAGCCGAAGGCGCTGTCCGGTGGTCAGCGTCAGCGCGTCGCGATGGGCCGCGCGATCGTGCGTGAGCCGAAGGTCTTCCTCATGGACGAGCCGCTGTCGAACCTCGACGCGAAGCTGCGTGTGCAGACCCGTACGCAGATCGCCTCGCTCCAGCGCCGCCTGGGCATCACGACCGTGTACGTGACGCACGACCAGGTCGAGGCCATGACGATGGGTGACCGCGTGGCGGTGCTCAAGGACGGCCTGCTGCAGCAGTGCGACACCCCGCGCCGGATGTACGAGAAGCCGGCCAACGTCTTCGTCGCGGGCTTCATCGGCTCGCCGGCGATGAACCTCATCGAGGCCCCGATCACCGACGGCGGCGTGGCGTTCGACGGCGCCGTGGTCCCGGTGGACCGCGACTCGCTGGCGAAGGCGACCGGCCGCGGCGAGCGCAGCGTCACGCTGGGTGTGCGGCCTGAGTCCTTCGACCTCTCGGGCGACGGCACCGGCATCGCAGTCATCGTCAATGTCGTCGAGGAACTCGGCGCCGACGCGTTCGCGTATGGCACGGCGAAGGTCGACGGCAACGACGTGGACATCATCGTCCGCGTGGACGCCCGCAACACGCCGGCCAAGGGCGAGACCCTGCACTTCCTTCCGAAGCCGGGCGAGACGCACATCTTCTCGACGGTGAGCGGCGAGCGGCTGTCGGAGTAGGTCGCAGTAGGTTAAGCAAGCAGACAGGCGCTAAGCGGCGGTCCCGTCCCGGAAGGTTCCGGGGCGGGACCGCTGTGGTGTGTGCGATATCAGGCGGGAACGGCAGGGCGGGTTAGAGGTCCGCGGTTTGGGAGGCGATTTCTGTCACCAGGCCGAGGTAGCGGTCGTTGGCGGCTTCGGGCGCGCCGAAGATCACGTGCGTCAAGCCCAGCTCACGCAGCCGCTCGATCCGGCTGACGGCATCCTTCACGGTGCTGTCCGGGCCGAGGCGGGACATGATCGTCTTCTCGATCGTGTCAAAGTCGCGGCCCTCGGCCTCGCAGTGCCCGCGCAGGACGTCGAGCTTGTGCGTGACGAACTCGTCGCCGCCGTCGAACAGGTTGCAGGCATCGGCGTAGCGGGCGACGAACCGGAGGGTCTTTTGCTCACCGCCGCCGCCGATCAGCAGCTTGGGCCGCGGTGACGAGATGGCGGCCGGGATGTTGAGCAGGCGTCCGGGGGAGTAGTGCTTGCCCTGGTAGCCGGCGTCGGAGTCGGACCACATGCCGTTGGCGATCTGGATCGCTTCTTCGAGCCGCTCGAAGCGCTCCTTGACCGGCGGGAAGGGCACGTCGAAGCCCTCGTGCTCTTCCTGGAACCAGGCCGCCCCGATGCCGAAGTACGCGCGGCCGCCGGACAACACGTCGAGGGTCGTCGCGGTCTTGGCGAGAATGGCCGGGTTGCGGTACGTCACGCCGGTGACCATCGTGCCGAGCGTGACGCGCTCGGTCGCGGCGGCGAGGAAGCCAAGGGCGGTGTAGCCCTCGAGCATGGGGTCCTCGGCCGGGCCGTTCACCGAGATCTGCCAGAAGTGGTCCATCACCCAGAGGCTGTACAGGCCGCCATCCTCTGCGGTCCGCGCCAGCTTGAGCAGGTTGGGCCGGATCGCGGCGGGACCGCCCGGCCAGTCGAAGCGAGCGATGGTGTATCCGATGCGCACTCTGCACTCCACGTCAGACGAGCTGTTGGATGTGGGTAGTTTACGCCCATGGGGAGGCAGGCTCCGGTTAGGGAGAGGGAATGCAGACGGAGGGTGGGGAGTGGACGGCGGATAGCGCAGGGTGGGGACGGATTCGGGTAACGCGGGTGGGGACAGGCCGGTCTAAGGCGGGGTGGGGACGGGCGGGGGTGAGGTGAGGCGGCGTGGGCCGGGGGCTAGAGGCGGGTGGACTTGGAGCGGCGCTGGGCGACCTGGTAGAGCGCGATGCTCGTGGCGACGCCGGCGTTAAGCGACTCGGTCGCGGCTGCGATCGGGATGCGCACCGTGACGTCACAGGTCTGCTCCACCAGCCTGCCCAGGCCCTTGCCCTCCGAGCCGACCACCAGCACGAGCGGGTCGGCTGCGGCCTCCAGGTCGGACAGGTCCACGGTGCCGCGCGCGCTCAGCCCTGCGACGAGCAGGCCTTGCTTGCGGTATGCCTCCAACGTGCGGGTGAGGTTGCCGGCCTGTGCGACTGGGAGACGTGCGGCGGCGCCGGCGGAGGTCTTCCAGGCTCCTGCGGTCATCCCGGCCGAGCGGCGCTCCGGGACCACGACGCCGTGTGCGCCGAACGCTGCGGCGGAACGGATGATCGCGCCGAGGTTGCGGGGGTCGGTCACGCCGTCGAGCGCCACGATCAGCGGGGTCTCGGACGCGTCGAGCGCTCGGGTGAGCAGGTCGTCCGGGTGCGCGTACTCGTACGGCGGGATCTGCAGCGCGATGCCCTGGTGGATCGCGCCGTCGGTCAGCCGGTCGACCTCCTGGCGTGTGACCTCCATCAGCGGGATACCGCGGTTGTTCGCCAGCGTGACGGCTTCACGCACCCGGTCGTCCGCGTCGATGTTCTGCGCGATGAAGAGCGTGGTGCCCGGCACGTCGCCGCGCAGGGCTTCGACGACCGAGTTGCGGCCGGCGATCAACTCGGAGATCTGCCGGTTCGCCTTGTACGGAACCTTGGCAGGCGTGCGCTGGTTTCCCGATCCGGTGCGCGGGCCCTGCGCGCGCTTCGTGGCTGCCTCGGCACGGCGTTGCGCCGGATGCCCCTTGCGCATTTCGGCGCGGGGAGTCGGGCCCTTGCCCTCCAGCGACTTACGCCGCTGACCGCCCGAGCCCATCTGCGCACCCTTGCGCGAGGAGCCCGGCTTGTTACCGCGCCCGCCCACTCCGCCGCCCTTGCCGCCTGCCATGGTTGATCGCTCCAGAGTGTTCGAGTCTTATCCGCGGTCCCGGCTGTCGGGGCCGGGGCGCGGGGTGCTTGGGTGACGCGCCGTCAGGCGGTCAGAGGTTCGGGTCGGTGGGTGGGGATGGGATCTGGTGCGTCGGGTCAGGCCAGGGTCCAGCGTGGACCGGCCGGGGTGTCCTCGACGGCGATGCCGATCGCGGTCAGCCGGTCGCGGATCTCGTCGGCCGCGGCGTAGTCCTTACGCGCGCGGGCCGCCTGCCGCTGCTCGAGCGCCACCGCGACGAGGCTGTCCACCACTTCGCGCAGGCCCGCCGCGTCGCCGCCGCCGGAGTCAGCCCACGGTTCGGCCAGCGGGTCCATGCCCAGCACGCCGAGCATCGCGCGCACCTCGCCCAGCCGGGTCTTGGCGCTTTCCTTGTCGCTCGCGGCGAGCGCGGTGTTGCCGGCGCGCACGGTCTGGTGCAGCACGGCGACGGCTCCGGGCACGCCGAGGTCGTCATCCAGCGCGGCGGCGAAGTCGTCCGGCACCGTCGTCGGCTCGGTCGTGCCGACCAGCTCCATCGCGCGGGTGATGAACTGCTCGATGCGGCCGAACGCGGAAGCGGACTCTTCGAGCGCCGCCTCGGAGTACTCGATCATCGAGCGGTAGTGCGGCGTGCCGAGGTAGTACCGCAGCACGATCGGCCGGTAACGCCGCACCATGTCCGCGACAAGCACCGAATTGCCGAGGGACTTCGACATCTTCTCGTCCGCCATGGTCACCCAGGCGTTGTGCATCCAGTACTGGGCGAACGCGTCGCCGCGGGCCTTGGACTGGGCGATCTCGTTCTCGTGGTGCGGGAAGATCAGATCGATGCCGCCGCCGTGGATGTCGAAGCGCTCGCCGAGGTACTTGCGCGCCATCGCGGAGCACTCCAGGTGCCAGCCGGGCCGGCCGGGCCCCCAGGGCGTGTTCCAGTACGGCTCGCCCGCCTTGGCGCCCTTCCACAGCGTGAAGTCCTGCGGGTCGCGCTTGGCGTTCTTCGGGTCGGCGTCGTCCGCGCTCAGCATGTCCTCGACCCGCTGGTTCGACAGCGCGCCGTACCCCGGGAAGCTGCGCACGTCGAAGTAGACGTCGCCGCCGGCCGCGTAGGCGTGACCGTCGAGGATCAGGTCCTGCATGAGCTCGATCATCTCGGGGATGTGGCCGGTGGCCCGCGGCTCTACCGTCGGCGGGAGGCAGCCGAGGCTGTCGTACGCGGCGGTGAACGCGCGCTCGTTGGCCTGCGCCACCCGCCAGAACTCGATGCCCTGCTCGGCGGCCTTCTTGAGGATCTTGTCGTCGATGTCGGTGACGTTGCGGACGAAGGTGACCTCGAAGCCGCGATACGTCAGCCAGCGGCTGAGGATGTCGAAGTTCACCCCGGACCGAATGTGGCCGATGTGCGGCGGGGACTGCACGGTGGCGCCACACAGGTACATCGAGACCTTGCCCGGATGAGTGGGGACAAAGTCACGCACGCTGCGTGTGGCGGTGTCGTACAGTCGAATGCTCACGTATACCAGGTTAGCGGTTTGGGTAGATCTCTTCGTTCCCGATTCGAGCGGCTGTGGATAACTTCGCGGCAAAGCCGCGGACGGCCCGGTCCGGGAATGGCCGCCGCCCGTAATTGGTTGCTTAGTCAGGAAACTTCCCGCAGCAGTGCGCCTGGCGGGACCTGAACCGAACCTCTGCCCTCACCACTCGCAGGAGCGCCGATGCCGCATGCCGCGCCGATCGATGCCGCAGCCGACTCGTCGAATCACGCGCTGACGACTGGTTCTGCGCGCTTCAAGTCGCTGCTCATCCTCGGTGCGCTGTCGGCGTTCGGGCCACTGTCGATCGACCTCTACCTGCCGGCGCTGCCCTCGCTCCAGTCGCATTTCCACGCCGCCGCGGACAGCGTGCAGCTCACGCTGACCGCCTGCTTGGTGGGGCTCGCGGCCGGACAGGCGCTCGCCGGGCCGCTCTCAGATTCGCTCGGACGACGCAAGCCGCTGCTGATTGGTGTCGCGGCGTACGCTCTGGCGTCGTTGCTGTGTGCGTTCGCTCCGTCGGTCGGCGCGTTAACGGCCGGGCGGCTGATTCAGGGCTTCGCGGGCGCTGCGGGCATAGTGATCGCCCGCGCTGTGGTGCGCGACCTCTACTCGGGCACCGCCATGGTCCGGTTCTTCTCGGCACTGATGCTGGTCAACGGCCTGGCGCCGGTGCTCGCTCCGATTGTCGGCGGGCAACTGCTGAAGGTGACGGTGTGGCAGGGGCTGTTCGGCGTGCTCGCGGCGATCGGAGGCGTGCTGCTGGCCGCGGTGTTCTTCGGCCTGCCGGAGTCCCTTCCGGCGAGTGCCCGGCGCGCCGCGAGCCTAGGCGACACGTTGCGCACGTTCCGGCGGCTGGCTGCCGATCGACGCTTCGTCGGCTACGCGCTCGCCGCCGGACTGAGCTTTGCGGCGATGTTCGCGTACATCTCGGGCTCGCCGTTCGTGGTCGAGCAGGTGTACCGGCTCAGCCCGCAGGAGTTCTCGTTCATGTTCGGCGCGAACGCGCTCGGCCTGATCCTGCTCGGCCAGCTCAACGGCCGGCTCGTCGGGCGGGTGCGCACGATCGTGCTTTTGCGCGCCGGGCTGATCCAGTGCGCGGCCGGAGGCACCGCCCTGCTGGTGGTGACCTTGCTGGGGCTGGGTTTCTGGCCGACCGCCGTGTGCTTGTGGTTCGTGGTCGCCTCGATCGGCCTCGTCACGCCGAACGCGACGGCGCTGGCCTTGGCGGACCATGGCGGCAACGCTGGGACGGCGTCGGCGTTCCTAGGCGTCACGCAGTTCCTCATCGGCGGAGTCGTAGCTCCGCTGACCGGGCCACACGGCGCCTCGCTGATGGCCGAGACGCTGCCGATGGCGCTGGTGGTGGCGATGATGGGCGTGGCCGCGCTCGGAGCGCATGCGGTCCTTGGCGGTCGACGCGAGGGTGAGGTTAGGGCAGCCGATACCGTCCATCAGGCAGCCTGACCGCGAGACCGTCCGCGAGCAGACCGGCGAGTGCACGTTCGCGTTGCTCAGCCATATGCCATACCGGTTCGAACGCTGACTTGTCGATGGGAACGGTCGCGTCACGCAGCACGGCGAGTAGCCTTCCGCGTGCCTGACGGTCGGTGCCTGCGTACGTCTGCCCGCGGCGCGGCGGTCCATCGTGCGCGGGCTGGCCAAGCGCGCGCCAGACGCAGAGTTCGACAAGCGGGCACTGGCTGCATTTGGGCGCCTTGGCAGTGCAAACCAGAGCCCCGAGTTCCATCGAAGCGGCGGCCCAACTTGCGGCGTCCTGGTCTGCCCGTGGAAGCACCATCTCAGCTAACGCACGCTCGGCGGCGGTAAGCGAGTCGGCTGGGAACTCGACTCCTGAGAAGGCGCGGGCGAGAACGCGGCGCACGTTCGTGTCGAGAACCGCAGCGCGGCGTCCGAAGGCGAATGATGCGATGGCCCCAGCGGTGTATTCGCCGACGCCCGGCAACGCACGTAAGGCGTCGTAGTCGTCCGGTACGTCGCCGCCGTGGCGTTCGACGATCGCGGTGGCGGCGGCGTGCAGGCGTAGGGCGCGGCGTGGATAGCCCAGGCGACCCCAGGCTCGCACCGCCTCGCCAGGCTCCTCGGCGGCGAGCGCGGACGGGACCGGCCACCGTGCGATCCAGGACTCGTACACCGGGAGTACGCGGGCGACCGGAGTCTGCTGGAGCATGAACTCGCTGACCATGACCGCCCACGGTCCGGCTTCCTTGGCGCGCCACGGCAAGTCCCTGCGATGGATCGCGAACCAGGCTCGGGTGCGCTCAGTGACCTCGTCCGCGATAGCAGCGTCGAAGGTCGCCATGGTGGTGGGGGTGGCAGCGCCGGCGTCGCGCGCGGCTTGTGCGTCGGCCTCGGCCGGAGGCGGCGACACGACAACGAGCGTGGGCGCTGAGACGGCGGCAGTGGCTGGCTGAATGGGCATCGGTCCTATGGTCGCATTGTCAAACACGCGCTGGTGCCAATGCGACTGACGGTGTCTCGCATGCCATAAGGTGGCGTCCCGTGGGATCCTTCCTCCGCCCTGTCGGCCCCCAGCCGCCCGCGGTGTACTGGCGGCGTCGGATTCTGGTGCTCGGGATTCCTCTGGTCTTGATCGGGTTCACCGCATATGCGTGTTCCGGGTCCGGCGGGGGCAACGGCGGGAAGAACGGCGCGGGAGCCAGCCCGAGTAGCAGCTCCGCGATAATCACACCTGGTGCAGTGCCGACCGGATCACTGCCGCCCATTAATTCGTATCCTGTTACCGGTCCGACCGGCTCGGGCGCGCCGACTTCGACCGCGGGCGGAGTCAACGGCGGTGGCGGCGGAGTCGGTGGCGGCGGCACGACCGGCGGCAACGGTAGTGGCAGCAGCGGCAGCGGTGGGTCCGGCAGCTCGGTTGGTGGTGTGCCCGTGGGCTCGACCGGCTGTGTGTTGTCCGTTCAGGTGCAGCTCGACAAGACATCGTCGAGCGGCCCACCGATCTACTCGGCCGGGCAGAATCCGATCTTCAACGTGATACTGCGAAACACCGGCTCGGGGAACTGCCGCATCGACGTGTCGGGCAAGGGTGTCGTCGTCACCGTGTCGTCGGTGGCGGACAGTTCGACGGCCTGGACGAGCGCCACCTGCGCGGGTAACCAGGACTTGCGCGTGCTGGGGCCGGGCGATGGCTTCACGGAGCCGGTGAAGTGGGACCGCGAGAAGTCGGTCACGGGCTGCCCGGCCAATCCGCCGACGGTCGGCACGGGCTCGTACGCCGTCACGGCGATGGTGAGCGGCGTCAACGCGGCCTCGGTGCAATTCGGGCTCCAGTAGCGGAAGCCGTGCCTGTGTCTGGCGCTAGCACTGACGCCGGTGCCGACACCGGGAGCTAGACGTAGCGCTCCAGGATCGACGACTCGGCGAGGCGGGAGAGCCCCTCGCGGACGGTACGCGCCCTGGTCTCGCCGACGCCCTCGACGGCCTGGAGGTCCGCGACGGACGCCGCGAGCAGCTTCTGCAGACCGCCGAAGTGCTCGACGAGCCGATCGATCACCGTGCCGGGTAGCCGCGGGACCTTCGCGAGCAGCCGATATCCACGCGGCGAAGCGGCCGAGTCCAGGCTCTCCGCGCCGCCGGTGAAGCCGAGGGCCTTGGCTACCGTGGCCAGCTCCAGCAGTTCCGCGCGGCTGAGCGCGTCGAGGTCGTGCAGCGTGTCCTCGACCGTCCGGCTGCGGCGACCGCCGCGCTCGGGCAGATAGTCCCGCGCGACCAGCTCCCGCTCCGGCTCGACCCCGGCGACCAGTTCGTCGAGTTGCAGCTCCAGCAGCCGGCCGTCGACGCCGAGCTGAACGACGTAGCCCTCGATCTCGACGGCGATCCGGCGGACCATCTCAAGCCGCTGCGCGACCTGGGCCACGTCACGTGCGGTGACCAGGTCCTCGATCTCCAGCGCGGAGAGCGTGCCGGCCACCTCGTCGAGCCTCAGCTTGTAGCGCTCGAGGGTGGCCAGGGCCTGGTTTGCCTTGGACAGGATGACCCCGGAGTCCTCAAGGACCGTCCGCTTCTCATCGTGGTAGAGCGCGATGAGCCGCATCGACTGACTTACCGACACGACCGGGAAGCCGGTCTGCCGGTTGACCCGCTCGGCGGTGCGGTGGCGGGTACCGGTCTCCACGGTCGGGATGGCCGGGTCCGGCACGAACTGCACTCCGGCACGCACGATGCGCGCGCAGTCGCGGTCCAGGACCACGCCGCCGTCCATCTTGCACAGCTCGCGCAGCCTGGTCGCGGAGAACTCCACGTCGAGCACGAAGCCGCCGGTGCAGATGCTCTCGACCGTCTTGTCGAAGCCGAGCACGATCAGCGCGCCGGTGTTGCCGCGCAGGATCCGCTCGAGGCCGTCGCGCAGCGGCGTTCCGGGGGCGAGCGCAGCCAGGGTGGCGCGCTGCGCCTGGTCCGCGGCGCGTTCGGGGACAGCCATGGCGCTCCTGGTCGAGGGTCAGTCTGCAGCGGGGACGGTCGTCACAGGGTCGGTGCTCGGTGGGCGGTGGTAGTACTCGCGGTCGGTTATGGTCAAGTTTACCGGTTGATCATTTGATGAAGGGTCGCGAGCGCGTCCGCGATGTCTGCGACCTCGACGATCCGCATTCCGCCGGGTATCTTCGGCGCCTCTTCGCCGTCGGCGACCCGGGGCACCAGCGCGGTGCGGAAACCGAGCCGCGCGGCCTCGGACAGCCGCCGGCCCAGCCCGGTGACCGGCCGCACCTCGCCGGCGAGCCCGACCTCTCCGAACGCGACGACGGTGGCCGGCAGCGGACTGTCCACCGTTCCGGTGGTCATCGCCAACGCGACGGCGAGGTCCGCGGCCGGATCGATCAGGCGCACGCCGCCGACCGTCGCCGCGAACACGTCGTGCTTGCCGAGCGGGACGCGCCCGCGCCGTTCGAGCACCGCCATCACCATCGAGACCCGCGAGGAGTCGAGGCCGGAGGTGGCACGGCGCGGCTGCGGCAGATTCGACGGGGCGACCAGCGCCTGGACCTCGCACACCAGCGGGCGGCGGCCTTCCAGCGTCACGGTCACGCAGGTTCCGGGCACCGGCTCGGAGCGGCGGGAGAGGAACAGCCCGGAGGGATCGGCCAGGCCCCTGATTCCGGAGTCGTGCATCTCAAAGCAGCCGATCTCGTCGGTCGGGCCGTACCGGTTCTTCACGGCGCGCACCAGCCGAAGCGGCGAGTGCCGGTCGCCCTCGAACTGGAGGACCACGTCGACCAGGTGCTCGAGCACCCGAGGGCCCGCGATCGAGCCGTCCTTGGTGACGTGCCCGACCAGGATCACGGCGAGGTCGCGTTCCTTCGCGATCCGGATCAGGGCCGCGCTGACCTCGCGAACCTGCGTCACGCCGCCGGGGACGCCGTCTACCTCGGCCGACGCCACGGTCTGCACCGAGTCGAGGACGAGCAGGCTCGGCTGCACCTGCTCGATGTGACCGAGGACGGCGGCCAGGTCGGTCTCGGCGGCGAGGTACAGGTCCGGGGCGAGGGCGCCGATCCGGTCGGCGCGCAGTCGCACCTGGGCCGTGGACTCTTCCCCAGTGACGACGAGCACGGGCCGCTCCGCCGTGGCTCCGGCGGCGGCGACCTCAAGCAGCAGCGTGGACTTGCCGACCCCCGGCTCACCGGCCAGCAGGATCACCGCGCCGGGCACGATGCCGCCGCCGAGCACCCGGTCGAGTTCCGGCACACCGGTGGAGCGGGCCTTGGCGGTGGCGGCGTTGACCTGGTCGATAGGGCGCGCGGGCGCCGTGACCGGCCCTGCCTTTAAGGTGCGCGGCTTGGGGACGCCGATCTCCTCGACCGTGCCCCAGGCCTGGCATTCGGGGCAGCGGCCGACCCACTTGACGGTCGTCGCGCCGCACTCGCCGCAGCGGAAACCGTCGCGCGGCGCGGCGGAGCGGGCAGATCTTGTGGTGGTCCCCATGGGCAACGACGGTAGCGGGTCGCGGGGACAGTACGGCCGCTGAGACGGCAAAGCTGTGGATAACTTGGGAAAGGAGGGGCTGGAGAGGGGATTTATCCGTTTTATCCGGTGTCTTCGCACGGAGTTTCGGCGACTCAGTGGAAGTCATATCACCCGATGGCTTACCTTCCTTCCGTGACTGACCGCGAATTGGTTACCGCACTGCGGGCTGGCGACCGGCTCGCGGCCGGCCAGATCTACGACATATACGGAACGCGACTGTACGCGTACTGTCACGAACTTCTCGGGGATCACAAGGCAGCTGGGGACGCGCTGCGCGACGCGTTCATCGTCGCGGCCAACCGCATCCGTGAGCTGCGTCAACCCGACGAGCTCGGCGCCTGGCTCTACGCCTTGACGCGCGCTGAGTGTGAACGTGTCGGCATCAGTGAGGAGATCCCGTCCGACGCCGGCGACGCCGCGCGCGGGGACCGGCTGGCCCGCCTGACGCTCGACTGCTACGCGATGCTGGCGCCGGAGACGCGTGAAGTTCTCGATCTCGCGTTCAGGCACCGCCTTGTCGACGCGGACCTCGCGCGGGTGCTCGGGGTGACCGAGGAGCACGCATCGGAGTTGGTCGGCGCGGCGCAGGCGGACTTGGAACACGCGCTGCTCGTCGTGCTCGCGGCGCGCACCGGCGACCCGAAGTGTCCGGACGCGGCGGAACTGGGCCGCAGGTTCGACCAGCTCGACGGACGCGGGGTCGACGCCTGGGTGCAGTCGGCGACCAAGCACATCGAGAAGTGCACGATCTGCAACGCCACGGTGAAGAACCGCAGGCCGCTGCGGCTGTTCGAGGAGCTCTCGCACTCGTTTATGCCTCCCGGCGTCCGGTCACGGGTGCTGGAGAGCCTGCGCGACCCGGCGGGCGCGGCCTTCGCGACGCGGATCGCGGAGCGTGCGGGCCGCTTCGACGAGAACGGCTTCCCGACCGGAGGCAAGCGTGGCGGGGGAAGCTCGGGACGCAAGTGGGTGCTCCCGGCGGGCTTCGCGGCGGCTGCGGCTGCGGTAGGCGTGCTGCTGTACGTGATGCTGGGCACGCACGCGCCGGCAACCAGTCCGGCCGCGAACTCGACGGGCGGACTGTCGAGTTCGACCGCGTCGGCGACGGACAGTTCGAGCCCGCTGGACTTGATGGTGGCGGCGACGCCGTCCTCGAGTGGATCGGCTTCGGTGTCCGCCTCGGCGTCAACGCCTGCCGCGCAGATGACCACTCCGAAGTCCGGTACGACCAGCAAGTCTTCGACGCCTAAGTCGAGCCCGAAGTCGAGTCCGTCTCATTCGCCATCGTCTTCTCCGTCGCCGTCTCCTTCGCCTTCGTCCGCGAGCCCATCGGCGAGTTCGAGCTGACGCGAGTTTCGGAAAGCTCACTCGTATGAGTGGACATACGGTCATACGTTGTCACTCACTCGGGCGATAGGCAGGCGTCTCCGGGACGCCTGAGCGCGGCGCCGCCTACCTTCGGCCGTGTGAACGCTGACTCTTCAAGCGGCGGGGGGCACACCACTGCTGCGGCCGCGACGGCCTCCGGTGCGCCCGCCCTACTCGATCGACCGCTGCGCACCGAGCCGATCCGGCCAACCGGTGACGCGGGCGATGGCTGGGGCCGAGCTGCAGCCTACGACGCATACGCAGACGGCCTGCACACATACGCGATCTGGTCGCTGCGTGACCACGACGCGGCTGTTGACGCGCTCTACTGCGCATTCGTCATCGCCGATCGCAACGTGAGGCAGCTCCGACAGCCTGAGTACATCCAGCCGTGGCTTTACGCGATCCTGCGACGCGAGTGCTCGCTGCGCGGAGTGCCGTCGCTGTCATCAGTGTCGCTGTCATCAGTGTCGACGGATGAGGCCACAGCGTTCAGTGGGGTTCCGGATGCCTCGGCGTCTTCGGATTCTGACGCTTTTTCGATCTCTCCTTCGATGGATTCACCGAGTCCGGTCGCCGGTCGGTTGCGGCCACCGGCCGGGGCCGCCGATCCGGGCGGCTCGCTGGCCTCGCTGGAGCGCAACCTGCGGCGGGCCGAGTTCCACTCGCTGGAATGGCCCGAGTCCGAGGGTCTCGCCCCTGCGCACCGGGAGATCCTGGAGCTGACGATCCGCCACGGACTCGACAGCCACGGCCTCGGCCTGGTGCTCGGACTCGGGCAGTCCGCGCGCTCCGCGCAGTCCGGCCGGTTCGGGCGCGGCGGTGACGCGCCGATCGGTTCTATCGGAGCTCAAGGCTTCGGAGTGCTCGCCGACGCCTGGCGGGAGCTGGAGCGGTCACTCGCGGCAGTCGCGGTAGCGAAGGCTTCGACCGAGCACTGCGCACAGCTGGCCGAGCTGACGTTCGGCTGGTCCGGGCGTCTGAACGCCACACTGCGCGCGCCGCTGACCGACCACGTCGACGGTTGCACGCGTTGTCAGCACTATCTGCACACTGTCATCGGCACTCCGGCGGCACCGACCATCCTGCCTTTCGTGGCGGCACCGCGCGCCCTGCGCGAGATCGTGCTGAGCGAACTGCGCGACCCCGAACTTGCCCTGCGCCTTGGTGTCGACCACGACGCGATCGCGAGGCGGATCCGGCACTTCACGCCCGATGGCTTCCCGATGGCAGACGAGCCGTCGCCGGTTCGTCGGCGTGGCGGACGTCGCGCTGCGCCGAAGCGGGGCACCGGGCCGGAATCGAAGCGTGCCGCAGTGCGATCGTCGCCGGACGCAGAGTCGAAGAGCCAGAACTCTGATCAAGTCGTCGTCGCGGCGAATCAGGCCTCTGTTGAGCCCACGCCGAAGGCTCCCGTAGTGCAAGATACTTTGCCGCGCAGGGTTCCAGGCGTGAGCCGGCCGCGCGTTGACGCACGACGGCCAAGCGGTGAGCGCGATGCAACTACTGCCGCCCGCAGTGAGTCGCGTCGCGCGAGTGAGGATACTGATTTCGCAGGCGTCTATCGCGCGCCGGGAAGCTGGGCTGCTCGGGTACTGCCGCCGGACTCCGAGACCGACTGGCGGCCGATGGCCGGCGGCGGTCCGCGACCCAAGCTCCTCACCGGACCGCAAAGCGGCGACACCGGCGACGGATTCATCTCGACTCCGTCCGGACGTTTCGCCAACCGCGCTCCCGTCGGATCCGCCGCCGAAAGGACGCGCACCCGACGGCCGTACACCGAGTCGGCGTACATCGAGGGCATGGCAGGCGTGAGCGCGAACGCGGCTACGCGCACCGGATCGGTTGCCGGCTCTGGCGCTGGCGGTCGTGCCGGCTCTGGCATCGGCTCTGGTCCTGCCGCCGCTGCTGGTTCGCGGGCCGAATCCGGGGCCCTGTCTGGTACTGGCCCCGGCGTCCGCGCCCGCTCGAACAGCGGTACCGCCCGCCTGCCCCGCTTCGTCGCGCCGGCACCCGAAGCGCCGCGCGGCCCGGACGGCAAGCCTCGGCCGCAGCACCGCTCTCGCCCGATGCGCCAGGTGGTCCTCTCGGCCGTCACGCTCGGCGCGGTCGGTGCCGCGGCGGCGGCCACCGCGGCACTGCTCGGCGTCACCTCCGACAGTCACTCGTCGCAGTTCATTGATTCGTTGCCATCGCAGGACCCGGTCAGCGCGGGTGGCGGCGGTCTGACGGTCTCGGTGAGCACGCCACCGGTCCCGCTCGCGTCGTCGAGCGTCCGCTCCTCCAGCTCGCGAGGCGTGGGCAAGAACGGCGCGCCAGCAACGGGAATCGGTGGCAGCGTGCGCACGCCGTCC
>NZ_DASRGV010000224.1:0-2807 GCF_035650855.1 Actinocrinis sp. | reverse complement strand
CCGCCAATACCAGCACGCTGCGTTCCGCGTCGTCGAACACTGCCTCGCTCTCGTAACCGAGCAGGCACACCCCGCGCATCCGCGGAACGCCCGACAGCGGCAGGAACGCCCACGCCTCGTGGCCGCAGTCCTTGACCGCCGGCTCTACCTGGGGGAAGCGCTCGCACAGCTCCGCCGAGCTGCCGAAGAAGAGCGCTGACTCGTAGATCGCCGACGTGCGCAGCGGACCGTAGTCGGACACCCGCAGCGTCTCGTGCCGCCCGGCGCCGGGGCCGCAGGAGAGCAGCACCTCGACCCGGGTTCCCACGTCCGCGATGATCAGCGCGTCGGCCCCGAGCGCGGGCAGTGCGCCCTCCACCGCCGCGCGCACCTCGTCCAGCGTGGACGCGGCGGCCAGCCCCGCGGTGACCGTCTGGATCCGGGTGGCGGCCCGGGCCTCGGAACGCGCCGCCTCCTCCGCGGCGCGCCGCTCGGTGATGTCCGCGATCACGCCCATCAGCCGCAGCGGGCCGCCGTCCGGACCCGGCACCACGCGCCCGCGGGTCTCCAGCGTGTGGACGACGCCGTCCGGCCAGCGCACCCGGTATTCGAAGATGTAGTCGCCGACCGAGGACAGCAGCGGATTGAGCGTGCGCAGCAGCTCCTCGACGTCCTCCTGCGGTACCTGCGCGAGGAAGCTCTCGAACTGCGGCTCGGCGTCGGGGGAGAGGCCGTGCAGGCGGAAGGTCTGCTCGTCGCAGACGACCTCGCCGGTGGACAGATGCCAGTTGAAGAAGCCGGCGGAGGCGCTGAACCCGCTGGACGCGGCTCCCAGCTCCTCCCAGGGGGCCAGCGCCCGGTTCGCGCCCTGATAGTCGGCGGCGTCGTGCGCGGCGTCGTTCCCGGCGCCGTGCGCGTCCGACGTGGCGCTCTGGTGCTGAGGCGGCGTCATCGGTTCCTCCCGCCGATCGTGCTCGCGCCCGCTCCCGGGTGATTTCGTAGCCTGACTTCTCACTTCAGGCACACGCGTACCGCTCACCATCATGCATACGGTAGTCGCGTGGTAGCGGTACGGGGTGGTGTTTCTCAAGAATCGCACAGGATGGCCGGTTTGTATCGCCTGTATGCGCCCTTACTGCGCCCTCGCGCCCTCGCTAATGTGACCGAGTGTCAGGATAACGCGACTGGGGGTAATCTTGTCGAGATCGAGCGACCCTCTTCTGCGGCCAACTCGCTCAGCAGCGACGATACCCGGAGCTTTGCCGCTGCTCGGACACGCCGGCGCGCTTCTGCGCGATCCGCTCGGATTTCTCCAAAGGGTGTATCCGCTCGGGGACGTCGTCGCGCTACGCCTCGGTCCGAAACCCGCCTGCCTGGTCAACGGCCCGGAGCCGCTGCGGCAGGTCCTCATCTCCGACGCCGCCCGCTACGACAAGGGCTTCCAGTTCGATCAACTCAGGGGTCTGATCGGGGACGGCGTCGGCACCTCGGGCGGCGCGAAGCACCGCCGGCAGCGGCGCCTGATGCGCCCCGCGTTCGACCACGAACACGTCGAAGGGTACGTCGCCGTGATGGCGCGCTGCGCGGCGCAGACCGTGGCGGACTGGCGCCCGGCGGCGGGCATCGACGCGGGCCGGGAAATGCGCCGGCTCGCGATGACCGCGATCGCGCGCGCCATGTTCGAGGCCGTGGACGACGGGCCCAGCGCGGACGGCTCCGGGTCGGCCGCGGTGCACGAGGTGCTCGCCTCGCTGCCCGTCCTGCTCGGCGGGGTCGGCCGCCGCGCGCTGCTTCCGCTGGCCGTGCTGAACAAGGCGCCCACGCCCGGCAACCTGCGCTTCGACCGGGCCTGCGCCGGACTGCACGCGATGGCGGACCGCATGATCGCCGATCACCGCTCCCGGCAGGCGAGCGCGCCGGACCGCGCGGCCTCCGACGCGCCGAGCCTTCTCAGCACCCTGCTCGCCGCGGTCGACGACGAGGACGGCGGCGGCATGACCGACGCGCAGGCCCACGACGAGATCATGACCGTGCTGCTCGCCGGAACCGAGACCTCCGCGGGCACGCTCGCCTGGACGCTGCACGTCCTCTCCCGCGACCTCGATCTGCAACGCGCCGTCCAGCGGGAGGCCGCCACGGTGCTCGCCGGCCGGACCCCGACGGCCGCGGACCTCGGCTCCCTGCCGCTGACCCGCCGTGTCGTGTCGGAGATCCTGCGCTACTACCCGCCCAGCTGGATCCTCGGCCGCCGCCCCATCCAGGATGTGCAGATCGCCGGCGTCCCGGTGCCCGCGGGAACACAGGTGCTGCTCAACTTCTACGGCCTGCACCACGACCCGGCCGCGTACCCGGAGCCGGACCGCTTCGACCCCGACCGCTGGCTCGATCCCGACCCGGAGGCGACGCGCGGCCACTACCTGCCCTTCGGCCTCGGGCCGCACGCCTGCGTCGGAGAGGGCTTCGCCTGGAGCCTGGTCCTGACCGCCGTCTCGACCATCGCCTCGCACTACACGGTCAAGCCGGCGCCGGGGTCCGTGGTCAAGCCGGTGGCCCGCACGACGCTGCATCCGGGCGTCGTCCCGCTGGTGCTCGAACCGCTGACTTAAGCCGCGATGCCGAACTCGTACCGCCGGGTCTCGGCTGACCAGGCAAGATGCCCCGAGATCCAAGCCCTGATATCACCGAGGTAGCGCGCGATCCGCGGGTCCCCGTCATCCAGCAGCGGCGCCTCGAGCCGCTGGTAGTCGCGGATCCGGCGGTCGTGCAGCGCCGCGGCCTCGTCCAGCGCCTCCTCGATCGGCAGCTTCCGGGTCCGGCTGAGTACTGCG